>CADEDM010000221.1 GCA_902826065.1 uncultured Acidobacteriota bacterium | reverse complement strand
CCTGCTGGTTCCAGAGCGTGATCTGCGGCGAGATCACCTGGTCCTGGTTGATGCGGGCCACGACCTGGCGCGGGCCGAAGACGAGCTTCTGCTTCGGGAACTCGAATGCCATGAGCTGCCCGTAGTGCGCGCCGTCGGAGCGCGCCACCAGCCACGAGGCGAGGTTGTCGCGCCGCCGCGGCGTGAACGGCAGCATCTGGATGAACTCCGCGGTGCTCTCACCGGGCAGTTTCATAATCGTGTAGTACGGCGCCATGCGCACCGGCTGTCCGCTGGCGTCGATCGACGGCACCTCCCACTGGTCTTCCTTGTTGTAGAAGACCGCGCTCTCGGTCATGTGGTAGGTGGCGTAGACGCCGGCCTGCAACGCGAAGATGTCCTCGGGATAGCGGAGGTGGGCGCGCAGACCGGCCGGCATCTCGTCGAGCGGCTTGAACAGCGACGGAAAGGCGCGCCCGTAGGCCTGCGCGATCGGGTCGTTCGGCTCGGCGAGGTAGAAGTCCGTCGTGCCGTGATACGCGTCGATGACGACCTTGGCGGCGTTGCGGATGTAGCTCACGCCCGGCGCGCCTTCGGTCGCGTAGGGGTAGCGCCCCGACACGGTGTAGGCGTCGAGGATCCACACGAGGCGGCCGTCGTAGACGACGGCGTAGGGATCGTTGTCGAAGGTCAGGAACGGCGCGATTTTCTGCGCCCGGCGCTTGATCTGCCGATCGAACAGCAGGCGGCTCTCGGTCGTGATGTCGTCGCTCAGCAGCAGCTGGTAGGTTCGAAACCGGATCGCGAACGCCAGCTTCTTGAGCGCCGAGTCGAGGACGATGCCACCGCGGCCGTCGTAGGTGTTGAAGACGTTGGCGTCGCCCTTCGGGTAGTGGAACTCGCGCGTCCGGGTCCGGACGATCGCGTACTCGTTGGCCAGCTCGCCGAAGTAGAGGCTGGGTTCGGTGACCGGCAGGTTCACCGTGGAGACCGGCGGCAGGTCGCGGATGAACAGCACCGGCAGCCCTTCCGAGGTCACCTGATTCACGGGGCCGAGCGTGAGACCGTGGCCGTGCGTGAACGTCAGGCGTTCGTTGACCCACGTGCGGTTGGGCAGGGCGCTCGGGTTCAGTTCGCGCGCCGAGAGCATCACCTGGCGGAGCTGGCCGTCGATCTCGTAGCGGTCGTTGTCGACGGCCGTGAAGTCGTAGTAGGTGCGGATTTCCTGGATCTGGCCGAACGTCTCGAGCAGCGGCTGGTGATCCCACAGCCGCACGTTGTCGAAGGTGGCGCGATTGCGATCGATGTCGGCCCGCGTCAGCTCGGCGTCGCCGGTCAGCGGCCGTTCGACGATGCGGTCGAGCGCGAAGGCCGCCCGCGTGGCGTCGATGTTGTACTGGATGAACGGGGCCTCGCGGGCCTGCTCGTTGGGCGTCACCGCGAAGCGCTGGATCGCCTCGGCGTAGACCGGCCCGGCGACCGCGGTGAGACCGTAGACGCCGACGGCGGCCAGCGCGTCTCGGGTCCGCCCGCGGACCGCCCACGCCGCGGCCAGGCCGGCGGCGACCAGCGCGGCGCCGACGTTGACCAGGGCGAGCGGGAAGCGCGCGTGCACATCGGTGTAGCCGGCGCCGCGGATGATACCGGTCGGCTGCAGCAGCATCTGCGGCCGTTCGAGCCAGGCGCCCGCGGCGGCGAGCACCAGGAAGGCCGCCGCCAGCAGCCCGAGGTGGCGGCGCGCGCGCTGGGCGAGGCGCAGGCCGAACGGCGTGATGGCGACCTGGCCGGCGAGCAGGTAGATGGCGCCGGCGCCGGCCGCGGCGAGTCCGACCAGCAACAGCGTCAGCGACCGGGCCAGTTCCAGCACCGGCAGCGTGAAGACGTAGAACGCGACGTCGCGTCCCAGCACGGGATCGGCGACGCCGAAGGTGCCGGCGTGCCGCCAGGCCAGCACCTCGAGCCACGACGACCCGGCGTACAGCGCGATCAGCAGCGCCGCGCCCAGCGCCGCCACCGTCGCGAGCGCCTGGACCTCCCGGCGCGCGGGCAGCGCCAGCGTCAGGCCCTCGGGCGTGGAGACCTGCTGCGATTCCACGGGCAGCGTCCGCGCCGCGGCGCGAAGGTGCAGGGTGAGCCATACCGCCGCGACCACGAGCGTCACCGCGACGAGCATGCTCTGGGCGGTGACCATCGTGGCGTACGCCGCCTGCTGCCCGACCTCGCCGAACCACCACCAGTCGGTCAGCAGTTCGACCGCCGTCGGCAGGACGAACACCGTCAGGACGAGGACGGCGAAGATGAGGACACGCAGGCGCGCGCGCATGGGGACAGGGTCAGTCTACGCGCCTTTGAGGCCGCGCAGCAGCCGGCGCTCGCGCTTGTCGGGCCGCTGCTTCGGCGCCATCGTGGCGCGGAAGACGCGCTCGAGCTTCCGCATCGCCACTTCTTCCGGCGTCGGCGGCGGCGTCTCGTCGTCGTAGAGCTGGCGGGCCTCGGCTTTCGCGATGTGCGCGTCGGCGAGGGCCTTCACCACCACGATCTGCGTGCGGCCATACGGCCGTCCGATGGTCAGCCGATCCCCGGGCTTGACGTCGCGATGCGGCTTCGCGGTGACGCCGTTGACATCGACCTTGCCGTTCCGGCAGGCGCGCTGCGCTTCGTAGCGCGTCTTGAACAGGCACGCGACGTGGAGCCAGATGTCCAGGCGCAGGGCGATCACACGACCGATGGTATCTCGTCATCTCGCCATGCGGAGATCGCGTGAGCGGAGACGTGCCTCGGCCGATCTCGTGAGCAGCCCCCGTGATCGCGTGGATGGTAAAGTGCGCGGATGCCTCCGACGCGCCGCCCGAAGTCGACCACGCACGCTCGATCCACGTCGCCCGCCTCACGATCATCGGCGCCGGCGCCGCGGCGGTTCTCGTCGGCGGTCGTCGACGGACCGGCCCGCGCGGCCGGTCGGGCCATGCTGCACGCCGTCGGATTCACACGCGACGATTTCTCCCGCCCGCACATCGGCGTGTGCTCGACGTGGAGCCAGGTGACGCCGTGCAACGTGCACATCGACGGCCTGGCCCGCGAGGCGTCGGCCGGGGTCGACGCGGCCGGCGCCAAGGGCGTCATCTTCAACACCATCACGGTGTCCGACGGCATCTCGATGGGCACCGAGGGCATGAAGTACTCGTTGGTGTCACGCGAGGTCATCGCCGACTCGATCGAGACCGTGGTCGGGGCCGAGGGCTTCGACGGTCTGGTGGCCATCGGCGGCTGCGACAAGAACATGCCGGCCTGCGCGATGGCGATCGCGCGCCTCGATCGGCCGGCGGTGTTCGTCTACGGCGGCACGATCATGCCCGGCATCTGGCGCGGGCAGCCGGTGGACATCGTGTCGGTGTTCGAGGCGGTGGGGAAGCACGCGGCGGGCAAGCTGTCGGACGGCGATCTCGCGGACCTCGAGCAGCACGCGTGCCCCGGGGCCGGATCGTGCGGCGGCATGTACACGGCCAACACCATGGCCTCGGCGATCGAGGCGCTCGGGCTCAGCCTGCCGAACAGCTCGGCGCAGGCGGCGATCTCGCCCGAGAAGCGCGACGACTGCCGCCGCGCCGGCGAGGCGGTGGCGCGCCTCGTCCGCGACGGCCTGACACCGCGCCGGATGCTGACGCGGCAGGCGTTCGAGAACGCCATCACGGTGGTCATCGCCCTGGGGGGATCGACGAACGCGGTGCTGCACCTGCTCGCCATCGCCCGCGCGGCCAACGTGCGGCTGACGCTCGACGACTTCACCCGCATCGGCAAGCGCGTGCCGGTGCTGGCCGACCTGCGGCCGAGCGGCCGCAACATGATGGCCGAGCTCGTGCGCATCGGCGGCCTGACGCCGCTGATGAAGCGCCTGCTCGACGCGAAGCTCCTGCACGGCGATGTCCTCACCGTCACCGGGCGGACCGTGGCCGAGAACCTCCGCGACGTCGCCGACTATCCCGCCGGGCAGGACGTGGTGCTGCCGCTCAGCGCGCCCGTGAAGAAGGACAGCCACCTCGTGGTGCTGCGCGGCAATCTCGCCCCCGAGGGCGCGGTGGCCAAGATCAGCGGCAAGGAAGGGGAGCGCTTCAGCGGGAAGGCGATCGTCTTCGACCGCGAGGAAGCGGCCCTCGAGGCCATCCTCGCCGGTCGTGTGAAAGCCGGCCACGTGGTCGTCATCCGCTACGAGGGGCCCCGCGGTGGGCCGGGAATGCGCGAGATGCTGTCGCCGACCAGCGCGCTCATCGGTCGCGGCCTCGGGAACGACGTCGCGCTCATCACCGACGGCCGCTTCTCGGGCGGCACGCACGGCTTCGTCGTCGGCCACGTCACGCCCGAAGCCGCCGAGGGCGGCCCGCTCGCCCTGGTGCGGAATGGCGACGCCATCACCATCGATGCCCGCCGCCGCACGATCGACGCCGCGGTGAGCGCCCGCGAGCTCGCGGCGCGCCGCCGACGCTGGACCGCGCCGCGTCCCGCGTACACGCGCGGCGCCCTGGCGAAGTACGCGCGCCTGGTCGCGCCGGCGAGTGAAGGGGCGGTCACTGACTTGCCAATCCCGGCGATTCGTCCCGCGCCCCGCCGCTGAACGCCCGTTCGATCCGGACGTTTGGACGCGTGCGCACGGTTGCATTGGATCGCGAGATGGCGTCCATGCGCCATCCATCAGGTAACGCTTGCGTTACGCGGGTGATCTCCCCTACGATTCTGGCGCTTTCGTCGGCTCGCCCCGGTGCCGGCCCCCGCTCCCTCCGTACTGGCACGAGTGGTGGATCGCGTCTCCGGGACGTCCCGCGCGATGCGCGCTCACGCGAAGTGGCAGTCGGGGATGGCGTGGGTGTTTGAGGGACCTTTAACGAGAGGTGACCATGAAGACCCTTCGGCAACTACTGGTCGTCGCCATGGTGGTGGCAACGACTGGAAGCTACGCAGTCGCCCAGACGTTCACGGGCGGCGTGCGCGGCGCGGTGAAAGACGCGAATGGCGTTATTCCCGGTGTGACGGTGGAACTGGTGAACGAGGGCACGGGCGCTACTCGTGACGCCGTCTCGAACGAATCGGGCGAATACAGCTTCGGCGCCGTCCAGCCGGGGAACTACACGGTCAAGGCCACGCTCACGGGCTTCCGCACGTTCGAGACCAAGGGCGTCCGGATTTCCACGCAGCAGTTCGTCACCCTCGACATCACCCTCGAAGTCGGTCAGCTGCAGGAGACGATCACGGTGACGGGCGCGGCCCCGCTCATCGACACGTCGAACGCGTCGACCGGCGGCGTCATCGACTCGCAGCAGCTCGAGACGCTCCCGAGCGGCGGCCGCTCGGCCTTCCTGTTCGCGGTCACCGTGCCCACGGTCGTGGCCTCGGGCGACTCGCAGTTCAACCGTCAGCAGGACCAGACCAACGCGTCGCTGCTGTCACTGGGCGGCGGTGCCCGCCGCGCCAACAACTACCTGATCGACGGCGTGCCGATCACCGACCTGCGCAACCGCGCCACGGCCAATCCGACGCTCGAAGCGCTCGAGGGCGTGAACGTGCAGGTGCACCAGTACGACGCGGAAACCGGCCGCACCGGCGGCGGCACCTTCAACGTCGCCACCAAGTCGGGCACCAACGAGTGGCACGGCAGCGGCTTCTACCAGGGCCGTCCCGGCTGGGGCACGTCGAACAACTTCTACTCGCGGCTGCAGAACGTCCCCAAGCCCGAGCTCTACTTCCACACCGGCGCCGGCGGCTTCGGCGGTCCGATCGTCCGCAACCGCACCTTCTTCTGGGCCGCGTCGGAGGGCTACGGCTCGAAGACGTCGCGCAACGCCGGCAGCCGCGTCCCGACCGCGCGTGAGAAGGCGGGCGACTTCTCGCAGACCCGCGACGCCGCCGGCAATCTCGTCGTGATCTACGACCCCTTGACGGGCGACGCCAATGGCAACGGCCGCACGGCGTTCCCCGGCAACATCATCCCGGCGGGCCGCATCAACGGGGTCACCTCGAAGATGCTGAGCTACCTGCCGAACCCGACGACCGACATCAGCAACGGCACCAACAACTTCGCCAGCATCGCGGAGATCGAAGACCGCGCCATCATGTACACCGGCAAGGTCGACCACCGCTGGAGCGACGCCCTGTCGTCGCAGGGCTTCTACCTCTATAACAAGACCAACGAGCCTTGCGCGAACCAGCTGATCAAGCAGAGCGACCCGAACGCGTTCGCCGAGCGCAACGACTACATCCTCAAGCGCCGCGTCCACATCGCCGCGTTGAACAACACCTGGCTGCCGGGCAACAACACGGTGGTCACGGCCCGCTACGGCTACACCCGCTTCAGCGACCAGAACACGCTGTCGGTGGAATACGACCCGGCGCAGCTCGGCTTCGCGCAATCGTTCCTGAGCAACCTGCAGGTCCAGAAGTTCCCGCGCGCCACCATGACCGACTACACGTCGATCGGCGCGATCGACCCCAACAAGCTGATCTGGTACTCGCAGGCCGCGAACGTCGCGGTGTCGAAGCTGGTCGGCCGCCACACCTTCAAGGCCGGCGGCGACTACCGTCAGATCGGCGTCGACACGCAGTCGTTCGCGGGCGGCGCGGGGCTGTTCGCGTTCGACCGCTTCTTCACGTCCGGCAGCCCGACGACGCTGACCGGCGGCAACGCGATCGCGAGCATGCTGCTCGGCTATCCCTCGGGCGACCCGAGCAATCAGAGCACCGTCACCGTGTCGAGCCCGTTCAATGCCAAGGTGCACTACTTCGGCGGCTACGTGCAGGACGACTGGCGCGTCAGCCCGAAGCTGACCGTGAACTACGGCGTGCGCGTCGAGCACGAGACCGGTCTCACCGAGAAGAACGACGGCTTCACCGTCGCGTTCGACCGCACGCTGAACCCCGGCGGCACGCTGGGCAGCATCGTGGTCAACGGCAACCCGGTGCGCGGCGGCCTCGTTTACGCCGGCCAGAACGGCGCCAACCGCTACCAGGGCGACCCGCCGGCGATGAAGATCTCGCCGCGCCTCGGCCTGGTCTACTCGTTCAACCCGAAGACGGTCGTCCGCGCCGGCTACGGCATCTACTGGGCGCCGTGGAACTACCAGGCGGTCGGCGCCAACAACTACGGCAACATCGGCTTCACGCAGGTCACGACGTCGCCGCAGAACCAGTTCCGCCCGACGCTCGACATGGTCAACCCGTTCCCGACCGGCGTCCTGACGCCGTTCGGCAACACGCGTGGCGCGCTCACGGGCGTCGGCCAGGTCGTCGAGTTCATCGACCAGGACAAGAAGGCGCCCTACATCCATCAGTACTCGGTCGACCTGTCGCGTGAGCTCCCCGGCAACATCGCGGTGGGCTTCGAGTACGTGGGCGCCACCGGCCGCGATCTCGGGCTGGGCGGATCAAACGACGGCATCCTCAACATCAACCAGGTGAACCCGTCGTTCCTGTCGCTGGGCACGGCGCTGCTGGAGCAGGTGCCCAACCCGTTCTTCGGTACCGGCACGGGCTTCCAGCCCACCGTCGCGACGGTGCAGCGCCGTCAGCTGCTGCGGCCGTTCCCGCAGTTCGGCGACATCCTGATGCGGCAGAACACGTCGGGCGAGAGCCAGTACCACGCCGCCGTGTTCAAGTTCGAGAAGCGCGTCACCAACGGGTGGGGCGGTCGCATCAACTACACCTTCAGCCGTCTGAAGGACAACCAGTTCGGCGAGTCGAACTTCTTCTCCAGCGCCTCGACCGAAGCGCAGGATTCCTACAACATCGACGGCGAATACTCCATCGGCCTGCTCGACGTGCCGCACAAGCTGGCGATCACGCCGATCGTCGAGCTGCCGTTCGGCGAGGGCAAGCGCTGGGCCAACGAGGGGATCGCGAAGCACCTCCTGGGCGGCTGGACGATCTCGTCGATCATCACGATCGAGAGCGGCTTCCCGTACCAGATGCGCGACCTCAACAACGACCTCAACCTCTTCAACCGCATGCAGCGGTCGACGGTGAGCGGTTCGGATCCCTACACGTCGGGCGACTACACCGACCGTGTCTCTGGCAGCGGCCCGACTCCGCAGAACTGGCTCAACAACGCCGCCTTCTCGCAGACGCCTGCCTACACGCTCGGCACGAGTTCGCGCACGCTCGGTGATGTGCGCACACCGATGCGCAACAACTGGGACTTCGTGGCTTCCAAGGAACTCCTGTTCCCCGGCTCGGTC
>CADEDM010000220.1 GCA_902826065.1 uncultured Acidobacteriota bacterium | reverse complement strand
TCGCTCCAGCCGTGTTCGTCGTCGCCGATGAGGCCGCGGTCGGGGTCGCTCGAGAGCGTGGTCTTGCCGGTGCCCGACAGCCCGAAGAAGAGCGCCGTGTCGCCACCGCGGCCGATGTTGGCCGAGCAGTGCATCGGCAGCACGCCCTTGAGCGGCAGCAGGTAGTTCAGCACGCTGAAGATCGACTTCTTGTTCTCGCCCGCATAGCTGGTGCCGGCGATCAACACCTCGCGCGCCGCCATGTTCACCACGATGGCGACGTCCGACCGGGTGCCATGGCGGGCCGGGTCGGCCCTGAACGACGGCGCGCAGATGACGGTGAACTCTGGCGAGTGCGCCGCCAGCTCGGCCGCGGTCGGGACGATGAACAGGTTCCGGACGAACAGGCTGTGCCAGGCGAACTCGCTGACCATCCGCACCGGCAAGCGGTAGGCGGGGTCGGCGCCGGCGTGGAGGTTCTGGACGAACAGCTCCTTGTCGCCGAGGTGCTGCACGACGTCGGCACGCAGGCTGGCCCAGTGCTCCAGGCCGAGGGGCTTGTTCACCTTGCCCCAGTGCACGTGGCCCTCGCTCGAGGGCTCCTTCACCACGAATTTGTCGTTGGGCGACCGGCCGGTGTGCTGGCCGGTGCGGCAGACCAGCGGGCCTTCGGCGGCAATCGCGCCCTCGCCGCGGCGCAGCGCGTGCTCGTACAGGACGGCGGCGTCCAGGTTCCAGTGGATGGGCCCGGTGGTCGAGATCCCGTGGGCGGCGAGGCCGGAGGTGCCTGCAGTGGATGCCATTACGTCTCCCGCGGCCCGGCGGACGCGCAGGGCCGAACGTCTGATCGTACCGGCCAAGTTTGCGCGAAGTCAATACAACGACCTTGGTAGAATCCGTAAACGCGTCGGTACCTCCGGCGTAACCACTCATGACAGGCGTGCCAACCGCGCCCAGGCGACAGCCCGGAGCCACCGACACCGCCACCGCCCTCGCGGCGGAGGTGAAGGCGTGCCTCGAGGCTGGCGATCGGGACGGGGCGGCGGATCGCTTCGGGGATCTCGTCGCCGCGGTGCAGCGCCGTGCGGTGCGGCTGGCCTATTACTACCTGGCCAACGCGGCCGACGCGGACGACGCGGTGCAGGACGCCTTCGTGAAGGTCTACGCCCACATGACGTCGTACCGCACCGATCAGCCGTTCGAAGCGTGGTTCACGAGGATTCTCGTGAATACGTGCCTCGATCGCCTGAAGGGCCGGAAGCGCCAGCCCGGCGCCCACACGTCCGACGAGGCCGCCGATACCGCGCTGCTGATGGCGCCCAGCCCCGAGCCGTCGCCCGAGCGCCGCCTGCTGGCCGACAGCACCTGGCGCACCGTGGCCGAGGCCGTCCGGTCGCTGCCCGATCGCCAGCGCGAGGCCTTCGTGCTCTGCCACGTCCACGAGACCTCGCCAGCCGAGGCCGCCGAGGTGCTGGGCCTCAACCCGGCGACGCTGCGTGTCCACCTGTTTCGCGCCGTGCGCAAGCTGCGTGCGGTGCTGGAGGGCTCCTGATGCGATTCCTCCGCCGCCATCCCGACACGGCCGAGCTCGGGCTGTCGCTACTCGATCGCGCCGACGCCGCCACGACCGGCCATCTGGCGTCGTGCGCCGTGTGCCGGCGGCGGCAGGCCCGTCTGGCCTCCCGGCTGGCCTCGAGCCGTGCCGGCGCCCAGGCGGCGGCCGACGCCGCCTTCCCGCCGGAAGCGCTGGAACGGCAGCGTTCCGCGATCCTGCAGCGCATCGCCCGTGCCGGCTCGGCGCGGGTGATCGCGTTCCCCCGCACGTCGGCCGAACCGACCGCGCCGCACGCCACCGTGCGTGACCCGCGATGGATTCTGGCGGCGGCCGCGGCCGGCTTGATCCTCGGCGTGGCCGTCGGCCAGCTGGAACGCCGGCCGGCCGCGACGAACGCCGCGCCCGTGGCCGTGGCGAAGTCCGGTGGCGCGACGCAGGCGGTGCTGCGCGACGACACGCTGCTCAGCGACGTCGACGAAGCGCTGAGCCGCGACGTCCGGCCCGAGTTCGGCGCGCTCGATGGGCTCACGCCCATCGTGTACGAGACGCGCTGACGTGCCGTCGCTCATCTTCAAACGCGGCCTGGATCTCAAGCACGAGGTCGCCGGCCAGCTGGCGGCCAGCTACCACAGCCCGCTCGTCGCCGAGATCAAGGCGCGCGACTACCGCTACGAGGCCGGCCGCCTCACGGTGCACCTCGCGAAGGAATTCGGGTTCTGCTACGGCGTCGATCGCGCCGTCGACTACGCCTATCAGGCGCGCCTGAAGTTCCCGGCCCGCCGCGTGTTCCTCACCGGCGAGATCATCCACAATCCTCACGTCAACGATCAGCTGCGCGCCCAAAACATCCGGTTCCTGTCGGACCCCGGCGAGTCGTGGGACGCGCTCACCGCCGACGACGTCGTGATCCTGCCGGCGTTCGGCGTGACGGTCGAGGATCTGGTGCGGCTCGACGGCATCGGCTGCACCCTGGTCGACACCACCTGCGGATCGGTGCTGAACGTGTGGAAGAACGTCCGGCGCTACGCGCAGGACAGCTTCACCTCGATCATCCACGGCAAGCACTGGCACGAGGAGACGCGGGCCACCGCCTCGCAGGCGGTGCAGGTGCCGGGCGGGCACTACCTCGTGGTGCTCGATCACTCCGAGGCCGCGGAGGTCTGCGCGTTCATCACCGCCGCGCACCCGCCGGGCAGCACGGCGCGCACCGCGCTGCTCGAACGCTTCCACGCCGCCTGCTCGCCCGGCTTCGATCCCGACGTGCACCTGCGGCGCATCGGCTGCGCCAACCAGACGACGATGCTCAGCACCGAGTCGTTCGCCATCGGCGAGCGGTTCCGGGCCGCGATGCACGGGCGGTACGGCGCCGCCGCGGAGGCCGAGCACTTCCGCGCCTTCGACACGATCTGCAGCGCCACGCAGGACCGTCAGGACGCCGTCGTGGCGATGCTCGAGGAGCGCGCCATCGACCTGATGATCGTGATCGGCGGCTACAACAGCAGCAACACCTGCAACCTGGCCCGCCTCTGTGCCGGCAAGGTGCCGACGTTCCACATCGCCGATCCGGGCGGGCTGCTGTCGGCCGACGCCATCCGCCATCGCGACGTGGCCACGAAGGCCGAGATCGTGTCGGCCAACTGGCTGCCGGCAGGGCCAGTCGTCGTCGGTTTGACCTCGGGCGCCTCGACGCCGGACAACCTCGTGGAGACAGTCGTACACACACTGACGACGTTCACGGACGCCCCGCCGTCGCCGGCCGCCACGCGGTAAACGGCCGCCTCCGCCCAATCGTAGAGCCGATACGATGCCGTTCCGTCCGCTGTCCGTCGTGCGCCGGTTGCTCGCCGCCGCCGTCAGCCTGGCGATCCTGGCCGTCCCGGCCGGAGCCCAGAGCTTCAAGTGGTGGCAGGAAGAGCGCTTCCAGCGCGAGCTCGCACTCAGCCCCGAGCAGGTGTCGCGCCTCGAGGACATCTATCAGGCCGCCGGGCCCGCGATGCGGACCCAGAAGGTCACACTCGATCGCCTCCAGGCCGATCTGCAGGCCATGGTGAACGACGGCCGCGCCGACGACGGCGTGGCCGCGGAGCTCATCGCGCGCGTCGAATCCGCCCGGGCCGACCTGGGGCAGGCGCGCGGCCTGATGCTCTATCGCATGCGCCGGCTGCTCACGTCCGATCAGCACGTGAAGCTCAAGGTGCTCTTCGATGAACACGAGCGCGCCAAGCGCTCCCATTCCCGCCGCCCCCAGCAGAAGTAACCGCAGGTATCCGTGACGATGTCGAGCCGAGTGCCGTTTCTCGCGCCGCTGGCGCTGTCTGCCATGGCGATTGCGTCCCCCGCGAGCGCCCAGGACGCGCGCCACGACGCGCTGGTTCGCGAAGCGGTCGCCCGCTTCGAGGCCGAATCGGCGAAAGCCCCGGCGGGCGAACCCGCCGTGACGCGCGCCCTGCAGGTGACCGGCGTGCGCGAGCTGGGCCTGACCGACGCGGTCGAGCTCGCCCTCAAGCAGAACCTCGACATCGCCGTCGAGCGCCTGACGCCGCAGGCGGCCGACTTCCAGATCGCCGGACTGCGCAATTTCTACCGGCCCCTCGCCAGCTCGAACCTGGGCCAGCGCCACCAGGTGAACCCGGCGACCAACACGCTGGCCGGCGGTAACCGCGTCGTCAACGACACGACCACGTACAACTTCGGCGTCACGCAGGAGATGCCGTGGGGCGGGGGCAACGTCAACCTGGCCTTCGGCAACACGCGCCAGGCCACGTCGAACAACCTCGCCAACTACAACCCGGCATTCAACAGCAGCCTGAACGCCACGTTCACGCAGCCGCTCCTGCGCGACTTCACCATCGACACCAACCGCCAGCAGCTCGCCATCGCGCAGATCACCCGCGACATCGGCCAGGAGACGCTGCGCGCGACCATCGCGCAGACCGTCGCCAACGTCCGCAACGCCTATTGGGAGCTCGCGTTCGCGCGTGCCGCCGTCGACGTCGCGCAGCGGTCGCTCGACCTGGCGCAGAAGCTCGTCGAGGACAACCAGGCGCGCGTCGAGGTCGGCACACTGGCGCCGATCGACGTGGTGCAGGCCGAGGCCGAGGCCGCGAATCGGCGGCAGACCGTGGCCCAGGCCGAAGCCACGCTGGCCACCGCGCAGCTGGCGCTGAAGCGCCTGATCGTGACCGGCACCAGCGATCCGTTGTGGGAGCAGGAGCTGCGCACGACCGACTCGCCGCAGCTCGAGGTGCCGGCGCTCGACGTCGGCGCGGCCGTCCGCACCGCGCTCGAGAAGCGCACCGACCTCGCCACCGCCCGAAAGAATCTCGACAGCAACGACGTCACGCTGCGCTTCTGGCGCAACCAGACGCGGCCCGCGCTCGACCTGCAGGTGAACTACGGCGCCACCGGCCTCGGCGGCCAGCAGCTCGAACGCGAGGGTACCGGGCCCACCGCACGGTTGACCGGCAACACCATCCCCGGCGGCTACTTCGACGCATTGCGGTTGATCCGCGGTGTCGACTTCCCCACGTGGAACGCCGCACTCACGGTCAGCTATCCACTGGGGGGCAACAACGCCAACGGCCAGTACGCGCGCAACCGCGTGCTGCGTACGCAGCAGACGACGCGGCTGCGGGCCCTGGAACTGCAGGTGGCGACGGAAGTCACCAACGCCGCACTGCAGGTGCAGGCCAACGTGCGCCGCGTGGAAGCGGCCCGCGCCGCACGCGCCTTCGCCGAGCGCCGCCTCGAGGCGGAACAGAGCAAGTTCGAGGTCGGACTGTCGACGAACTTCTTCGTCGTGCAGGCGCAACGGGATCTGTCCGACGCCCAGAACGTCGAGCTGCGCGCCCTCACCGATCTGCAGCGGGCCCTGGTCGCGTTCGAGCGCGCCCAGGAAGCGCCAGCCGGTGCCGGCGGCACCAATCTCGGCACGAACACCGGCACCAACGCCGGTGGCAACAACGCGACCGGCAACCAGGGTGGAGGGACGCAGTGACGCGCGGCGAGAACGGTGCGGCCCTCGAGTCAGGCAGACGCATGATGCGCAACAGGGTGTGGCAGGGGCTTGCCATCGCGGTGATGGCGGGCGTGCTCGCGGCGAGTGCCGCGTGCTCGGAGAAGAGTGACGGCGCGCAGGGCGGTCCTGGCGGACCTGGTGCCGGCGGCCCGGGCGGCGGTGGACGGCCGGGCGGTGGTCCTGGCGGCGGTCCCGGCGGCGGCTTCGGCGGCGGGTTCCGGCCGCCGATGACGGTCGAGGTCGGTAAGGCCGCCAAGGGCGACATCACTGCGCAGTTGAGCGTGGTCGGCAACCTGATCGGCGCCACGACGGTCGACGTCGTGCCGCGCACGGCCGGCCGGCTGATCGCGATGAACGTGAAGCTCGGCGACCGCGTGTCGCGCGGGCAGCTCCTTGCCAAGATCGAAGACCAGGAGATTCGTGAACAGGTCAAGCAGGCCGAAGCGTCGCATCAGGTCGCGGAAGCCACGATCCGCCAGCGCGAGGCCGACCTGAAGTTCGCGCAGGTGAATCTCGATCGGTCACAGAACCTGTTCCAGCGCCAGCTCCTGCCGCGGCAGTCGCTCGATGACGCCGAAGCGCGCCAGTCCGCGGCCGTCGCCCAGCTCGATCTGGCGCGGGCCCAGCTCTCGCAGACCCAGGCGCGGCTCGAGGAGCTGCGCATCGCGCTCGGCAACACCAGCATCACGTCGCCGGTCAATGGCTTCGTCGGCAAGCGCAACATGGACGCCGGCGCGTGGGCCTCGCAGCAGGCGCCGGTGGCCTCGGTGGTCGACATCAGCTCCGTCCGCCTGGTGGCCAACGTCGTCGAGAAGGATCTGCGTCTCGTCAACTCCGGCGACCCCGCCAGCGTCACGGTCGATGCGTTCCCCGGCGAGACGTTCCGCGGGCGCATCGCGCGTGTGGCGCCGGTGCTGGACCCGGCGACGCGCACCGCCGAGATCGAGATCGAAGTGCCCAACCTCGACTACCGGCTGAAGCCCGGCATGTACGCGCGCATGAGCGTGACGATCGAGAGCCGCAAGGACGCGACGCTCGTGCCCAAGGCGGCGGTGGTCGACTACGAGGGCGCCCGCGGCGTCTTCATGCTCACGTCCGAGAACAAGGCGAAGTTCCAGCCGCTCGAAGTCGGCATCGAGGACACGGACCGCGTGGAGGCACGAAGCGGCGTCGCGATGGGCGACACGTTCGTGACCGGCGGCGCCTCGGCCCTGCGCAACAACGACACGCTGGTCGTGGCCGGCCAGCCTGGAGGCCGTGGCGGTCCGGGCGGCGCCCCGGGCCAGGGCGGTCCCGGTGGCCAGGGCGGCGGACGGCGCCGGCCGGGCGGGGCCGAAGGCCAGGCGACGGGTGACGCGGCGCCGACCGCCGGCGCGGGCAGCGCGACGCCGCGGCCGGACAGCGAAGCCGCCAGACGCCGGCCCGGTCAGTAGGCGACGGTTGCACCGAGTGGACTTGCAGGAGGATCGATGAGTATCCCGCGACTCGCCATCGAACGGCCCGTGACGATGTTCATGCTGAGCTTCGTCGTGGTGCTGTTGGGCGCCATCTCGCTGACCCGGCTGCCCGTGGACCTGATGCCCGACGTGAGCTTCCCGTCGATCACGGTCCGCGTCGCCTACACCGGCGTCGGCCCGCTCGAGATGGAGGAGCTGATCACGCGGCCGATCGAGCAGGCGGTCAGCGCCGTGGCCGGGCTCGACCAGATCAACTCGACCTCGTCGGAAGGCAACAGCACCGTTCGCCTCAACTTCACGTGGGGCACCGACCTCAACGAGGCGGCCGATGAAGTGCGGTCCCGCATCGACCGCGTCCGCGGCCGCCTGCCCGAGGACGCCGACCCGCCCACGATCTTCAAGTTCGACTCGACCTCGTTCCCGATCATGGGCGTCGGCGTCGAGGGCAACTTCGATCCGGTCACGCTCCGCGAGATGGCGCAGAACGACCTGTCGCCGCGGCTCGAGCGCGTCGCCGGCGTCGCCGCGGTCAGCGTCGACGGCGGCCTGCGCCGTCAGATCCGCGTCGACTTGTCGCGCGAGAAGATCACGGCGCTCAACCTCCCCGTCGACCGGGTCGTCAACATCCTGCGCACCGAGAACCAGAACATCCCGCTCGGCGAGGTCTTCGAAGCCGACCGCATGTTCCTGCTGCGCAGCCCCGGCCAGTTCACGAACATCGACGAGATCCGCAACCTGGTGGTGATGACGCAGAACGGCGTGCCGGTCTACCTGCGCGACATCGCCGACGTCCGCGACACGACCGAGGATCGCCGCAACTTCACCCGCATCAACGGCAATCCCGGCATCCGCATGCGCGTCACGAAGCAGTCGGGCACCAACACGGTGCAGATTGCCCAGGGTGTGCGCGCCGAGATCGCCCGCATCAACCGCGAGATCCCGGGCGTGAACCTGTCCGTCCTCGACGATCAGTCGGTCTACATCAACCGCTCGATCGGCAGCGTGCAGGAACACGCCCTCATCGGCAGCCTGCTGGTGGTGCTGGTCATCTTCGCCTTCCTCCGCGACCTGCGCTCGACGCTGATCATCTGCACCTCGATTCCGATCTCGGTGGTCGGCACCTTTGCGCTGCTCTACTTCGGCGGCTACACCCTGAACACGCTGACCTTCGGCGGCCTGGCGCTCGGCATCGGCATGATCGTCGACGCCGCCATCGTCG
>CADEDM010000219.1 GCA_902826065.1 uncultured Acidobacteriota bacterium | reverse complement strand
AACCTGTGACAGCCGGCGTGTAAAGCCGGTGCTCTACCAACTGAGCTAACCGCCCTTACGGACCGACGAAACCCTGACTATACCAGACCTTGAGCGCCAGAATCGAGAGCCCGCCGATCAATCCCGCGAGCGCGTGGTGTTCGCGGTTGCGCCACGCCCGCTCCAGGCTGAAGGCGCGCGTCGACGGCGGGACCTGCCGCGACGCATACAGGTCGTAGGCGGCCCCGAACTTCTCGCGCAGGTGCGCCTCCTCGGCCCGCATCGCCGCGGTCAAGGTCGCCAGCAGGTAGACCACGATGGCGGCGCCCAGCCACACCTGCGCGGCCGCGACCGCCACGCCGACGCCCATCACCGTCGATCCCAGATACAGCGGATGGCGCGTGAAGCGATACGGCCCGCTCGATGTCACCTCGCGGCTCTTCTCGACGTGCCCGGCGGCCCACAGACGCAGCGCGGCGCCGATCGCGGCAATCGCGGCGCCCCACAGCAGGCTGGCCGGCGTGGGCCTGGCCAGCCACAAGGTCAGCACGGCCATCACTCCCCCCAGCGCCACGCGGTAGCGCGCCAGCACGCGCACGACGCTCACGGCGTTACCCCCGACGCGAGACGCCGCGTGCACGCCTCGAGCACCTCGTCGACCTCGATGCGATTGATGCACGCGGCACCGCGCAGGCACTGCCGCTTGTGGAAGCACACGCACTCCGCGGCCCGCGACACCGAGACGTCCTCGGGACGCCAGGGGCCGTTGCGCTCCGGCCGCGTCGGCCCGAACAGCGCGACGACGGGCGTGCCCACCGACGCCGCGAGATGCAACGGGCCGGTGTCGCCAGAGACGCACAGTCGCGCCGCGCGCGCCAGGGCGAGGACGTCGGCGAGCGTGGTCGGCGGTGAGGCGAAGGCCTGTCCCTGGGAGGCCGCGACGACGGCGGCGGCGCGGTCCTGCTCGCCCGGACCCCAGGCGATCACGCTCGGCAGGCCGTGCCGTGCCGCCAGTGCCGCGGCCAGGGCGCCGAAGCGCTCCGCCGGCCAGCGCTTGTTCTCCCACGCGGCGCCGGGATTCAGCAGCACGAAACCGCCGGCCCGCGCGACGCGCGGCTCCGCGATCACATCGGCGACGACGGCCGAGGTCCGCAGCGTCCACGGGAACACCAGGCCCACCGGCGGCACGCCGAGCGGCGCGAGCAACGCCAGGTTCTTGTGCGCGACGTGCCCGCGGTCGTCCACCGCCACGTGCTCCTGGTAGGCGAAGGCGGCCGCCTGTTCACGCAACGCGTCGCGCGCGAACCCCAGTACCCGCCTCGCGCCCGACAGCCGCGCGAACAGGGCTGACTTGATCAGGCCCTGCAGGTCGAGGGCGACGTCGTAGCGCTGGTCCTGCAGGAACGTCAACGCGCGCACCATCCCGCCAACGGCAGCGAATCGCACGGTGCGGCCGTCGTCGCCGTCTTCGCCGGCGCGAACGACGACCACGCGATGCAGGCCTTCGACGAGCCCGAGCACACCCGCATAGCGTGCGTCCACCAGCCAGTCGACGCGCACTCCCGGGGCGTACGCGCGCAGCGCGGCCAGCACGGGCAGGGCGTGGACGATATCGCCCAACGCGCCCATCCGCACCAGCAGCACTCGCGCGTCAACGGCCAGCGGCGTCACCTGCGCCCCTCGCGGATCGTGCGGAGCAGGTCGCGCGTCGAGTGATCCTTCGGATCGCCGACGATGGCGGTGCGCCCACCGTAGGCGCGCACGGTCTCGCGCTCGGGAACCGTGTCCACGGTGTAGTCCGTGCCCTTGCAGTGGACGTCGGGCTTCAGCAGCTCGAGGAGAGGCGTGACCGTGGGCTCGGCGAACACCGTCACGGCATCGACGCAGCGCAGCGCCGCGACCAGCTCCGCGCGATCGGCCTCGGCCAGCACCGGACGATCCGGGCCCTTCAGCACCCGCACGCCGGCGTCGGCGTTCACTGCCACGACCAGCCGATCGGCTTCCCGGCGCGCGCCCTCGAGATAGCGCACGTGACCGACGTGCAGCAGATCGAACACGCCGTTGGCCAGCGCGACGGTCTTCCCGGCGGCGCGTTCGGCGGCGACCCACGCCGCCAGCGCGTCCCGCGACAGCACGACGCCCATGGCTAGCGACTGCCGGTGTCGGAGGCAACCGCGCGCACGAGCTCGCGGGCCGAGACGGTGGCGGTGCCGCGCTTCATCACCACGAGGCCGCCGGCGTAGTTGGCGAGACGGGCGGCGTCGGCTATCGACGCGCCGGCGGCCAGAGCCAGCGTCAGCGTGGCCATCACCGTGTCGCCCGCGCCGGTGACGTCGGCGATCTCGTCGCTGCCGTAGATCGGGATGTGGGTCGTCGGCGCGCCGCGCTCGAACAGCGCCATGCCGCGGCTGCCGCGCGTCACGATCACGGCGGCCATCTTCGTGCGCGCGAGAATCGCCCGCCCGGCTCGTTCGAGCACCCGGGGCGCATCGCCGATCGTGACGTCGAGCGCGTGCTCGACCTCCGACTCGTTGGGCGTGCAGGCGGTGAGGCCGCGATACTTCAGCAGGTCGTAGCGCGAGTCCACGAGCACCGGCACGCGCCGGCGACCGCTGAGCAGCGGCGCGACCAGTTCCCGCACCACGGCCGGCGTCACCAGGCCCGAGCCGTAGTCGGAGACCAGCACCGCATCGGCGCCGCGCAGGGCCCGCCGGGCCGCCGTCAGCCATGCGGCGCGGGCCCGATCGCCGATCGGATCGCGCGTGAATCGATCGACGCGCACGACCTGCTGCTTCGCCGAGTGGACGCCGCCAGCCAGGATGCGCGTCTTCACCGGCGTGCGGTAGCCGGCGGGACGCACCAGCCCGCGGCGATTCACCCGCGACGGGAACGCCGCCATCACGCGGCGCCCGGCATCGTCGCGACCGGCCAGCGCCACCAGCGTCACCGCGCCGCCGAGCGTGGCCACGTTGTGCGCGGCGTTGCCGGCGCCGCCGGGCACGATCTCGGTCTTGTCGTATTCGAGGATCAACACGGGCGCTTCGCGTGAGACGCGGGCGATGCGGCCCGAGACGAACTCGTCGGCGATGAGGTCGCCCAGCACCACGACGCGGCGGCCGCGCGAGGCGGCAATCAGGGCAAGGAGGCGGCGCGCGCGATCGCGCGGAGACTCGGCGGTGGCCATGCGGACGTTACAGACTACCCCAGCAGCGCGCTACCGGGCGTCGGACGCGTCCGCGGTCAGCACGTGGGCGACCGCGCCGGCGAGCGAGTCGCAGATCGCGTCCACGACCTGGCCGTCGGGACGGATCGCCTCTTCGAGGCGGCCCCAGCCGGTACGCACCAGCACGCCGCGGCCGCCGATGCGTTGCGCGAGCTGCACGTCGAGCCACTTGTCGCCGATGACCCACGATCGGGCCAGGTCGAGCCCGAGGTCACGCGCGGCATCGAGCGCCATTCCCGGCTTCGGCTTGCGGCAGTCGCAATCGACCCGCAACTCGTCGATCAGCGCCTCGGGATGATGCGGACAGTAGTACCAGCCGTCGACGTGCGCGCCGCCGGCGGCGAGGCGGCGCGCGATCTCGGCGTGCAGCTCCCCCACGAACTCCGGCGCGATCATCTTCCGCCCGATCCCGCCCTGGTTGGTCACGACGACCACCGCGTAGCCGGCGTGGTTCAACAGGCGCACGGCGTCGATCGCCCAGGGATACAAGGTGAGGTGCGAGAGCGCCGACAGGTAGCCGACGTCGTCGTTCATCGTGCCGTCGCGATCGAGGAAGACCACGGGACGCAGGGACATCAGGGCACCATGGTGGCGACATCGGCGGCCGCGACGCCGAGCATGCACGCGTGTCCGAGCGGACACTCGCGCAGCATGCACGGCCGGCACCACACGTGATGGATGGCCAGGCGCGGGGGCCGGGCCTCGGACGACGCCACCAAGGGGGCCGTCTGGTGCTCGTTGGTGGCGCCGAAGATCGCGACGACGGGAGCGCCCATGGCACCGGCGAGATGCATCGCGCCCGAGTCGTTGGCGACGACGGCGCTGGCGCCGGCGAGCACTGCCGCCAGCGTGGGCAGGTCGGTCTTGCCGATGAGATCGACGAGGGCCGACGACGCGGCCCCACCGCCGGACACGCCTGACAAGGCGGCGCGCAACTCGTCGCCAGCCGCGCGATCGGCGCCGGCGCCCACGACCACCGGCACGAGGCCACGAGTGCGATGCAGCGTGGCGGCCAGCTCCGCGTAGCGTGCCGGCGGCCATTGTTTCGCCCTCCCGTAAGCGGCGCCGGGCGCCAGCACGACGAAGGGGCGCGCTGGCACCAACGCGCGGGCCGCGACGACGGCGTCCGCCGGCGGCTCGAGGCGCGCATGGCGCGACGCCGGTGGCAACCCCGCCGCCGTCGTGAGCGCGAGATAGTAGTCCGCCTGGTGCAGGTCCGCGGACGGTCGCGGGAACGCGCGCGTCAGCCACCGTCCCCGCAGATCGGTCGCGTAGCCCCAGCGTTCGGGAATGTGCGCCTGCGCCGCGATCCAGGCGGCGAGGAACGAGTTCGGCAACAGCACGGCCAGGTCGAAACGGCCGATCTCGAGGCGGGCGGCGTCGCGCCGCCAGCGTGTCACCGACGCCAGCCCGGCGCGCGATTCCAGGACCACGACGTCCTGCACGCCGGGGGCCATCGCGTAGACAGCGGCCACGCTGGGACGCGCCGCCACGGCGAGGTGCGCCCCGGGAAACGCGGTGCGCACGCTCTGCAGCGCCGGCAGGCCCATCACGGCGTCGCCCAGCCAGTTGGGTGCGAACACGACGACGCGCGCCGGGGCCTCACGCATCCGCCGGACCCTCGTCGCGCGTTTCCGGGAACATGCCGCGGATCCCGGGCGCGGGCGCGTCGCGCCAGCGGCGATGCATCCACAGCCACAGCTCGGGCTGCCGCCGGACGTACATCTCGAGAACGTCGGTGCAGCGTTGCGTGAAGTCGCGGATTGGATCGGCGGTGCCTGGCGCCGGCGGCTCGATCGGATGCTCGTAGATCAGGCGCAGGCGGCCGTCGGGGGCGGGGACGGCGAACACCGGCACCACCGGCGCGCCGGTGCGCAGCGCCAGTGCCGCCAGCGTCGAGGTCGTGGCCGCCGGCCGCTGGAAGAACTGGACCCAGATCGCATCGGGGCTGTGCATGTGCTGATCGATCAGCATCGCCACGCCCTGCCCCGCGCCCAGCACGCGCAGCACCTTGCGCACCGCGCCCTCACGGTAGATCACGGTGTTGCCGGTACGCTGGCGCATGTCTTCGAGCAGCGCGTGCAGGCCGGGATTGTCGAGCGGACGCGCCAGCACGCCAATGGGCTGGAACAGCAGCCCATGCACCACGGCGTGCATCTCCCAGAACCCGAAGTGGCCGGTGAAAAACAGCACGCCCTTGCCTTTGGCGTAGGCCGCGCGCGCGCGATCCTCGCCGTCGACGACCACCCGGGCGCGCATCGCCTCGGGCGAGAGCCGTCCGAAGCGCAGCAACTCGACGAGCAGGATGCCGAAGTGCTGGAACATCCGCCGGCAGATGGCGCGGCGTTCGTCCTCGGAGCGCGACGGAAAACACTGGGCGAGGTTGGCCAGGGCGACACGTCGATGCGACCGGTCCAGCGCATAGAACGTCGAGCCGAGCGCGGCGCCGGTGGCGCGCGCCAGCCACGCCGGCAGCACGCCGACGGTCGCCCGTACGCCGCGGACGGCGGCGAGCTCGAGGCGGTGGCGCAGGGCCTTCACGACCGTCTCCCGAGCAGCAAGCGCACGGCGTCCGTGAGCACGTGCCAGCGCGGCACGTCGAGCGTCAGCGGCCATCGCGCGATGGCGACCGCCGGTGGCAGCGCCAGGCCGTCGAGGCGCACGGCGTCCTTGTCGGTGGTGGCGATGCCCCACGCGCCGGAGGCCGTCACGCGCGCGGCCACTCCCGCGAGATCCGCAGCGGTGTACCAGTGGTGATCGGGGAAGCGGCACACCTCCGCCACATCACAGCCGGTGGCGGCCAGTGCCTCGGCGAACTGCGCGGGCTGCCCCAGTCCTGCCATCACGACCACGCGCGGGCGGGACGGCGGCGGCGGGCCCTGCACCGCGATCGGCGGCGACAGCCGGCGTGACGCGCCGAGGCCGACGGCCACGCCGAGGGCGCGCGCCTCGGCCTGCGCCGCGTCGTCGTCGGCGCCCACGACCACCAGCAGCGACGCGCGCGACAGCGCCGAGACCGGCTCGCGCAGCCGTCCCTTCGGCAGCACGTGGTCGGCGGCGATGGCGCCCGGGCCGGTGACCACGACGTCGAGATCGCGCGCCAGCGTCAGATGCTGGAACCCGTCGTCGAGCACGTGGATGGTGGCGCCGAGCGACGTCTCGGCGACCCGGCCCGCGGCGTGGCGATCCGCCGCGACGACCACGGCGGCGCCCGGCACGGCGCGCGCGAGCATCAGCGGCTCGTCGCCGGCGCGGGCGACGTCCGTCAACACCGCGGTCCCATCGGACACCACCGTCGGCGCGGCGTCCGCGATGCGTCGGGCGTAGCCGCGCGACAGGATGGCGGGCCGCTCGCCCTGGGAGACGAGCCACGCGGCGAGGGCCGCGACCAGTGGCGTCTTGCCCGTGCCACCGACGCTCAGGTTGCCCACGCTCACGACGGGCCGTTCGAGATGTCGCCGGGCACCGGGCCGTTCGTACCACGCGCGGCGCGCCAGGGCGAGCCGTCCGTACAAGGTGTGCAGCACGCGCGTCTCAGGAACTCGACGGCACGCGGAACGGCCGCACGTTCGACGGCCGCGACGCCGCTGGCGGCAGCAGCGCGTCGAGGACGTCGAGGGTCCGCATCTTGGCGCCGCGATTGGCTTCCACCAGGGCGCGCGCCGCGGCGCCCAGCCGGGCCCGCCGCACGGGGTCCGTCATCAGCGCCAGCACCGCGTCCTCGAACGCGGCCTCGGAGGTCACCTGCACGCCGGCGTCGTTGGCCACGAAGGCGGCGGCGATCTCGGCGAAGTTCTGCATGTGCGGGCCGAACACCACCGGCTTCCCGTAGATCGCCGGCTCGAGGACGTTGTGCCCGCCGGTCGGGACGAGGCTGCCGCCGACGAACACCACCTGCCCCACCTGGTAGACCGTGGCCAGCTCGCCGATGGTGTCGAGCACGATCACGTCGGCCCGCGGCTCGGCGTCGATGGGCAGGTCGCTGCGGCGCACGGTCCGGAAGCCCTCCTGCTCGGCCAGCGTGAGCACGTCGCCGAAGCGCTCGGGATGCCGCGGCGCCAGCACCAGCACGGCCGACGGGTGCGACGCCTTGAGCCGGCGGAAGACCCGCAGTACCTGCGTCTCCTCGCCCTTCATCGTGCTCCCGGCGACCCAGACCGGCCGCGTCGCCGGGAAGCGCAGGTAGC
The DNA here is from genome assembly GCA_902826065.1 of uncultured Acidobacteriota bacterium. Classification (GTDB taxonomy): domain Bacteria; phylum Acidobacteriota; class Vicinamibacteria; order Vicinamibacterales; family UBA2999; genus CADEFD01. Next base: position 951 of record CADEDM010000219.1, on the reverse strand, counting down.
GCAGCACGCGTTCCTTGCGCGCCTGGCCGGGTCCGGCCGGCTCCAGCGAGTCGAACTTCAGGCTGCCCGTGACCGTGACCCGCTCGGGCGCCGCGCCGATGTCGACGAAGCGCCGCGCTGACTCCTCGCTCTGTGCGCAGATGCGATCGACGTCGGCCAGCACGGTCTGGAAGAACCCGCGGGCCAGGCGATAGCGCGGGAACGACCGGCCCGAGAGCCGTCCGTTGACGACGGCGGTCTTCACGCCGCGGCGCCGGCACTCGCGCAGCAGGTTCGGCCAGATCTCCGTTTCCATCATCAGGAACAGCTTCGGCCGGACGAGGTCGAGGGTGCGGCGCACCACGAAGCCGAGGTCGAACGGGAAGTAGAAGACGCCGTCGACGTCGGGCAGGCTGCGACGCGCCAGTTCCTGCGCCGAGCGCGTCGTGGTGCTGACGAAGACCCGCAGCGAGGGGTGGCGTTCGCGCAGGGCCTGGATCAGCGGCCGGGCGGTGAGCAACTCGCCCACCGACACGGCGTGCACCCAGATCGACGCTTCGCCATCGACGTTGAACGACACCGGCAGCGATCCGAAGCGCTGCCCGAGGCTGCCGACGTACTTGCGATAGCGGACCGCCTGGTAGACGAGCCACGGTGAGGCCGCCAGGGCGACCAGCACGATGACGGCCGTGTAGAGCGCGTACATGTTTGGTTTATGCTCGCAACTCGTTCATATTACGCAGGTTAGATCCCGCCGTGCGGGCGAGGCGACGTTTGACCGGCCCCGCGGCCTCGGCTATACAATCATACGTTTGCCCGTGTGCCGTTTGGACCGGCACGCGACACGGCAGCGAGGAGGAGCGCCATGGCAGTGAAGGTCGGGATCAACGGGTTCGGACGGATCGGGCGCAACATCATGCGCGCGGCGCTGGCCGACGACGGCATCGACTTCGTCGCCGTCAACGACCTCAC
>CADEDM010000218.1 GCA_902826065.1 uncultured Acidobacteriota bacterium | reverse complement strand
GATCGCTACCTGTGGACGCTGCCGATGTTCCACGCCAACGGCTGGACGTTCACCTGGGTCGTCACCGCCGTCGGCGGCCGCCATGTGTGCCTGCGCAAGGTCGATCCGGCGATCGCGTTCCGTCTCATCACCGGCGAAGGCATCACGTTCCTGTGCGCGGCGCCCACCGTGCTCATCGCGCTGGCCAATGCCCCCGCTGAGGTGAAGGCCGGTGTCCCGTCGGGCGTGCGCGTGCTGACCGCCGGCGCGCCGCCGGCTGCCGCCACCATCCAGCGTATCGAGGACGAACTCGGCTGGGTGGTGTCGCAGCTCTACGGGTTGACCGAGACGTCGCCGCTCATGACCATCTGCGAGCCGCTGCCGGAGCATGCGGCGCTGTCCCGCGAAGACCGCGCCCGGCAGAAGGCGCGCCAGGGCGTGGAGCAGCTCACCGGCGGGGAAGTGCGCGTCGTCGATCCGTCCGGCGTCGAGGTGGCGCCCGACGGCGAGGCTCGCGGCGAGATCGTGGTGCGCGGCAACGTCGTGATGGCCGGCTACTACAACGACGCGGCGGCGACGGCCGCCGTGATGGGCGACGGCTGGTTCCATTCCGGCGATGCCGCGGTGGTGCATCCGGATGGCTACATCGAGATCAAGGACCGGCTGAAGGACGTGATCATCAGCGGCGGCGAGAACATCTCGTCGGTCGAGGTCGAGGCCACGCTCCTGCGTCATGAGACCGTGCTCGAGGCCGCCGTCGTCGGGTTCCCCGACGAGAAGTGGGGCGAGGCGCCGCACGCGTTCGTCGTGCCGCGTCCCGGCTGCACGCTGGCGCCGTCGGACCTGCGCGCGTTCTGTCGCGAACGCCTGGCGCACTTCAAGGTGCCGCACAGCTTCACGAGCGTGACCGAGTTGCCGAAGACGGCGACCGGCAAGATTCAGAAGTTCGTGCTGCGCAAGGGCCGCCCGAACCTCGCGGCGCAATAGTCGGCGGGCGGATGCCCGGCTGCGGTCACTCGATCACGATCGACCCGGTGAACGCGGCCACGCCGACATACGTGTGGTCGTGGTACCGGCAGGTGCGGGGCGACGTGAACACCGCCGACTGCCGCGTCTGTCCCGACAGGATGAACCCCACCGCGTCGAGTTCCGGACACTCGGGATGCGTGGGATCCGGGCCGCCGGCGATGTCGTGGGGCCGCGAGTCGCCGTTCACGAAGCTGACACGGGACCCGACGGCGATCGTCAGCGTGATCGGCGACATGCCGGTGCTGCGAATCGTCACCGTGTTCGGCGGCGGGTTGCCGCTGCCGCCATCGCCGTGGCCGTCGTCGGGCGGCACGGAGGGCTGGGTCGGCGAGGACGGCGCCGTTGGCGCGTCACCACCCGCAGAACAGGCGGACGCGACGGCCAGCGAGACGGCGAGGAACGACGCCCGAAGGACGATAGTACGCATAGGACTCGATCGACTGCCGGCGACCGGGGGGCGCGCCCGGCCGACCTCGTCACGGTAGCACGAAGCGGCGTCGTGGCAGCGAGCGGCTAGGTGAAGTGCGCAGGCTCGAGCGCCAGGGCGTGCGACCCGCCGGGGCCGTCGACGTAGGCCTGCTGGTCCATCACGTTGATCGTGAGCTCGACGCGGCGGTCGAGCCCGGCAGCCATGGCGTCGACGGCGCCCCGGTCGAGCGCGTACACGGGAATCGCCTCCGCGCGATGAATGCCCTGTCCGTCGAGCAGCGCCATCACCTGCCGGAGGTCGCGATGCGTGTAGACGGCCGCGCGGCCGGCCAGCTTGCTGCCGCGGTGCACCCGGTCGGCGGAGGGCATCCCCACCTCGATCCACTTCGTGACGCGGCCGGTGAGGTCGCGCACGAGCACGGCCGGGGTGTCGGCCGTGGAGACGCCGTCGCCGAAGGCGATGCCCTCCTCGTACTCGAGGCAGTAGGCGAGCAGCCGCGTGACCAGGTACTCCGGGGTTTCCGAGGGATGCCTGGCCACGCGCAGGTCAAGCGTCTCGTAGACCGCGCGATCGACGTGAGAGAGGTGGACGGTGACGGCGTAGACCGTCGACGAGAGCGCCATGTCGCGCCGAATCGTACCATCAGGCCCCGATCACGCGGGATTGAGCGCTGGGAATGCTACGATCGCGCCGCCGATGCGACCGTTCGTCCAGTGGAGCCTCCTGGCGGCACTCGTCCTATCCGTGCCCGTCGTCGCATCGCCCGCGGCCGCGCAGTCCGTCGCCGATCCCGCCACGGCCAAGCGTGCCACCGCGACACGTGTCGACGCCGGCACCATCACCCTGGACGGCCGTCTCAATGAGGAGGTCTGGCGCACGGCCACGCCGGTCCGGGACTTCGTGCAGAAGGAGCCCACGCAGGGCGCCGTGCCGACCGACGAGATGGAAGTGCGCTTCGCGTACGACGCGCGTGCCTTCTACGTGGGCGCGCGGATGTTCAGCCGCGAAGGACGCGGCATCCAGGCGCCACTGGGGCGCCGGGATGTCGTCGACCAGGCCGAACGGCTGCTGGTGAGCCTCGACACGTTTCTCGATCGGCGCACGTCGGTGGTGCTGGGTGTGACCGCCGCCGGCGTCCGCCTGGATCGGTTCCATGCCACCGACAGCGAGGAGACCTTCGACGCCACCTACGACCTGGTGTGGGATACGGCGACCACCATGGATGCCGACGGCTGGTCGGCGGAGATCTGGATTCCGTTCGCGCAGCTCCGCTTCAATCCGGAACAGGACCTGACCTGGGGCTTGAACATCCAGCGCTTCCGGCCGACGCTGAATGAGGAAGACGACTGGATTCTCATCCCGCGCACGGTACGGGCGTGGTCCTCGCGCTTCGGTGAACTGCATGGCGTCTCCGACGTGCCGCCGGCCCGGCGCATCGAGCTGCTGCCGTACGTCGCCGCCACCGCGGTGAAATACCCGCCCAGCGGCGGCAACCCGTTTCGCGACGGCCTGAATCCGTCGGGCCGTATGGGCGCCGACGTCAAGATGGGCCTCGGGCCCAACCTCACGCTCGAGGCGACGATCAACCCCGATTTCGGCCAGGTGGAGGCCGACCCGGCCGAGGTCAATCTCACCGCGTTCGAGACCCGCTTTCCGGAGCGGCGTCCGTTCTTCCTCGAAGGCGCCGCGCTCTTCAACACCGGCCATCCGAACTTCTACTACTCGCGACGGATGGGCGCGCGGCCGGTGGGGCCGGCCACCGCCGACTACGTCGACTATCCGGTGAACAACACGATTCTCGGCGCGGCCAAGCTCTCGGGCCGGCTGCCCTCGAAGACGTCGATCGCGTTCCTGTCGGCGGTGACGGCCGAGGAGTCGGCGCGGCTCGCCTCGATTGGCGTGCCCGGCACGACCGAGGTCAGCGTGGCGCCGCGCACCTACTTCGGCATCGGCCGCGTGCTGCAGGAGTTCGGACGTCAGGGCTCCACCGCCGGTGTCCTGGCCAGCGTGGTGCATCGCGACGTGCAGGACGGCGAGCCGCTGGCCGATCTGCAGGCGCGCAACTCGCTGGCGCTGGCTGGCAACACCACGCTGCGGTTCAACGGCGGGCAGTACGAGTTCCGCGCCTCGGGCGGCGGGTCGCTCGTCACCGGCAGCGAGAAGGCGATCGAGCGCGTGCAGCGATCGAGCGCGCACTTCGCGCAGCGGCCCGATCGCAACTACTCGAGGCTCGACCCGACGTTGACGCGCCTGGGCGGCTGGTCGGTGCAGCTCAACTTCGATCGCCTCAGTGGCCGGCACTGGCTGTGGGGCGGCAACACCAAGATCGACTCCGAGAATTTCGAGACCAACGATCTTGCCATCCTGAACGGGGCCGATGGCTGGCTGTCGAACGCGAACATCCGCTATCGCGAGACGCAGCCGGGCCGCGTGTTCCGGGCGTGGTCGATTCAGCTCGATGGCAACACCGACACGACGTTGCGCGGACTGATCCAGGCTGGCTATGCGCGATCGACGCTGAGCCTCACGTGGCTGAACTTCTGGACCACGTCGATCGCGGTGCGCCGCGACCTGCCGCAGACCAGCGTGTCGCTGACGCGCGGCGGGCCGCTCATGGGACGCGGTCCGGGCGCCACGGCGGTCCTCACCCTGGGCAACCGGGCGGGCGCGCAGACGCGATGGACGGCGACCTCCACGCTGAGCCGCAACGACGATGGCCTCCGCCAGCGGCGTGTGTCGACGCTGCTCTCGGTGCGCCCGGGGCCGCGATGGCAGCTGTCGGCGGAGCCGCTCTACGAGGCGGTGACCGAGCCGCAGCAGTACGTGCAGACGTTCACCGGCGGACGCGCCGACACCTACGGCACACGCTATGTGTTCGCGTTCATCGACCGGCACACCGTGTCCACGCAGTTCCGGCTCGGGCTGACGGTGAAGCCCGACATGAACCTCGATGTCTACGCCGAGCCGTTCGCGGCGTCGGGCCATTACTACGACTACGGCGAGCTGCTGGCGGCCCGGAGCCGTCAGCGGCTGCTCTACGGCACGAGCGGAACGACGCTGGACGTCCATCCGGATGGCAGCCGCACGGTCGGCGTCGATGGCACCAGCTTGGCGTTGCGCAACCGCGACTTCAACACGCTGTCGTTCCGGAGCAACGTCGTGCTGCGGTGGGAGTGGCGCCCCGGCAGCACGCTCTACGTCGTGTGGCAGCAGAGCCGCGCCGGCACCGAGGTCACGGGCGCGCCGGTGAACATCGGCGACATGTTCCGCTCGTCGCGGGCCACTGGCACGAATTTCTTCGTCATCAAGACGTCGTTCTGGCTGCCGGTGCGCTGATTCTGCACCGCCGGGGTCAGACCCCCTTACGTAAACCGTAAGGGGCCTGTCCCGGGACAGGCCCCGTTAGATTTTTGACGGCTCGTCGAACATGTCCTCGAACACGCGGTAGTGGCCGCCCTGCATGCCCAGCGCGGCGTAGACCGCCTGGGCCCGCGTGTTGGTGTCGTCGACGTAGAGCCGCAGGCCGCCGGCACCAGCGGCCAGCGCCTCCTGGCGGGCGTGGGCGTAGAGCGCCCGGAACACGCCGAGCCGCCGCGCCGACGCATCGACGTGCACCGACTGGATCCACCACACCTGCCGGTTCCGCCAATCGCTCCACTCGTAGGTGATGAGCAGCTGGCCGACGACCCGGCCCTCGTGCTCCGCGACCCAGTACTGGCCGGGCACGCGCCCGTCGAGCACCGCGCCGACGCCAGCGGCGAGCGTCGCGGCATCGAGACGGAGGTGCTCGGTTTCGTGCGCCATCGTCGCGTTGCCGGCGGCGATGACGTCGAGGTCTGCACGGCGTGCGGGGCGGATGAGGAGCGGCGGGGACGTCGTCATGGCGCAGGGAATTACCTGGATTGTAACGGGGTCCGTCGCGATCACCCGGATGTCTCCGTGACAGTCTGACAGCCCCCTTACAATTCGAGGACATGACCCGCACTGCCGACGTCGCGATCGTGGGCGCCGGACTCGTCGGGCTGGCGACCGCGCACGCCCTCGCGACCACGCATCGCCTGCGCGTCGTCGTCCTCGAAAAGGAAGGACACGTCGCGGCGCACCAGTCGTCGCACAACAGCGGCGTCATCCACTCCGGCCTCTACTACGCGCCTGGCAGCTTTCGCGCGCGCCTGTGCACCGACGGCCGCGTCCGCATGGTCGACTTCTGCCGTGCCCACGGCATCGCGCATGACGTCTGCGGCAAGCTCGTGGTCGCCACGCGGGAGGAGGAGTTGCCGCGCCTCGAGACGCTGCTCGCCCGCGGCCGCGAGAACGGCCTGGACGTCCGCGCCGTCGACCCGGCCGAGATGCGCGCGATCGAGCCGCATGTCGGTGGCATTCGCGCGCTGGTCGTGCCCGAGGCCGGCATCGCCGACTACCCAGGTGTGGCGCGCGCCCTCGCGGACGGGATCGCCGGCCGCGGCGGCGCGATCGAGTGCCGCGCCGCCTTCCGCGACGCCCGCCACGACGGACCGCACGTGCGCGTCCGCGTCTCCGACGGCGAGTGGCAGGTGGGCGCGCTGGTGGCGTGCGCCGGGCTGCACTCCGACCGCGTCGCCGCCGCCTGCGGCCTCCGCTCGGACATCGTCATCGCGCCGTTCCGCGGCGAGTACTACACCCTCGCACCCGAGCGCCAGTCGCTCGTGCGGCATCTGATCTACCCTGTGCCCGACCCGCGCTTTCCGTTCCTGGGCGTGCACTTCACGCGGATGGCGCAGGGGGGCGTCGAGGCCGGGCCGAACGCCGTGATCGCGCTGGCGCGCGAAGGCTACACCTGGGGCGACGTCTCGCCGCGCGACCTGCTCGACGCCGCGCGCAGCCCCGGCCTGCGGCGCTTCGTCCGCACGCACTTCAGCACCGGCCTCACCGAGATCCACCGCTCGCTCTCCACGGCACGCTTCGCGGCCACGTTGGCGCGGCTGGTGCCGGCCGTCACGGTCGCCGACCTCCGCCCCGGAGGCTCCGGCGTACGGGCGATGGCCCTCAACCCCGACGGCAGCCTGGTCGACGACTTCGCGTTCGCGGAGGCGGAGCGGATGGTGCACGTGCTCAACGCGCCCTCCCCGGCCGCCACGGCGTCGCTCGCCATCGGTCACCACGTCTCGTCCCGCGTCGTCGCACGGCTGACCTGACCGCGACCCCGCTGCCTCCTATAATCGGCGGGCTGCTACGGCTACGGCCGTACACGTCAACGAGGATGCCCCGCATGTCGAGACCGTTCGCCCCTGCCGCCGCTGTTGCGGCTGTTGCCCTCCTGCTCACCGTCGCGTCGCACGCCCAGACGCCGGCCGCCGATCCGTTCGCGGCCGCCACCTTCGCCGAGTTCAAGCCACGCGCCGTGGGCCCGGCGCTGATGTCGGGCCGCATCAAGGCGCTGGCCGTGCACCCCGGGCATCGGCAGACGTGGTACGTCGGCGTCGCCTCCGGTGGCGTATGGAAGACCACCAACGGCGGCACCACGTTCGCGCCGGTGTTCGAGAAGGAGGGGTCGTATTCCATCGGCGCCGTGGTCCTCGATCCGCAGCAGCCCAGCACCGTCTGGGTGGGCACCGGCGAAGCCAACAACCAGCGCAGCGTCAGCTATGGCGACGGCATCTACCGCAGCGACGACGCCGGCCGCACCTGGCGAAACATGGGCCTGAAGGCGTCGGAGCACATCGGCCGGATCGTCGTCGACCCGCGCGACTCCAACGTCGTGTTCGCCGCGGCCTACGGCGGCCTGTGGTCGCCCGGTGGCGACCGCGGCCTTTACAAGACGACTGATGGCGGCGCGACCTGGACGAAGGTGCTCGAGATCAGCGAGCACACCGGCGTCAGCGACGTGGCCGTCGATCCGCGCCGGCCCGACGTCATGCTCGCCGTGGCGCACCAGCGGCGCCGCCACACCTGGACGCTGATCCACGGCGGCCCCGAAAGCGGCCTGCACAAGTCGCTCGACGGCGGGAAGACGTGGAAGCGCATCCGCACCGGGCTGCCCGGCGGCGATGTCGGCCGCATCGTGATTGCGTTCTCGGAGGCGCAGGCCGGTCTGGTGTACGCGAAGGTCGAGACCGCGGAGAACACGGCCGTCTATGTCTCGCGCGACGCTGGTGAGAGCTGGGAGCGCCGCGGCACCGTGCAGGCGCAGCCGATGTACTACGAGAACATCCACCCGGATCCGAAGGACCCGAACCGGCTTTACGTGCCGAGCGTGCAGACGCAGATTTCCGACGACGGCGGCCGCACGTTCCGCCTGCTCGGTGAGCGGGCGAAGCACGTCGACAACCACGTGATCTGGATCGATCCCGACGACACCGACCACCTGCTCGAGGGCTGCGACGGCGGACTCTACGAGACGTGGGATGGCGGCCGGCTGTGGAAGTACTTCTCGAACCTCTCGGTGACGCAGTTCTACAACGTCGAGGTCGACAACGCGTCGCCCATCTACAACATCTATGGCGGCACCCAGGACAACAGCACGCTGGGCGGCCCGTCGCGGTCGAAGACGCCCGACGGCGCCACCAACAACGACTGGTTCATCGTCACCGGCGGCGACGGCTTCGTCGCCCGCGTCGATCCCGAGGATCCGAACATCGTCTACGCCGAGTCGCAGTACGGCGGCATCGTGCGCCTCGACAAGCGCACCAACGAGCGCGTCAGCATCCGCCCGGCGGAAGACAAGGGCGAGGCGCCGCTGAAGTTCAACTGGGAGACGCCCTTCATCATCTCGCCGCACAGCGCCTCGCGCCTCTACCTGGGCACCAACCGCCTGTTCCGCAGCGACGATCGCGGCAACAGCTGGCGCGCCATCAGCCCGGATCTGTCGCGCCAGACCGACCGCAACATGCTGCCGGTGATGGGCCGCGTGTGGCCGCCCGAGGCCGTGGCGCAGCA
>CADEDM010000217.1 GCA_902826065.1 uncultured Acidobacteriota bacterium | reverse complement strand
ACGTCGCGCGGCACCAGGTTGCCGAAGCTCGGGTAGCGGCGCTCGAGGTAGTAGTCGCGCTCGGCGTCGGGAATCTGCGACGGCGGGCGCCTGTCGCCCTTCTGCTTCGGCACCCAGACACGGCCGTCGTTGCGCAGGCTCTCGGACATCAGCGTCAGCTTCGACTGGTGGTCGCCGCTGACGGGGATACAGGTGGGATGGATCTGCGTGAAACACGGATTGGCGAAGAAGGCGCCGCGCTTGTGCGCGCGCCACGCCGCCGTGACGTTCGAGTTCACGGCGTTGGTCGACAGGTAGAACACCGTGCCGTAGCCGCCCGTGCACAGCAGGACGGCGTGACCGGTGTGCGACTCGAGCTCGCCGGTGACGAGGTTGCGCGTGACGATGCCGCGCGCCTGCCCGTTCACCATCACCAGGTCGAGCATCTCGCGGCGCGCGTAGAGATCCACGGTGCCGGCGTCGACCTGACGCATCAGCGACTGGTAGGCGCCGAGCAGGAGTTGCTGCCCCGTCTGGCCGCGCGCGTAGAACGTGCGCGATACCTGGGCGCCGCCGAAAGAGCGGTTGTCGAGCAGGCCGCCGTACTCGCGCGCGAACGGCACGCCCTGGGCCACGCACTGGTCGATGATGTTCACCGAGAGCTGCGCCAGCCGGTAGACGTTGGCCTCGCGGGCGCGGTAGTCGCCGCCCTTCACCGTGTCGTAGAACAGGCGGTAGACGCTGTCGCCGTCGTTGCGGTAGTTCTTGGCGGCGTTGATGCCGCCCTGGGCGGCGATCGAGTGGGCGCGGCGCGGGCTGTCGTGGATCCCGAACAGCTTCACCTTGTAGCCCAGCTCGCCGAGTGACGACGCGGCCGACGACCCGGCCAGCCCCGTGCCGACGACGATCACCTCGTACTTGCGACGGTTGGCCGGGTTGACCAGCTTGTTCTCGAACTTGCGGCGGTCCCACTTCTCGGTGATCGGGCCGCCGGGGATTCTGGAATCGAGCCTCATCGCACGCCCCGCGACACGAAGAAGGTGGCGATCGGCAGGACGAAGAACCCACCGGCGATGGCCGCCGTGAGCACGCGGCCCAGCACCAGAATGCGCGGCGTCCAGGTCGGATGGTCGATGCCCAGCGACTGCGCGGCGCTCGACAGCCCGTGCCACAGATGGAAGAAGATCACCGTCATCGCCACGAGATAGAAGGCGACGTAGCCCGGGTGACTGAAGACCTGCACCTGCAGCCGGTAGATGTCGCGAATGCCTTCGGACGTCTCGTAGTAGGTGCCGAACTTGAACGTCATCAGGTGCGTCACCACGAAGAGCAGCGTGAAGGTGCCGGTGAGGATCATCGTCGTCGACGCGATCGACTTGCGGCTCTTCGGGTTCTTCGACCTGGCCCAGCGCTTGGCGGCATAGCGCTCCGGACGCGCCGCCCGGTTGGCCAGCACGCCGGCGATGGTCTTGGCGATGTGCAGCAGGAACACCGCGATCAACCCGAGCTCGGCCACGTAGACCAGCGGGTTGCTCACCAGGTTGTGGCTGTAGTGGTTGAAGGCGTCGGGCCCGGCGAGGAACAGCAGGTTACCGGCGAGGTGTCCGAGGAGAAAGATGCCGAGGGCGAGTCCGGTGAACGCGATGAGGATTTTGGACCCGACCGACGTGGAGGCGGCCTGAAGGAGTGTCATGCGCAGTGCTCAACCAATGATTGTAAGTCATCGGGGCGCGGCTGAGCGTGCGTGGCGCGACTCGAGCGCCTTCCCCGCCTCCAATGCGCGGGCGGCATCGGCCAGTCGACCTTGACGCATGGCCACGTCAGCCAGCACGAAGTGGCCCAGGGGCGCAGTGCCGGAGCGCGCCTCGAGGGCCAGGCCGGCGCGCGCCGAGGCCGACGCCGCCGCGAGGTCGCCCGCCGCGAGCTGCGCCTGCGCGAGATAGAAGTGCCCTTCGGCGAAGCGCGTGTTGGCGGCCACGGCGCGTTCGAAGAGCGGGCGCGCCTCGGGACTGCCACGCTGCTGCAGTAGGCGCGCGGCGTTGAACAGCGCCTTGTAGGCGTTGGCGTAACGTTCGTATTCGCGCCGGTACTCCGCGAGCGCGGCATCGACGTCGCCGCGCCCCTCGGCCAGCACGCCCAGGTTGAAGTGCGCGAGGCGGACGTCCGGCATGACCTCGAGTGCCCTGCGGATCTCCTGTTCCGCGGTCGCCGTCTCGCCGCGGGCGACCGCGACTGCGCCCAGCGCCACACGCGCCGGGGCCACGTTCGCGTCGAGCGCCAGGGCATCGCGGAAGGCCGCGGTCGCGCGATCGAGGTCGCCGCGGTCCATGAAAATCTCACCGGTCTGGTAGTGGACCCACGGGTTCTTCGGGTCGACCCGCAGGTAGTGCTCGTACCCCGCCAGCGCCTCGTCGTCCAGGCCCTGCGCACGGTAGGCGTTGGCCATGTTGATCAGCGCCAGGTCGTAGTCAGGCTTGAGCTCAAGGGCGCGGCGGAAGTGCGCGATCGCGTCGGCGAACCGGCCGGCGCGGAAGTTGGCATTGCCGAGGTTGAACCACGCGTCGATCACCGCCGGGTCGTCGACGACGACGCTGGTCAGCAGGGCGATGCGCCGGGCCGTGGCCTCGCGGTCGTCGCCGTCGACGTCGCGCGCCTCCGACATGCGGTTGAACAAGGCGATCTTGTCTTTCGGGTCGGCGCGCTCGGCCTCCGCGTCGTCGGCGGTGGCGACGAAGCTCGAGACGTAGCCCAGGGACGTGAGTCGCGCGCGGGTCTCCGGGTCGATCGTCGTGGGCGCCTCGGCGGTGCCGCTGGCGCGCGCGAAGCCGGCTTCCATCGCCCGCAGGACGCGCTGCAGGCGGTTGGCGACGTCGCGCTGCTGATCGAACAGGTTGGTGGTCTCGCCCGGGTCACTGGACAGGTCGTAGAGTTCGGGCCGCGGCGCCTCGATCAGCTTGTAGGAGCCCGACCGCACGGCCTTCAGCGCGCTCCAGCCATAGTGGTGCAGCGGGTACATCGCCTCGGCGTAGCCGTCGACGACCGCACCGGCGGGCGCTCCGGTCATCAGGCCGGCGAGGCTGCGGCCGGGCACGGCGGCCACCGGCGCCTCTTCTGCAATCCCCATCAGGTCGAGCAGCGTCGGCGTGAGATCGGCGGTACGGACTAGTGACGGGACGCGCCGGCCCGCGGTGCGTCCGAATGGCGCGCGCAGCACGAACGGCACGTGGGTCGACGTCTCGTAGACGAAGAACCCGTGCGAGCCCTCGTCGTGGTCGCCGAGGCCCTCGCCGTGGTCACCGAGCACGGCGATGATCGTCCGCTGCAGCAGGCCGCGGCTCTCGAGGAACCCGATGAGGCGCGCCAGCTGCGCGTCGGTCGCCGCGATCTCCGCGTTGTACGGCTGCCCCGGATACTGCGACGCGAACGGCTCGGGCGCCTCGTAGGGCGTGTGCGCGTCGTAGAAGTGGAGCCAGGCGAAAAACGGCCCGGCCTTCACCTCGTCGATCCACGGCAGCGCCAGGTCCACGACCTCGCTGGCCCGCCGCTGGACGTCGCCGAGCGATCGCGCCGCGGCCGTCTGCTCGAAGTCGTCGGCGTAGCGCTCGAAGCCCTGGTCGAGGCCCCACTTCGAGTCGAGCACGAACGCCCCGACGAACGCCCCGGTGCGCACGCCGCGGGCACGGAGGCGCTCGGCGAGCGTGGTCGCCGACGGCGGCAGGAAGAACCCGCCGTTGTCGCGGACGCCGTGCTGGGGCGGGTACGCGGCCGTGAACATCGTGGCGTGCGCCGGCAGGGTCAACGGCGCCGAGGTCATCGCCTGCTCGAAGAGGACGCCCTCGCGGGCGAGCCGGTCGAACGCGGGGGTCGCCGCCGCGCCGGGACGGCCATAGGCCCCCACCCGGTCGGCTCGGGTGGTGTCGAGCGTGACGACCACCAGGTTCAGCGCCCCAGGCGCCACGCCGGGCGGAAGGGTTCCCAGATTCACCCCGCCGGGCGTGACCACGGAGGGCGCGGGCCAGGCGAACCAGGCCGCGGTGGCGGCCGCCACAAGCCCAGCCGTCACCACTGGTCCCAAACGACGCGCTGCACGGTTCAATCGCACATTCACGGGGACGAACCCACGCTATTGTGTGACAATTCCGCACGGCCGCCGAGACGGTCCCTCCCCGCCGCGACGTGCCAATTTGCGTTTGCACGACCCCTCACGAGGATGGTGACCAATGCGAAGACTGTCGAGCCCATCACGGCTGACCGCTCTCGGATGCATGGTCCTGACCGGCGGTCTGCTGCTCCCGCCCCAGGCATTCGCCGACTCCGTCAGTTCCCGCACCCCGATTCAGGACGCTGCACTACGCGCGGTGCAGCGCGGCACCGCTGCGCCGGTCCTCAAGGAACGGCGCGCCCAGCAGCCGCCCGAGCCCAGGACCGACCTGCGGTCCAAGTCGTTCTTCAAGACGCCGGCCGGCCTGGCCACGCTGGTGATCTTCGGTGCCGGCGTCGGCTACGCCCTGTACTCGTCCAGCAACGATCGCATCCGGAGCGAAGGACGCTGAGGCGCGCCATGACCATGCGCCTCCGTTCACTCGCCGTCGTCGCGATCCTCCTCGCCGCCGCCGTACCGGCCGCGGCGCAGACCCTGTCGGGCACCGTGTCCGGACAGGTCACCGACCAGCAGGGCCAGGTGCTGCCCGGCGTCTCCGTCGTGCTCACCGGCCGCACCGGCGACGTCGAGCAGACGTCCGACGGCGAAGGCAACTTCCGCTTCATCGGGTTGCAGCCGGGCGAGTACTCGGTGCGCGCGGTGCTCACCGGCTTCCGCGCCTTCGAGCAGCGTGGCATCGTGGTGTCGATCGGCTCCACTTCGCAGGTGCGGGTGCAGCTCGCCGTCGGCGGCCTCGAGGAGACGCTGCAGGTCACGGCCCAGGCCGTGGTCGACACGACCTCCACAGCCACCGACACGAACATCTCGCAGGAGCTGCTGTTCTCGATGCCGTTCTCGCGCACCAACGCCGCGGTGAACATGCTGAACAACGCGCCCGGCGTCAACGCTGGCTCGGCCTACGGCGGCGGCGCGGGATCGTCGAACGCCCTGCTGCTCGACGGCGTCGACACGCGTGACCCCGAGGGCGGCACGGCGTGGACGTTCTTCAACTACAACATCATCGACTCGATCGAGGTCGGCGGCCTCGGCCAGCCGGCCGAGTACGGCGGCTTCAGCGGCGCCGTCGTCAACTCGATCACCAAGTCGGGCGGCAACGCGTTCTCGGCCCTGCAGGAGTTCCGTTACACCGGCAAGGACCTGCGCGGCGACAACATCAGCAGCAAGGTCAACGGCGAGAACCCGACCCTGCTGGCCAGCGGCGTCGACAGCAGCAAGGACTACACGGTGCAGCTCGGCGGGCCGATCGTGCGCGACAAGGCCTTCTTCTTCGCCAGCATCCAGCGCTACGCGATCAAGGAAGATCCCGCCGGCCCGCGCACGGTCCGCACCGAGGTCAGCCCACGCTTCAACGTGAAGCTGACCTTCCAGCCGTCGCCCAACGACACCATCAGCGGCAACGTGCAGTACGACCAGTACAACCAGACGGGCCGGGCAAGCTTCCTGGCCACGGCCGACAGCACCACCGACGCGCTGAGCGTCGAGCAGGACTCGCCGGAGTACATCTGGAACGGCTCGTACCGCAAGGTGATGGGCGGCTCGTCGTTCTTCGAAGCGAAGTTCACCGGCTACTGGGGCTACTTCGACCTCGATCCCAAGAACCCGGTGCCGGCGCGCTTGAACGACGACGGCACATGGTCGGGCGGCGCCGGCTACAACGCCAAGTACGACCGCCTGCGCAACCAGCTCAACGCCTCGTTCAACCGTTACGTCGAGGCCGGCGGCACGCACAACTTCAAGTTCGGCGTCGAGATCGAACGCAGCACGATCCGCAACCGCCAGGAATACACCGACGGTGTCTACTACTACGACATCGGCAACCAGCCCTATCTCGCCTACGGCTACAGCTATGACGTGAAGGGCACCAACAAGCGGACCACCGCCTACGCGCAGGATCAGTGGACGGTGGGCCGGTTCACGGCCAACGTCGGCGTCCGCTTCGACGGCATCGGCGGCGACGGCGACGACGGCAACGAGTACTACAGCTCGAACATGGTCAGCCCGCGTCTCGGCCTCGCCTGGGACGTCACCGGCCGCGGCAACGCCGTGCTCAAGGCGTTCTACGGGCACCTCTATGACGGCGCGGTGTTCTCGATCTGGAACCGCGCGGTGCCGGGCATCGGCGACTACGTCGTCTACGACGTGTTGCCAGGCAACCGGCTGATCGAAGCCGACCGCGTCTCCGGCGACAGTAAGTACGTCGTCGCGGACGACGTCAAGCATCCGCGCACCGACGAGTTCAACGTGTCGTACGAGCAGCAGCTGTTCGGCGCCTGGCGCGCCACCGCCACCTACATCCGGCGGTCGGCGACCAACTTCGTGAACTCGACACTCATCGGCGGGCAGTGGTCGCCGTCGGCGTTCACCAATCCGCTGACCAACCAGCCCATGACGATCTTCACCTGGGGCAATCGTGCGGCGATCACCCAGCGCTTCCAGATCGACAACCTCGAGAACGTGACCTACCCCGGCGCCGGGTCGATCGACGCCGAACGCGACTACAACGCCGCCATGTTCGTGCTGAGCCGGCGCTTCGCCAACCGCTGGCAGGCGCAGGCCTCGTACGTCTACTCCAAGACGGCGGGCTCGGTGACCAGCGCGTCTCAGGCGGCGTTCAACACGGCGCTGTTCGAGACGCCGAACACCAGCCTCATCAACCGCGATGGCCGCGTCCCCCTCGACCGGCCGCACGAGTTCAAGCTGTTCGCCGGCTACCAGGTGCCCGTCATCGAGACATCGCTGAACGCGTCGTTCCGCGGCACCAGCGGCACGACCTACACGCCGTTCAACCGCGTCACCGCCACGCGCGCCAACTGGACGGCGTCGCAGGACATCAATCTGGAAGCGCAGGGACAGCGGCGCAACGACGCGATCCGCATCCTCGACCTGCGCGTCGAGAAGGTGTTCTCGTTCGACGTGCACCGCTTCGGCATTTACGCCGACATCGAGAACGCCTTCAACACCGGCGTCGTCACGGCGAGGAACGCGCGGTTCCCGAGCGTGGGTATCTCGGGCAACACCGTGCTCTTCGGGAGTGCCACGGCGGTGACGCCGGCGCGGCAGATCACGATCGGCGCGCGCTGGTCGTTCTGAGTCACGGAGTGTAGGGACCGGGGACCAGGGACCGGGCACCGGGCACCGGACACCGGACACCGGACACCGGACAAACGACGCGGGGGAGCTGGAGTCAGACTCCGGCTCCCCCGTTTCCTTGTACCGCAGGCGGCTCGCGAACGCGTCTCGCTGCGGCTACCGCGTGAGCGAGCGTTCGGCGTTGCCGCCGTAGTTGATGAAGACGGTCTTCAGCTCGGTGAAAAAGTGCAGGCCTTCCTCGGCCATCTCGCGCTCGCCGACGCCGGTCGACTTGGTGCCGCCGAACGGCAACTGCGCTTCCCCACCGACGGTCGGCTCGTTCACGTGCACCATGCCCACCTCGACGTCCTCGACGAAGCGCATGACGGCGTTGATGTCCTGCGTGAAGATCGACGTCGTCAGGCCGTACTCGACGCCATTGGCCTGCTGCAGCGCCTCCTCGAGGTTCGAGGCGACCGCTACCGACAGCACCGGCCCGAAGATCTCCTCTTTGAAGATGCGCATGTCGGGGCGGACGTCGTCGAAGATCGTCGGCTGGATGAACCAGCCGTCCTTGAGGTGCGAGGGTCGCGCTCCACCGGTCACGAGCCGCGCGCCTTCCCGGCGGCCGGCGTCGATGTACGACAGCACCGTCGACCACTGCTTCTCGTCGACCGCGGGGCCCATGTCCATCGACGTGTCGAGTCCGGGCCCGATCTTGATCTGCTCGGCCATCGCCACCAGCCGCTCGACCAGCGCGCGCTTGACGTCGGGATGGGCGATGACCCGGGAGGTGGCGGTGCAGCGCTGGCCGGTCGAGCCGAACGCGCCGCCGTGAATCGCGGTTGCAGCCTTGTCGAGGTCGGCGTCGGGCATCACGATGACCGCGTTCTTGCCGCCCATCTCGCACGTCACCTTGGCGCCGCGCTTCGCGGCCTTCACGTAGAGGTCGCCGCCGACGCTGTTGGACCCGGTGAACGAGATGGCGCGCAGTTCCGGGGCGTGCACCATCGCCTCGCCCACGTCGCGGCCCGAGCCCACCACCATGTTGAAGACGCCGGGCGGCAGGCCAGCCTCTTCATAGATCTCGGTCATCAGCGCCGCGGTGGCCGGCACGAGCTCGGCCGGCTTGAAGACGACGCAATTGCCGGCGACCAGCGCCGGCGCGGACTTCCACACCGGGATCGCCCACGGGAAGTTCCACGGCGCGATGAGGCCGACGA
>CADEDM010000216.1 GCA_902826065.1 uncultured Acidobacteriota bacterium | reverse complement strand
GGTCGCCATGAGCGTCTTGCCTTCGCCGGTCTTCATCTCGCCGATGCGGCCCTGGTGCAGCACCATGCCGCCGATGAGCTGCACGTCGTAGTGCCGCATGTTCAACACGCGGCGGCCGGCCTCGCGCACGACGGCGAACGCCTCTGGCAGCAGATCGTCGAGCGACTCTCCGGCGGTGGCGCGGGCCCGGAACGACTGGGTCTTCTCGCGCAGGCCGTCGTCGGACAGCGCGCGCATCGCGGTCTCGAACGCGCCGATGTCGTCCACCGCGGGGCGCAGCCGCTTCAGATCGCGTTCGTTCTGTGTACCGAAGACCTTGGCGAGTAGGTTACCGACCATGCGGGGCTGGCGTGAGCCAGGGGATTCAAACGATCGTAGCGGCGACGCGCAGGAGCGTCAAGGTACGCCGCGGCGGGCAACGCCGGGCGTTCAGTCGGCGGCCTGACGCGCGCTCTTGAGCAGGAACTGGAGCGGGTTCAGCAGGCGGTCGTTCACGCGCACTTCGTAGTGCAGGTGCGGGGCGGTGGAGCGGCCGGTCGTGCCGACGGTCCCGATGCGATCGCCGCGCTGGACGCGCGAGCCGAGCGCCACGGTGATCGTCTGCAGGTGACCGTAACGCGACTCGAGGCCGAAGCCGTGATCGATGCGCACCAGGTTGCCGTAGGCGCTGTAGGCGCTCGCGTGCACGATGGTGCCGTCGGCCGTGGCGTAGACCGGGGTGCCCCGATCCGCGGAGATGTCGAGCCCGGGGTGGAAGTCGGCGCCGCCGGTGAACGGGTCGCGGCGATTGCCCATCGACGAGGTGAGCCACCCGGCCGCGGGCCAGATCGACGGCGTGGCGGCCGCGAGCTTGTTGCGCTTGTCGACGCCCGACTGCACCGACTGCAGGCGGCTCTCGAGGCCCTGCAGCAGGTCGCGGAGCAGGCCGAAGGTGTCTTCCGGCGAGTTGAGGCTGGGCAGCAGCGCCAGCCCGGCGCCTTCGGACCCGCCGCCGCCCATGGCGCGTGACTTCACGATCGCCGGCAGCTTGTCCATCGCCGACTTCAGCGCCGGGTCGAGCGCGGCGCGGCCGCCGAGGTCGTCGAGCGCCGTCTGAAGGCCCTGCAGCTGGCCGGTGAGCGCCTCGGTGGTCTCGCGCACGTTCGACAGCTCGAGCTCGAGCGTGGCATGGGAGGCGTAGAGGTCGGCGACGTCGGCGCGGGCTTTCCACGCGGCGCCCATGCCGACCAGGACTGGCAGCGTGACGACGATGGCGATCACCGTCAGCGCGGGACGCAGCCCGACGGTGAAGCGCCGCACCACCCCGGTCTGGCGGTCGGCGAGCAGAATCGTGTAACGCGTGGACGGCATCCGTGGAGTTGGGGGCTACGGGGGCACCCGCCGGAGCGGGCGCAATTTCCGGAGCATACCACGCGACCTCGGACAACCGTCCCCGTGAAGTGCCGGCAGGCGAACATTTGGCGAATCCCCCTCAGAGTGGCGGCGCCTGACTTGGGGCTCGAAACTGCAGCGCTTCGCCGAGGTGGGTGGCACTGACCGCCGGGGCGCCGTCGAGGTCGGCGATGGTGCGGGCGACGCGGAGCACGCGGTGGACGGCGCGCCCGCTGAGACTCAGGCGCGTGGCGGCCACGGCCAGCATCCGCTCGGCCCGGCGGCCCAGCCGGGTGACCCGGGCCAACGCCGCGGGCGCGATGCGGCTGTTGGTGACGGCACCAGTGTCGCCGGCGCGGGCGGCCTGCCTGGCTCGCGCCTGCTCGACCCGGCCGCGTACGGCGGCGGACGGCTCGCCGGTGGCCGGGCCGGTGAGCGCTGCGTACGGCACCGGCGACAGTTCGAGGGTGAGGTCGAGCCGATCGCGCAGCGGCCCGGAGACGCGATCGTGGTAGCGCGTGACCGCCAGAGGCGTGCAACGGCACGGCCGCGTGGCATGCCCGGCGTAGCCGCACGGGCACGGGTTCATCGCGGCGACCAGCGTGAAGGCGGCGGGATAGACGACGGTGCCGGCGGCCCGGGCGACGCGGACCAGGCCTTCCTCGAGCGGTTGACGCAGCGCCTCGAGCGAACGCCGCCCGAACTCCGGCAACTCATCGAGGAACAGCACGCCGTGGTGGGCGAGTGAGATGTCGCCCGGCCGCGGCTGGCTGCCGCCGCCGACGAGCGCGGCTTCCGACGCCGTGTGATGCGGCGCCCGGAACGGGCGATCGACGAGCAGGCCGCCGCTGGCGCCGAGCGTGCCGGCCACGGAATGGACGGCCGTGACCTCCAGCGCCTCGTCGAAGGCGAGCGCCGGGAGGATGCCGGGCAGGCGCCGCGCGAGCATGGTCTTCCCGGCGCCGGGGGGGCCGACCAGCAGCAGGTGATGACCGCCGGCGGCCGCGATCTCCAGCGCGCGTCGGGCGGTGGCCTGGCCACGGATGTCGGCGAGGTCGAGCCCCTCGCGCCGCGGCGGCGCGACCGCGGGCGTGGCCCGCGGCCACTCGGCCGGCGACTGCTGCAGCCTGGCGACGGCGTCGGCGAGCGTCGTGATCGGCACGACGTGCAGGGCCTCGACGATCGACGCCTCGCTGGCGTTGGCTGCCGGCAGCAGCATGGCGTCGACGCCCTGCCGGTGCAGTCCGATCGCCACCGGCAGCACGCCGCGCGTCGGCAGCACGGCGCCGTCGAGCGACAGTTCGCCCACGATCGCGATGCGCGAGGTCTCGGTGCGCGGCATCAGGCCGGCCGCGGCGAGGATGCCGAGGGCGATGGGGAGATCGAACGCCGCGCCGGCCTTGCGCACGTCGGCCGGCGCGAGATTCACGGTGATGCGATGCCCCGGGAAGTCGAAGCCCGAGTTGCGGATCGCCGCGCGCACACGATCGCGGCTCTCGCGCACGGTGGCATCGGGTAGCCCGACCATGGCGAACACCGGCAGGCCGAACGAGACGTCGACCTCGACCGACACCGCGTACGCGTCAAGGCCCCTGAGCGCCGCACTCTGCACCTGCGCCAGCATGCGAGCCGGTGTGGTCCAAGGACGGTGCCAGGGCCGCGGCGCGCGATTCATTCGGCACACGCGGCCGCGCGGATCGCAGGCGTGCAAAGCACGCGTACGGCACAAGGAGGGAAGAGCGGAGGAACTGCGACGCGCCTACTGCGCGTTCGCGGCCTTGGGCGCGTGGATCTGCAGGCGGTCGCCGACGGCGAGGGCCGAGCCCTTCAGGCCGTTCCACGTGCGCAGGTTCTCGATGCTCACGCCGTGACGCCGGGCGATGGCGTACAGCGTGTCGCCCTTGCGGACGCGGTAGACCGTGCGAGCGGCCGGCTCGTTCTCGCGTGCGTCCGCCGCGTCGGCCACGGCGGGGGCGTTCGAGGTCGTCCCACGGCCCGCGAGTAGCGCGGCCGACGGCGCTCGCGGTACCACGAGCCGTTGACCCGGCACCACGCGCGACTTCCCGGTCAGGTAGTTCGCCTCGAGCAGGTCGGTGCGTGAGACCCGCAGGCGCCGCGCGATGGTCGGCACCGACTCGCCCTTCTTCACCGTGTACCACTGCAGCGACGCGGCTTCCTCGGGAGCGGCCGTGGCGAACCCGTCGACCACGGCGGTCAGCGATCCCACCGGCACGCGCAGCTGATATTCCTTCGCGCGAATCGGGGTGGTCCAGCGACGGAGCTCAGGGTTCAGCGCGCGGATGTCGTCGGCCGGCACGCCAGCCCATTCCGCGACACGCCGCAGATCCACCGGCCGCGACACCGTCACGATGTCGCTGGCGAACGGCGACGCCACCGGCGCCTCGAAGCCGTACTGGGCGGGGTTGCGCGCGATGATCGCGGCCGCCAGGATCATCGGCACGTAGTCGCGGGTCTCGCGCGGCAGGTGGCGCGACGTCGACGTGAGCTTCCAGAAGTCATCGATGCCCGACCGCCGCACGGCGCGCTGCACGCGACCGGGGCCGCCGTTGTACGAGGCGAGCGCCAGGTGCCAGTCGTCGAACATCCCGAAGAGGGTCTTGAGGTACTTGGCGGCGGCCCGCGTTGCCTTCTCGGGATCGGCACGCTCGTCCACGTACCAGTCGTGGGCGAGACCGTTCTCCTTGCCCGTAGGCCGCATGAACTGCCAGACGCCGCGCGCGCTGGCGCGCGACAAGGCACTGGTCTTGAACGCGCTCTCGACCAGCGGCACGAAGGTGAGATCCAGCGGGAGGCCTTCCTCGCGGAACACCGTCTGGATCATCGGCATGTAGGTCGCGCCGCGACTCATGCCTTCTGTCAGGAAACCACGCAGCCGGCCCTGGAAGAGCTCCACGAAGCGGAGCACGCGATCGTTCAGCGGGATCGGAATGTCGTGGGCGGTCGCCGCCAGATCGGCGCGCACGGTGGTGGCCACTTCGGGGGCCGGCGCGGCCTCGGCGACATCGGCCGGCAGCGACAGCAGGGTGTCGATGGTCGCGGGCTCCGACTTCGTCGTCTCGGTGAAGCCGTCGCCGCTCGTGAGCGTGTCGAGTTCGAGGGCGCTGATGCGGTCGATCAGCCCGTCGACGGCCGCCGACAGCCGGGCGTCGGCGCGGGCGCCGCCGGGCACCTGCAGCAGGGTGTCGACGGCGAGGTCGAACGCCAGGCGGGCGTCGCGAAGATGGCCCTGCTCGGAGGCCGCTCGTCCCGCCGCGAAGGCCGACTCCGCCGCGGCGATCGCTTCGGCCACGGGATCGGCCGGCGGTGGCGCCGGTGCGGCGACAGGCGCTTGGGTCGCAGGCGCCGGCGCGGTCGCCACCACAGCGGGTGGGCGGCTCGCGCAGGCCACGGTGCCCGCACACGCGAGGAACAGGGCGAGGCGTCGCATCCGGATGACCGGTCAGACGCTAGCACGGCGGTCGCGGCCGGCGCAAACCCATGCGCAAAAGTGAGCGCCGCCCGAACCTCGGCTGTACGTGGTCGATCAGCGACGCGTGCCGTCCTGCCAGACGAGCGTGTCCGATTGCGCGCCGGCGTCGCGCGCGGCCGGCGTGACGATGGTGCGAGGACCGACCAGCAGCACCCGGCCTTCACGCTCGGCGCGACGGACGTCGTCTTCGCAGATGAACTCGGCCGGCGCCGTCGGCGTCGGCGACGACCCTGGGGCGCGATCGACCGGCGCGGGCGTGCCGCCGCGGGCCGCCAGCGCACGGTCGACGCCGCCGCGCATCTGGTCGGCGGAGATCGGCTCGGGCACCGGGCGACGCGGCGGTTGGGGCAGTGACGGCGTCGGGATCGCGGCTGGCGGAGCCTCGGCCGGCGGGGGCGCGCCAGCCGGACGCGTCGCCACCCCGCGCGGCCGCGGACGGATCTCCCACGCCACGCGCTTGATGTTGAGCAGGTGGCGCGGCGTGATGTTGTCGGACGTGATGTTGCCGCCGTAGCCGCCGCACCCCAGCGTCATCGCCGGGTCGAGCCCGGTCGTGAGGCCGATCGATCCGTGCGTGGTCGGCGTGTTCACGCAGATGCGGAAGGCCGGTTTGTGCAGGCCGAACTCGAGGATCACCGCCTCGTTCCGCGAGTGGATGGACATCGTGTGGCCCATCCCGCCGTAGCGCAGGATCTGCTTCGAACGCTCGCAGCCCTCGCGCCAGTCGGCGACCTCGTAGTACGAGAGCACCGGACACAGCTTCTCGATCGAGAGCGGGTAGTCGCGGCCCACGCCGTCGAGCGGCACGATCAGCGCGCGCGTCGTGTCGGGCACGCTCACGCCGATCGCCTGCGCGATGTGGCGCGCTGATTTGCCGACCAGCGCCGGGTTCGGCAGCCGCTCGGGCGACACCAGCGCCGCCGTCAGTCGGGTGGCGTCGGGCGGCGTGAGGAAGACGCCGCCACCGGCGACCAGGGCCTCGCGCAGCGCCGGCGCCACCCCGCGATCGACGACGATCGAATTCGGCGACGAGCACAGGACGCCGTGGTCGAAGCTCTTCCCGGTGAGGATGTCGTCGGCGGCCTTGGCGATGTCGGCCGAGGCCTCGACGTAGCACGGCGCGTTCCCGGGACCGACGCCGTAGGCGGGCTTGCCGGCGGAGTACGCCGCGCGCACCAGCCCCAGGCCGCCAGTGGCGAGGATGACGGCGATCTCGCGGGCCCGCATCAGCTCCTGCGTGCCGTGCAGGGTCACGGTGGAGAGCCAGCCGATCGCGCCGTCGGGCAGGCCGGCCGATCGCGCGGCGTCGTTCATGAGCGTGGCCGTGCGGGTGATGCACCGGGCCGCCGATGGATGCGGACTCAGCACGACACCGCAGCGCGCCTTGATGCTGATGAGCAGCTTGTAGATCGCCGTCGAGGTCGGATTGGTCGACGGCACGATGGCCGCGACGACGCCGAACGGCTCCGCGATCTCGATGACCTTCCGGTCTTCGTGGCGGGCGACGACGCCGACCGTCTTCATGGGCCGGATGAAGGCGTGCACGTCACGCGCGGCGAACAGGTTCTTCGCGACCTTGTCGGCGACGACGCCGTAGCCGGTCTCATCGACGGCCAGGCGGGCGAGCGTCTCGGCCTCGGCCTCGGCAACGGAGGCCATGGCGGCGACGATGGCGTCGATCTCGGCCTGGCTCTTCTCGGCGAGGACGCGCTGTGCGTCGCGGGCACGGCGGGCGAGGGTGCGGGCTTCGTCGGCCGACGCCACATCTCGGGCCGACGGCGCGGCTGGGGCGGGGGAGGCCATGACGCCTCGGGCGGCTAGCCCTTGGGCAGCAGCCGCTCGACCTCGGCGTGCGGACGCGGGATGACGTGCACCGAGACCAGCTCTCCGACGCGCCGAGCGGCGGCGGCCCCGGCGTCGGTGGCCGCCTTCACGGCGCCGACGTCGCCGCGCACGAGGACGGTCACGTAGGCCGCGCCGATGTACTCGGTGCCCACCAGGGCGACATTGGCGGCCTTCACCATGGCGTCGGCGGCCTCGACCGATCCGATGAAGCCGCGGGTCTCGACCATTCCCAGGGCGTCGCGTGCGCTGTCCATGTGCAGAATCGGCTCCCGGCGTTCCGGCGCCGACTGTAACACAAACGTTCCGGGGGCCGGTGGCGCCGCCCCGCTGGAGGCGCTATCATGTTGCCTCACAAGGTTATGTACAACTTCACGACCCCGCGTACGGCCCTGGCGATCGTCGTCGCCCTCGGCCTCACAGCCGCCGCGTGCGGCTCGAAGGAAGACACCGCGCCCGTCCAGGGCAGCCTGGGCGTCACCCTTTCCCGCCCGCGGGTGGCGTTGGGCAGCCCGGTCGAGATTACCTACAAGTTCACGGTCGCCGGAGACGCCGGGGCGTTCGGCACCCGCAAGGTGTTCGTCCACTTCCTCGACGCCGACGGTGAGCAGATGTGGACCGACGACCACGATCCGCCCACCCCCACCTCGGCCTGGAAGCCCGGCCAGACGATTGAATACACGCGGACCATGTTCGCGCCGGTCTATCCCTACGTGGGCCCGACGCGCGTTGTCGCCGGCCTCTACGACGCCGCGAACGGCGACCGGATCCGGCTGTCGGGCACCGAGGCCGGCGGACGCTCCTACGAGGTCGCGACATTCGAACTGCTGCCGCAGACAGAGAACGTCTTCCTGATCTTCAAGGACGGCTGGCATGCCGTCGAGGCCGCGGCCGATAACTCCATGGTGGAGTGGCAGTGGACCAAGAAGGAAGCCACGCTGGCGTTCCGGAACCCGCGCCGCGACTCGGTGCTGTATTTCCAGGCCGACAATCCCGGCAAGGCGGCGACGGCGGCGACCCAGGTGGAACTGCGCATCGGCGACCAGGTGATCCAGACGGTCAAGCTGGTGACGGACGCGCCGGTGCACAAGATTGCCCTGCCGGCGGCGTCGCTCGGCGCCGGGGACATGGTCGAGATCCGGCTGGTCGTCGATCAGACGTTCGTCCCGGCTCTCGAACCCAACGCGTCGTCCAATGATCCACGGGAGCTGGGCGCGCGGGTGTTCCACGCGTTCGTGCAGCCACAGGGGTCGTAACGACCGGGACCATGGAGTTTCGCTGCAGGCTCGGCACCGCGGCAGGGCAGATCATCGAGGGCATCTACGTCGCCCCGACTGAAGCGCACCTGCGTCGCGAGCTGGAAGACAAGGGCCTGCACGTGCTGGCTCTGGCGCCGCGTGGCGGCGTCCAGGGGCTGTCGATCGGCCGGCGGAAGATCCGCCGCGACGAGTTCCTGATCTTCAACCAGGAGCTGGCGACGCTGCTGAAGGCGGGCATGCCGCTGGTGCAGTCGCTCGACATCCTGCGGCAGCGCCTCAGCAACCCGGTGTTCAAGGCCGTGCTCGACGACGTCCACGAGAAGGTCCGCGGTGGCGCCGCGCTGTCGGACGCCTTCGGTGCCCACGCGGATCTCTTTCCCGGGGTCTACACCGCGTCGCTGGTGGCCGGCGAACGCAGCGGCTCGCTCGACCAGGTGCTGCGCCGCTTCGTCTCGTACTCGAAGGTCATCGACTCGGTGCGCAAGAAGAC
>CADEDM010000215.1 GCA_902826065.1 uncultured Acidobacteriota bacterium | reverse complement strand
CTGGCGGCCGGAACGCCGGGCCGCGGCAACGGCGTCTACGACGTCGGCGAGACCATCGGCAACCCCACCACCACCCTCGGCGGCGTCGGCACGACGCAGCTCGATCCCGACCTGAAGAATACGCAGACCCGCGAGGTGTCGGCGTGGATCGAGCACGAGCTGCTGCCCGGCATCGGCGTGCAGGGCGGCTACGTGTTCCGCGAGATCGACGACTTCCGCGTGCGCGCCAACGTCAACCGGCCGGTGAGTGCCTTCAACGTGCCCGTGACGTTGCGGGATCCGGGCGCCGACGGCGCGTTCAACACCGCCGACGACGGTCCGAACTTCCAGGCGTTCAACCTGAATCCGGCGAACCTGGCCCTGCCCAACGTCAACCAGCTCACCAACCTGGATGGCAAGGGCACGTATCACACGGTGGAATTCGGTGTGAACAAGCGCCAGACCGGCCGCTACTCGATCGCGGCATCGATGTCGAAGCGGTGGAACCGTGACCACGCCACCGCCTACTTCGGTCAGAACCTCCGCGCGGTCGTCACACCGTCGACGGCGAACGACTTCATCAACACCGATGACGGTCAGTTCGTCTTCAGCATGTGGACCGCCAAGATCAACGGCAGCTACGAGTTCCCGTGGCAGATCCGCGTGACCCCGGCGCTCCGCTTCCAGTCGGGCCAGCCCTACGGCCGCACGATCAACGCCAGCAGCGCGTTCGGCATCGGCGGCGTCGGCGGCATCAACTACGGCACGCAGCGCATCCTGATGGAGAAGGTCGGGACGCGCACGCAGGACAACATCGCGATCTTCGACGTCCGCGCCGAGAAGTACATCACGCTGAAGACCAACGACCGCATCGGCGTGTTCCTGGACATCTACAACCTCGGCAACTCGAAGGCGTTCCAGAACATCACGTGGGCCAGCGGCAGCGCGTTCGAGCAGCCGTCGCTGATCGTTCCGCCGACCATCGCCCGCTTCGGCCTGAAGTTCGACTGGTAGCCGCGCCGGCGCACTGACCACGAAGGGCCGGAACGCCACGCGTTCCGGCCCTTTGCCTGTACGCGCCGCGACGCCGGACCAGCGCTTTCCTGGTCCCCGGTCCCCGGTCCCCAGCCGCTACCAGTTACTATTTCTCAATGACCGACGACGAACGCGCCGAGGTGCTGCGCATCATCGAGGCGCACGAGCAGACCCTCGCCGTGTGCCGCGCCTGTGCCGAGACCACGCGCGATCTGGCGTGGGAGGTGAAGCGCGGGTCGGCACCGTCCGGCGAGGCGCTGGCGCAGACCATCGGCGAGGCCGAACGCGTGCTGGGCGATCTGGCCCAGGTCGAAATGGCGATCGGGCGGATGAAGGCGGCGCTGTGGTGAGCGTCAGCCGGCGTCGCGCCCGCGCTCCGGCATCGACGGCGCGCCCGGCGGCACCGGCACCTCGCGCGCGTTGAGCGTGAACGCCACGAACGTGTAGTAGCCGACCACGGCGACGAGGTCGACGACGCCGGTCTCCCCCACCTCCGCCATCGCCCGATCCCACGTCGCGTCGGAGACCGTCCCGGCGGACACCAGCTCGCGCGCGAAATCGAGCACGACGCGCTGGTCCGGCGGCAGCGCCGGCGTGTCACCACGACCGAGCGCGTCGATGACCTCGTCCGGCACACCGGCCCGCGCGGCCTCGCCGGCGTGAATCGCCCACTCGTAGCCACACGACCAGTGGCGGGCCACGGCCAGGATCGCCACTTCCGACACGCGCGCTGGCAGCGACGTCCCGTAGCGCACCAGCTCGCCGAGGTGCGCCGCCCGCCGCGCCAGCTCGGGATGCGGCAGCCACGCCACCACGTTGGCCGGGGCGGTGCCGCGACGGCCGGCCCGCACCTCGGCCACGACCTGCTGCTGCGCTGCGGTGAGCGTCAGGGTCTCGAGCGGCGTGAAGCGTGGCGGCATGCGGATGGCCCGACGGCCGCGGTCAGGTGCGCAGGAAGTCGGGCCGCCACTGCTTCACGGCCTGCTTGATGGCGGTGGGCGTCATCTGCTCGCCGACGGCGCGGGCCAGCAGGTCGCCGAGCTCGTCATCCGACGCGAAGCGGAGCGCCGTCACCTGCTTCGGCGAGAGCTGCGCCAGCAGCTCGTCCTGCCCGGCCGGCAGGACCCGCGCGCACCGCACCTGCATCTCGAGCAGGATGATGCGGTCCTGGAGCTTCACGACGTACCACCGGCTCATCGCGATCAGGGCGAGCACCGCCAGCGCCAGCAGCGTGACGCCGGGATCATGCGTGTTCCAGTCGGCCCACGACGCCCCGACCAGCAGCACGACGCTGGCGAGCCACAACGCGGCCGCGACGTAGGTGGGGATCGGATGGTGGGCGTGGTTGGTCGCCGACTGGCTGGTCACTTCAACCGTCCTTCGAGCTCCTCGTAGACCTTGCGCACGGCGAGCGGCGCCTGCGAATCGCGCAGATACCAGTCGGCGTAGGGGCCCCAGTTGGCCTGCGCCACGGCGTCGTCGACCGACAGGTTGAGGCGGTGCAGGCGCCGGACCTCGGCGATCACGGCGGTGAGCGCCTTCTGGAACTCGACCAGCTCCTCCCGTGCGACCTTCGGCGTCTCGATGAACCCGTGCCCGGGAATGTAGTGATCGACGTCCATCGCCAGCGCACGGTCGATGGTCTTCACCCACTCGCTCGGATACGCCGAGCGCATCGCCGGGAAGACGCGGTTCAGGTAGACCTCGCTCATGAACAAGAGGCGCTGTTTCGGCAGGTAGACGTTGAGGTCGCCGCCGGTGTGGGCGCGGCCGAGGAACAACACCTGCACTTCGATGCCGCCGACGTCGACGGTCTCGCGATCCCCGGTCATGGGCGTGGCCGGCACGAGCACCGGAGGCCGCGGCGGGGGCGGGGTCGCGCCCTTCGTGATGGCCTCGGCAGCGGCCTTGAGGTTCTGCCCCATCACCGTCGCGGCGTCACGCTCCATCTGCGCCCGAGCATTGGGATGGACGATGAAGGTGATGTCCTTCGGCAGCACCGAGTTGCCGCCGGTGTGATCGCCATGGTCCGAGCCGACGACGTACCATCTCACGGGCTTGTCGGTGACGGTCTTGATGGCGTCGAGCATCGCCTGCGTCTCGCCGGTCGTGCCCTGCCCGTCGGCGATCAGCACGCCGTCGCGGCCGACCACGATCAGGCTGACCGTCGTGAAGTTCGGCGGATGGACGCCCTCGAACGTGTAGACGTTGTCGGTGAGCTTCGCCAGCCGCGGGAAGTCCGACCGCTTGAAGCCGCGCTTCTCGATGTCCGGGGTCCGAGGCTGCGCGGCAGCCGGGGTCGCGGCTACCGCCATCGCGGCGGCACAGATCAGAACGGTGCGAAAGAACATGCGCCGCATCTTACTAGCCGCTAGCCGCCAGCCGCTAGCCGCCCTGGACGGGCGCGTCAGCGCCCGTCCAGCAGGTCCCCGATGCCGCCGAGGATCGAGCCTTCCTCGCTGCGGCGGCCGGTCTGCGGCGCGGCCTTGTAGATGCGATCGGCCAGGCGGCTGAGCGGCAGCGACTGCAGCCACACCTTGCCGGGTCCGCGCAGGGTCGCGAAGAACAGCCCTTCTCCGCCGAACAGCGCCGTCTTCACCTTGCCGACGAACTGAATGTCGTAACTGACGCTCGGCTGCAGCGCCACGAGACAGCCGGTGTCGACGCGCAGGGTCTCGCCGGCGGTGAGCTCCAGGGAGTGGATCGAGCCGCCGGCGTGCACGAAGCACAGCCCGTCACCTTCGAGCTTCTGCATGATGAAGCCCTCGCCGCCGAACAGGCCGGCGCCGATCTTCCGCTGGAACGCGATGCCCACCGAGACGCCCCGGGCCGCGCACAGGAACGAGTCCTTCTGACACACGAGGTGGCCGCCGATCGCCCGCAGGTCCATCGGCAGGATCTTGCCGGCGTAGGGCGCGGCGAACGCCACGCGATGCTTGCCGGCGCCGGTGTTGGTGAACACCGTCATGAAGAGGCTCTCGCCGGTGAGGATGCGCTTGCCGGCCCCGAGCAGTGCGTCGAGGACGCCGGGGCTCTGCTGGCGGCTGCCGTCGCCGAAGATGGTCTCGAGCTGGATGCCGTCGGTCATGTACATCATCGAGCCGGCTTCCGCCACGGCGGCCTCGCCGGGATCGAGCTCGACCTCGACGTACTGCATCTCGCTGCCGTGGATCGTGAAGTCGATGTCGTGCGCGCGGCGTCCGGGCGCCGAGGGTGGCGGCGGCATGGCGCCCGGCGTGGCGGCGCCGTCGAGGAACGCGGCGAACTGCGGCACCTCTTTCAACGCCTGCCAGTTGGCCATGCCCGACGTGAACACGAGCGTCGTCTTGTCGATGCTGCCGTTGCGGAGATTGGTCAGGATCTCGTCCTGGCTCACCGGTCCGACCTGATGGCCGCCGATGGCCATGTACCACTGCTGCACGCCCTGCATCGCATCTCTCCTGGCGCGGACCTGACGGCCGCGGCGCGCGCCACGCCTCGCGCGCCTCGCGGCGGACCCACGGGTCCCGACGTGAATTCTAGGCGGACGCGGGCCCGGCCACGTCGATGGACGCGGCGGTGTCGCGTTCGAGAGCGGCGGCGGCCGCCGCATCGAGGCCGAGGGCATGGGCGAGCTGCGCCAAGTAGATGCGCTCGGCGCCGGAGACGTCCTCGTCGGCGCGCACGATGGTGAAGGCGAGCACATAGAGGTCGCGGCGTTCGGCATCGCTGGTCACGCCGGCGACGATGTCCGCCAGGGGCTGGCGCTGCCGCAGCGCGTCGTCGGTGGGCGCCTCGACACCGGCCTCGCGGGCACGAGCGAGGATGGCCACGCGTTCGGGCTCGGTGAGCGTCCCGTCGGCGTTGGCGGCGGAGGCGGCGACCCGCACGAGGCGCGAGAGCGTCGAGGGCATCGGCACGGCGGCGGCGCCGCCGCCCGGCCCCGGCATCGTTCCGCCGGCCGCGCTCGCGCCTTGATGCTGCAACTGGTCGTAGAGGCCCCACGCCACGCCGACGGCGGCCATCACGGCACTCGCGGTGAGGAACCCGCCGTCACCGCCCAGGAACCGCGTGGCCCGACGTGCGCGTTTTCGCCCGCCCTTGCCGAGGGCGCCACGCACGAACATCTCGAGCAGTTGGTCTCCGTTCAGTGGCGTGGCTCCTTCTTGCTGACAAAGGATACTGTGCCGGGGCGGGAAAGGTTCCGGCGGCTGCTAGACTGGTCGCTCCCCTTCCAAGGATGTCGCCCATGCGATGGCGTGTCTGTCTCGTCGCGTTCGTGCTGTTCGCCGCCCGTGACGTCGCGGCGCAGTCTCCGCCGGCCGGCCGGGTGAAGGTCGCCACCGGCGCCGCCACGATCGTCCGCGGCGGCAGCGCGGTCGCCGCCGCCGTCGGCGCCGAGGTCTTCGAGGCCGACGTCCTGCGCACCGGCCCCGACGGCCGCTTGTCGCTGATGCTCAAGGACGAGTCGCGGCTGTCGCTCGGCCCGAACAGCGAGCTCGCGCTCACCCGCTTCGCCTACTCACCGCAGGATCAGCAACTGGGACTGGGCGTACGGCTGGCCAGCGGCGTGTTGTCGTACGTCTCCGGGATCATCGCCCGGCTCGCGCCCGATACGGTGCGGCTGCAGACGCCGACGTCGATCATCGGCGTGCGCGGCACGCACGTGCTGGTGCGCGCGGAGACACCATGAGGCGGTGGTGGGTGCGGGCGGCGCTGCTGCTGGCCGTCACCGCCATCGCCGCGGCTTGCGGACCGCGCCGGGTGGCGACGCCGGCGCCGCCTCGCGATCTCGTCGTGCTGGCGCCGCACCCGGAAGACGGGCCGCTGGGATCAGCCTCCGTGGAGTCGGCCGGCGCGTCGGCGACGCTGTCCGAACAGCCGGGCGCCTCGGTCACGGTAACGGCCGGTCAGCCGCCGCCAGCGCCCACGGTACTGCCGCCAGCGGAGATCGCCCGCATCTTCGGCGATGTCCTGGCGATCATCCCGCCGCCGGCGCGACGCTTCGTCCTCTACTTCGAGCTGGGCGGCGACACGCTCACCGCCGAATCACGGGCGCAGGTCCCGGAGATTCTGACCCTGGTTCGCGAGCGCGGCCGGCCCGACGTGAGCGTCGTCGGCCATACTGACACGACCGGCGCCGCCGACACGAACGTGGCGCTCGGCCTGCGCCGGGCGACCACCGTGCGCGACCTGCTCACCGGCGCCGGGCTCGAGGCGTCGCTGGTCGAGATCGCCTCGCACGGCGAGACCAACCCGATCGAACGCACGCCCGACAACACCGGGAACGCGCGCAATCGTCGGGTCGAAGTGACGGTGCGGTGAGCGACGAAGGCCGGGCTGCAATTCGCCGGACGGTCGTCACGGCGCTGCTCGCCGCGACGGCTGCAGGCGCGGTGACCGCCTTCATGCCGGCGGCCCTGCGGCCGCTGGATCTGGCCGCGCACGACGCCTTCGTCCGCCAGACACCCCCACCCACGCCATCGTCGCGTGTCGCCGTCGTCGCCGTCGACGAGGCCAGCCTGACCGCGCTGGGCCAGTGGCCCTGGCCGCGCGACGTGATCGCGCGCCTCGTGACGCGGCTGCACGAGGCCGGCGCGTCGGCGATTGCCTTCGACATCCTGTTCCCCGAGTCCGATCGCCTCGGTGGCGGACCGGGGGAAGGGCCGACCACCGACGACGTGCTGGCCACCGCCTTCGCACAGGCGCCGGTCGTGACCGGTGTGGCGCTGACGTTCGACGGCGCCGGCGCCAACGCCGCCGGCTGCGCGCTCACGCCGGTCGAGCCGGTGCTGCGTCACCGCAGCGACGGCGATCCGCTGGCGGCGCTGTTCCGCGCCACCGGTGCGGTGTGCAGCATGCACCTGCTCGGCCGGGCCGCACAGTCCACCGGCACCATCAACGTTTCCCCGGACGCGGACGGAGTGCTGCGCCGGGTCCCGGTGCTGACGCGGCTCGACGAGCGCGTCTTCCCGGCCCTGGCCCTGGCGGCGGTGCTGCGCGCGCACCCCGAGCCGCTGGTCGTGGTGCAGGGGCCCGACGGCGGGCTGACGACGACGCTGTCGAGCAGCGCCGTCGCGCTCGACCCCCACGGGCACGTGCTGCTGCGCGCCCGCGGCCACGGTCGCGCCTATCCGTATCACTCGGCGATCGGCGTGCTCGACGGATCGGTGCCGGCCTCGGACCTCGCTGGTCGTCTCGTGTTCGTCGGCGCGACCGCGCTCGGCGTCCGCGACACGGCCGCCACGCCGCTGGATCCGCGCTTCCCCGGCGTCGAGGTGCATGCCACGCTCGCCGACACATTTCTGGGGGGCGCCACGGCGGTCCGTCCGCCGTCCGCACGCGCACTCGAAGTGGGCGGCGCGGCGCTGGGCGCGTTCCTGGCGGCACTGCTGGTCACGGCGCTCGGCACCTCGGGCGGTGTGGCCCTCTCGGCCGCCGCCGGCGCCGGGACATGGTTCGGCCTGCGGGCGTGGTTCGCCGCCAGTGGCGCCGTCGTGTCACCGGCCGGTCCATTCGTCGGCCTGGTGCTCGGCGCCGCTACCGGCCTCGTCGGCGATCTGGCGTTCGAACGCCGGCGCGCCGGCCGCGAGCGGCACCGTCGCGAACAGGCCCAGCGGCTGATCGTGCAGACCCTGACGTCGCTCACCGAGACGCGTGACGTCGAGACCGGACGCCACGCCCGGCGCACGCAGGAATATACCCGTCTGCTCGCCACGACGATGGCGGCCCGCGGCGCCCAGCGCGCCTACCTCACGCCACACCGCATCGATCTCATCGCGACGCTGGCGCCGCTGCACGACATCGGCAAGGTCGGAATCTCCGACGCGGTGCTGCACAAGCCTGGCGCGCTGACCGACGCCGAGTACACCGAGATGAAGCGGCACACGTCGCTGGGCCACGACACACTGCAGAAGGCCGAAGCGCTGGCCGGCGTCCACGACGACGAGGTCCTCGGGCTGGCCAAGGACATCGTCTTCACCCACCATGAGCGCTGGGACGGTTCCGGCTATCCGCGCGGACTGCGCGCCGAGGCGATCCCGCTGCCCGGCCGCATCGTGGCCGTGGTCGACACCTACGACGCGCTGGTCGCCGAACGCACCTACAAGAAGGCGATGCCCCACGAAGAGGCGCTGGCCATCATCGTGAAAGGACGGGGCACGCACTTCGATCCCGATGTCGTGGACGCCTTCGAGGCGTGTCACGCCGGCCTGCGCGATGCCAAGCACGCCCTCGACGTGCGGCTGCCGGCCGGTCGCCGCTGATCGCCGGCGTCAGACCTGCGTCGACGCCGGCCGCGCTACCACCACCTTCGGCGGCTCCGGCGTCCAGTCCTCGCCCGGGTTGATGAAGCGGTTGGTCTCGATCTTGTACTGCTTGTCGTAGAGCTGCCGGTAGCGGCCGTGCGCGGCCAGCAGCGCGTCGTGCGTGCCGCGCTCCACGATCTCGCCGCCCTCGAGGACGAGGATCTGGTCGGCGCTGCGGATCGTCGACAGGCGGTGCGCGATGACGAAGGTGGTGCGGCCGTGGCGCAGCCGC
>CADEDM010000214.1 GCA_902826065.1 uncultured Acidobacteriota bacterium | reverse complement strand
CAGCGCCTCGACGACCTCGACCTGCTGATCCAGCGCATCAAGGAACACGAGCTGCCGCAGGAAGCCTTCGAGTGGTACCTCGACCTGCGCCGCTACGGCACCGTGCCGCACGGCGGCTTCGGCATGGGCATCGAGCGGGTGGTCACGTGGATCTGCGGCCTCGAGCACCTGCGCGAGACCATTCCCTATCCACGCATGCTGTACCGGCTGTACCCCTAGTCGCGGGCGCATGGCGGTTCACCACGCTCGCCTGTTCGTCGCCATTCGGTCTGCTTTCTCCGCGAGCCTGGCTGGCCACCCTGCCGGAGAACAGGTACCTGCCGCGCCCCGACTGACCGCCCGCCGCCCGTGGCGGCCTCACCGCGACCTGCGCCGCAACGGCATCGTGCCGCACGGCGCCTTCAGCGCCGGCGCCAGAGCGCGGCCTGCGTGACCGCGAAGTCGCGCAGGCGCTCGCCGGTGCCGAGCGGCGAGCCGTTCCGGGCGTAGACGAAGTCGACGGGCGGATCGCCGGCCTCGGTAGGCACGACCACCACGTCGAACCGCCGCAGCGGCGTCGATTGCCGCGCGGCGTAGACCTGCGCGACCGGGTAGTAGTACCACTCCACGCCGACCCGGACGACGGGCGCCGGGCGCGACTCGGCGCCGACCGCCGCGGCGACGGCCTCGAGCATCGCCGGGGTCGCCGCGTCGTCGGGCACGTCGCGCGATCGCGACAGATTCGCGACGCCGATCGCATGCCACGCGGCGACGGCGGCGGCGATTCCGACGACGCCGGTGACGAGCATCCGCGCCGCCTTCGCCCGCGCGGCCAGGACGTCGGCGGCCAGGAAGACACTGAGCATCAGGAGTGGCAGCAGGAAGAGCGCCGTGCGATCGGTGAGATAGGGAGTGCCTGCCAGACGATGCTGGAGTTCGATCTGCACGGCGGCGACGCCAAGGATCGCGGCCAGCACAGCCGGGCCGGGCGCGCTCGGGGGCCGTCGGGCCGACAGCGCCGCGATGGCGTTCGCGGCCGCGAACGCCAGTACGACGGCGGCCCAGGTGCCTTGCCCGGGGAATGCCGGCACGGTGTAGACGACCGACGCCATCACCGAGCCGAAGGTGTCGGCCAGTAGTCCCGCGTTCCCGCCGAAATAGAGCTGGTTGTTCGCACGCAGGAGGTACGCCGGCGCGGCGCAGAGCGACGCGGCGCCCATGCCCGCGGCGAGCAGCATCCGCAGATCCGCGGCCGGCACGCCTCGCCAGTGCGCGATCAGGCGGAACAGGGCCACGATCACCAGGCCGAGTCCCCCGAGCACGGCCAGCGTGGTCGCGGCATACGCCAGCGCCATCCGCAGGCGGGCGTCGTCGCTCCCGCCATTGATGGCGCCGAACCGTCCGGGAGCGGCCGACGACGCCATCAGACCGGGGCCGGCGCGAAGCACGCGGTGGGTCGGGGTGTCGGTAACCGTCCAGGGCCCGTCGCTATGGCGCGTCCGCCGGAACACCTCCGGTCCGATCGCGACCTCCAGCACCGACAGGTTGCGGTCGGTAGCTGCCGGCAGATCGACCCGCAGTCCCCACACACCGCGCGGCCTCGACAGCGACCACGTGCCGTCGGGCTGCCGGTCGAGGGGATGAAACCGTCCGGCTGCGTCGGCACGGAAGACCTCGATCCCCGCCAGTTCCTCGGCGAAGAGTCCGCTGACACGCACCGTGAGCGGCGCAAACAGGCGCGGCGACAGCTCGCGATCCCGCGAGAACACGAGCAGGCTGAAGAGTCCGGTGGCCAGCGCCCACACCAAGGCGTCGCGTCCGAGCCGTGACCACGACCAGCTGCGGTCCGTCTGCACGGGTCCCAGCCACAGCAGGCGTGCCAGCACCACCGCCATCACGCCGGTCGCCGCCGGCAACACCGTGAACGATGCGGCCACCGCAGCCCCGACGCTCGCCAGGGCCACACCGAGGTCTCGTCGCGCCGCGCGCGCGCCGGGCGTGGCGCCGCACCACCGCAGCAGCGCCCACAGGCTCACCGACAGCAGGCCAATCGCGAGCCCGTAGCCCCGGCTCACCGCGAAGTAGTCGAGCAGGAACGGATGTGCGGTGAGCAGCACGAACCCGGCCAGGCCCACCGACGGCGACGACGCGCGGCGGGTGATGCCCGCCATGGCCGCGAGATAAGCGATGCCGGCAGCCACGTTCGGCAGACGCATCGCCCACGGCTCGGCACCGAACGCCGCTGAGGCCGCCCGTGCTAGCACCGTGTTCAGGAAGTGGTTGGTGCCAGACCCGACCTCGAACACGCCGATCCACGGCGCCGACATGTAACGTAGCGCGATCACCGCCTCGTCATACGTCAGCGGCACTATCCAGGCGCGGGCGACGATGTAGCCCGCAGCGGCCAGTGCGACGATGGCGTAGCCTGCCGTCACGACGGGCGGCGGCGCGTGAGAGCGCGGGGCGTTCACCGGATCGTCCATGACGGCGCGCCGTCGCTGCCGCGGCCCGCCGTGAGGCGGATGGCCGCTGCGGAGGGTCCGGGGACGACCAGCACGAGATCGAAGTCCGCCGTCGGCCCGGCACTCGCGGATGCCGACACGACCAGGAACCGGCCGTCCGGTGACCACGCCGGCTCGCGCAGCTCGGGCAGGCCGTCGATGGCGATGGCGTCGATCGCGCCGGTCGCGATGTCACGAAGCTCGAGGCGTCCGCCGCCGGCCCTCAGTCGGATGCAGGCGAGGCGGCCGCCGTCGGGCGACCACGCCGGCCACGCCGCCGCGTCGGGCCCGGAGGTGACCCGGGTGACCGCGCCGCTCACGAGGTCCTGCACCACCACCTGCAGTCCGTCGGGCCCGCCCATCACGAAGGCGAGACGCGCGCCGTCGGGGGCGGGCGCCGGCATCAGGGCGCGTTCCGGCGCGGGCGATTGCCGCGCCACGGCGCCGCTGTCCAACTGCACGCGGAACACGGCCTGCGTGCCGTCGCGCTCGCTCGCGTACCACAGGCTCCGGCCATCCCGCGACCAGGCTGGATGGCGGTCGAAGGCGAGGTCGGTCGTGAGCCGGCGCGCGGTGGCGCTGCCCGCCTCAATCACGGCCAGGTCGAACGTCCGCCCGTCGAAGCGCGTGCTCGAGAAGGCGACGCTGCGGCCGTCGGGCGCCCAGGCGGGCTCGACGTCGTGGTGCTCCGTACCGGACGTCAGCGCGCGCACGGTCCGCGAGGGGAGGTCGAGAGTCAGGAGCTTGGAGCGGCCTTCGCGGTCGGAGTGAAACACGATCGTGCCCTGCAGGCCCTCCGGCAGGGTGTCGCTGACCGTTACGCGCGCGACGGCGGGTGCGGGCGTCTCGGCGGACGTGGCCACGGGTATCGCCGGCTCCCCTGCCCGGCATCCGCACGCGACCGCCCCGACGATCGCCCATCCCCATGGTCCCCGCACCCGCACGCCGGGCAGCCTATCGCCGCGGCTGGCCGATTGGAAGACCCGCCGGCCGGAACGGGCGTGAAGTAGTACAGTGAAGAGATGTTCCAACCCGGCGGGGGCCCGTCGTGGCGACCGGTGTCGCGCTCCCGATCCCCGTTCCGTGGGTCCGGTTTCCTGCCGTGAAGATCGGATTCATCTCCCTCGGCTGCCCGAAGAACCTCGTCGACTCCGAGGTGATGCTGGGCACGGCCGAGCAGGCCGGTCACGAGATCACGACGGATGCCGACGGCGCCGACGTGGTCATCGTGAACACCTGCGCCTTCATCGACCGCGCCAAGCAGGAATCGATCGACACGATCCTGGAAATGGCTGAGAAGAAGAAGGCCACTGGCGGCCGCCTGGTCGTGACCGGCTGCCTGGCCGAGCGGTATCGAGCGAACCTGCAGCAGGAGATCCCCGAGATCGACGCGGTGCTCGGGACGGGCGACGTGCCCGGCATCCTCGCGGCGCTCGCTCCGGACACGGCAACGCGGGCGACGACAGCGGCGCCTCTGACGTTCTATCGGCGTGATCCGGCGGCGGCTGGTGCGAGCCCGTCACACGCCCCGGCCTCCAGTTCCCAGCCCACAGCCCCGGTCTTCGGCGTCGATCTGCCCACGTATCTCTACGACGCCGACACGCCGCGGCGCCTGGCGACGCCGGGCCACTACGCCTATCTGAAGATCGCCGAGGGCTGCGACTACAAGTGCGCCTTCTGCGTGATTCCGAAGATGCGCGGCCACTATCGCAGCCGCGCCGTCGACTCGGTGGTGGAGGAGGCGCGGCGGCTCGCGGCCCGCGGCGTCAAGGAACTGCTGCTGATCTCGCAGGACACGACGTTCTACGGCATCGATCGCGGCGAACGCGACGCCCTGCCCCGCCTCATCCGCGCCCTCGACGGCGTGGAGGGCATCGAATGGGTGCGGCTGCTCTACCTCTACCCGACCACCATCACCGACGCGACCATCGAGGCCATGGCGACCAGCCGCAAGACCGTGCGCTACATCGATCTGCCCCTGCAGCACGCGTCCGACGCGGTGCTCAAGCGCATGAAGCGGCCGGGCACGCGGGCGTCGTACGAGCGCCTGCTGGCGAGGATCCGTGCGGCCATGCCCGACGTGACCCTGCGCACCACGTTCATCGTCGGCTTTCCCGGCGAGACCGAGGACGACGTCGAGGCGCTGCTCGGGTTCATTCGGACGGTGGGGTTCGACCACGTCGGCGTCTTCACCTACAGCCACGAGGAGGACACGTCGGCGTTCGCCCTCGTCGACGACGTCCCGGCGGCCGAGAAAGCCCGCCGGCAGCGCCGCGTCATGGCCCTGCAGAAGAAGATCGTGGCGGCCCGCCAGAAGTCGCGGGTCGGCACCCGGACGCGGCTGCTCGTCGACGGCCCGTCGGCCGAGCACGACTGGGTGTTCACCGGCCGCCTGCCCGGCCAGGCCCCCGACATCGACCCGCAGGTCTACCTGACTGAGGCCGACCCCGCCGCGCTGGCGCCCGGACAGCTGCTGGACGTCGAAATCGTCGGCGCCCAGGGCTATGACCTGGTCGCCCGGCCGATCGTGTGACCTGCGGTTGGCTGGACCTCGACCCGGACGGATGCTAAACTTAGCGGTCCGGTGCTGATCTGGGAGAACCAGAGTGGGCTGTAGCCCACTCTTTTTTGTTTCAGGGGCGCTTGGTGCGACCAGTCGAACGAATTCGTGAGCTTGCCGCCGGCATTGCGTCGGCCTATGGCCTCGAGGTCTTCGACGTGATCTACGGGCGTGAAGGCGGCGGATTCGTACTACGGGTGGTGCTCGATCGGCCCGGGCCCTCGGCGACAGCCGAGGACTCCGTGAGCCTCGAGCACTGCCAGAAGGTGAGTGAGGAACTGAGCGCGGTGCTCGACGTCGAGGACGTCGTGCCCGACCAGTACACATTGGAGGTCTCGTCGCCGGGGCTGGATCGACCGCTCCGGACGGCCGAGGACTTCCGGCGGTTCGCGGGACGGCTGGCGAAGATCGTCACAGCCGAGCCCGTCGCCAGGCAGACGGCCTTCGCGGGCCACCTGCGGGGCGTCGACGGCGACGACGTGCTGTTCGAGAACGAAGGCGGCAAGCTCGTGCGCTTGCCCCTCGGGCTCATCCGGCGCGCCCGTCTCGAAGTGGAGTTCTGAGGATCATGGCGACGAATCAGTTGATGCAGACCATCGAGGCGCTGGCCAAGGAGAAGGGCATCGAGCCCGGCGTGGTCATCGCGGCGATGGAAGAGGCGTATCTCACGGCCTCGCGCAAGCACTTCAAGGCCGGTGAGGACCTGAAGGCGCGCCTCAACACCGAGACGGGCCAGATGGAGCTGGTCGCCGTGAAGACCATCGTCGATGAGGTGGCCAACGCCGCCGTCGAGATTTCGCTGGCCGAGGCCCTCGAGATGTACGGCGCCGACGCGGGCGTCGAGGTCGGCGATCAGATCGAGTTCCCGCAGCGGACCGAGATGCTGGGCCGCATCGCCGCGCAGACCGCCAAGCAGGTCATCTTCCAGAAGGTGCGCGAGGCCGAGCGCGAGAACGTCTTCGAGGAATACAACCAGCGTGTCGGCGAGGTCGTCACCGGCGTAGTGAAGCGGTTCGAGCAGGGCGACATGATCGTCGAGGTCGGCCGCATCGAGACCATCCTGCCCCGCAAGGAGCAGTCGCGCGCCGAGAGCTACAACCAGGGCGATCGCGTGCGCGCCGTCATCCGTGGCGTCAGCAAGAGCGTCAAGGGCCCGCAGGTCGTGCTGTCGCGCACCGACGCGGCGCTGCTCATCAAGCTGTTCGAGCAGGAAGTGCCGGAGATCTACGACGGCACCGTCATGATTCGCGGCGCCGTGCGCGAGGCCGGCGATCGCGCCAAGGTGGCCGTCTACTCGCGCGAGCGCGACATCGACCCGGTGGGCGCCTGCGTGGGCATGAAGGGCACCCGCGTGCAGGCGATCATCCGCGAGCTGCGCGGCGAGAAGATCGACATCGTCGAGTGGTCGGACGACCCGGTCGGGTTCGTGATGAACGCGCTCAGCCCCGCCAAGGTGCAGCGCGTCTCGATCACCGACGACGAGAACCGGGTCATGGAAGTGCTGGTGGAAGACAGCCAGCTCTCGCTCGCCATCGGCAAGAAGGGCCAGAACGTGCGTCTGGCCGCCAAGCTGACCGGCTGGAAGATCGACATCAAGAGCGAGGAAGAGAAGCGCCGCGAGGTCGAGGCCGAACTCGGTGCCCTCGAAGCCGGCGCGGGTGAAGCGGGTGAAGCAGGCGACGGCGGCGCTGAGGCTGCGGCCGACGCGCCAGCCGACGCCACCGACGGGGCGCCCGATGCGGGCGTCGCCGGCGGCAGCGATCAGTAAGCACGCGGGTACGTCTCATCAGGGGTGACTGTTGGCCACTGTCCGGATCTTCAAAGTCGCAGAGCTGCTCGGCACGACCAGCCAGGAAGTGCTCGCGCTGCTCAAGCAGAACCACGGCATCGAGCTGAAGAGCGCGTCGAGCACCGTGGAGGAGATCGTGGCGCGCCAGTTCGTCGAACGACTGGCGAGGCAGCGCGGCATCGAGCTGCCGAAGGGCGACATCTTCTCGGACACGGCGGTGAAGGCCGCCAAGGCCAAGACCGCGGCGGTGAAGAAGGGGCAACCGGCGCCCGAGCCGGCGAAGCCAGCCGCCGCGCCGCTGCCGGCGCCGCGACTCATCCGCACGGTCAAGCCGGCCGCAGTGCCCGGCGCGGCCGTGGCGGCGACGCCGGCCTCGTCCGCGGCTGCCGAGTTCGAGCACGAGGAGTCGGCGACGCCCGCGCCCGCGGACGCGGTGGCCCACGTCCCCGTCCACGAACCCGCGCCCGCAGCGCCTGTCGAGCATTCGGAGCCTGCCGCGGCGTCGGTGGCCGTCGAGGCGCCCCCGTCCGCCCCTGCCGTTCCTGTTCCGGCTGAGCCCGACCGCGCGCCGGCACTCGCCGCGGCCGCACCCGAGGCGGCGGCGCCCGAAGCCGCGGCGCCTCAGGCTCCCAGCGGGCGGGTGCTTCCGCCCAGCCTGCGGCTCCGCATCGAAGAACCCGGCCAGGCGGTGCCTCAGGCACGGCCCCTGGCTCCGGCCAAGCGTCCGCCGAGCCAGCCGCCGGCCCGCATCGTGGCCCCTCCGCCACCGCGCGCGGCCACGCCGGGTGGCGTCGGGGTGCGTCCGGGTGGCCCGGGCGTGCGGCCGCCGTACCCGGGCAGTCGTCCCTATCCGACGACGCCGTCGGCGTTGGGCGGACCGCGTCCGCTGCCCTCGCAGCCCGTGCGTCCCGGTCAGCCCGGGATGCCGCCGCGTCCCGGTCAGTACCCGCAGCGTCCCGGCATGCCGCCGCGGCCGCCGATGGGCGCCCGTCCGGGAGGCTTCGGCTTCCGGCCAGGGGGCCGCTCGAGCGGTGCGCGCCGCGACAACGGCCTGCGTGCGCCGGCGCCGGCGGCGCCGGTGGCCCTGCCGCCGATCAGTCGCACCATCACGCTCGCCGAGGGCATGACCGTCAAGGATCTCTCGGACAAGCTCGAAGTGCGCGTGAAGGACGTGCTGAAGGCGCTGCTCGATCGGCGCATGATGCTGACCATCAACTCGGCCGTCGACATGGACACGGCGCGCGAAGTGGCGCGTCAGTTCGGCGCCGAGGTCGAGACGCGCAGCTTCGAGGAAGAGTTGCTCGAGGTCGCGGCCGAAGCGGCCGACGAGAAGGACCTCATCGCCCGCGCCCCCGTGGTCACGGTGATGGGCCACGTCGACCACGGCAAGACCACGCTGCTCGACTCGATCCGCACCGCGCGGGTTGCGGAGCGCGAAGCCGGCGGCATCACGCAGCACATCGGCGCGTATCACGTCGATGGCGTCGGGGAGAAGAAGGACAAGAGCATCGTCTTCCTCGACACCCCGGGCCATGCCGCGTTCACCATGATGCGCGCCCGCGGCGCCAAGGTGACCGACGTCGTCATCCTGGTGGTGGCTGCCGACGACGGCGTCATGCCGCAGACGCGTGAGGCGGTCGACCACGCCAAGGCGGCCAACGTGCCGATCATCGTGGCGGTCAACAAGATCGACAAGCCCGGCGC
>CADEDM010000213.1 GCA_902826065.1 uncultured Acidobacteriota bacterium | reverse complement strand
GCAGGTGCTCGTCGAGCACCTTGATGAAGTAGCCGGCGTATTCCTTCGAGGTGAACGCGTCGAGGTGGCCGCCGATCGAGTCGATCTGCTGGGCGATGTCCTCGGCCGAGCGTCGCGCCGTGCCCTTGAACAGCATGTGCTCGACGAAGTGCGCGATGCCTTCGTGGCGGCGGGGCTCGTGCCGCGATCCCCTGGTGAGCCACACGCCGATGCTCACCGACCGCACGTGCGGCATGTGCTCGGTGACGAGGCGCAGCCCATGGGGCAGGACCTCTCGGCGAATGGCGGCGTCGGGCACGGTGTGGAGCGGGACCTCGGGCGAGAGAATGGACTCTAAAGTATTGATTGTGAAGGAATTACGTCCAATAATACCATGCACCCCGGCGGTGTGCAAGCATGACGACACGCGCCGCCGCGACGGCACCCGGGTGCTACACTCGACGTTCGCGCAAGTCGCAGATGGCGCGTGAGATCCCATGTTGCGCGACGCCCCTCCCGACCTCGCCGATCTCTCGCTGCGCGACCTCGAGTCGTGGGTGATCGCCGCCGGTCTGCCCCGGTTCCGGGCCCGCCAGATCTTCCGCTGGGTGTGGAAGCGCGGCGCGACGTCGTTCGACGGGATGAGCGACCTGCCGCGCGACCTGCGGGCTCGCCTGACCGCGGAACTGCGCTTCTCGACCCCCGCGATCGAGCGCGACGAGCAGTCGGTCGACGGCACCCGCAAGCTCGTGCTCGTGCTCGCCGATCGCCGGCGCATCGAGTGCGTCTACATCCCCGACACCCCGGCACAGACGTTCTGCGTGTCGACGCAGGTCGGCTGCGCGATGGGATGCGCGTTCTGCCTCACCGGCAAGATGGGCCTGGTCCGCCATCTCACCGTCGGCGAGATTGCCGGGCAGGTGCGGGTGCTGGC
This sequence comes from uncultured Acidobacteriota bacterium, assembly GCA_902826065.1. Lineage (GTDB taxonomy): Bacteria > Acidobacteriota > Vicinamibacteria > Vicinamibacterales > UBA2999 > CADEFD01. The sequence continues at coordinate 7,682 of CADEDM010000213.1, read as the reverse complement.
GGCGGCCACGGGGCTGCTCGACTCCGCGTTCAACATCGTGCTGATGGGCATGGGCGAGCCGCTGCACAACTACGACGCGACCATGCAGGCCCTAGCGCTGCTGAACGACGCCGAAGGCCTGGCGCTCCCGCCGAAGCGGGTCACGCTCTCGACGGTCGGGCTCGTGCCGATGCTCGACAAGCTCGCCGCCGAGCCGCTGATGCCGAACCTGGCCATCTCGCTGCACGCCACCACCGAGGCGCAACGCGAGGCGATCGTGCCGCCGACGAAGAAGTACGGCCTGCACGCGATCATCGAGGCCTGCCGGCGCTTTCCTCTGTCGAAACGCAGCCGGATCACCTTCGAATACGTGCTGCTGGCCGGCGTGAACGACTCGCTCGCCGACGCCCGCCGCCTCGTGAAGCTGCTCGATGGCATCAGGGCCAAGGTCAACCTCATCCCGCTGAATGCCGCCGCCGGCATCCCGTTCGATCGCCCGGCTGATGCCGCCGTCGATGCCTTCGCGCGGGTGCTCGCCGCCAAGGGGATGACCGTGTCCGTGCGACGCAGCCGCGGCCGCGACATCCGCGCCGCCTGCGGACAGTTGATCGTGGAAGGCGGCCGCACCAGGAGCGCCGCCCAGACCCTCGCCGCCGCGCTGTGATCCCATGCGTCCTTCGCTGACCTGGCTCCCCCTGGTGCTCGCCGTCACCGCCGCCTGCGGTGCGCCGCCAGCGAGCGTACGCGACCTGCTCAAGGCCACCGAACGCACCACCGATCCTGCGGCGCGAGCCGCGCTGATCGAGACGTTCGTCGCCACGCGGCCGAATCCCGTGGTGGAACAGAACGCGCGCCTGACCTTCTTCGTCAAGGACGACGGCAGCGGCCGCACTCCGCGCATCGTCGGCGACTTCAACTCGTGGGCCACGACGCCACAGGGCTACGACGCGAAGGTCGGCACGCTGACACGGATCGAGGGCACGCCGTGGTCGTATCTCGAGAGCACGGCGTTCACGAACGCCCGGCTCGAGTACGTGTTCCTGTACGAGAAGGAAGCGGTGCCCGACCCACGGAATCCGCACAAGATCCGCACCTTCGCCGGCGAACGCTCCGAGATCAAGATGCCGTTCCGGGCTGGCCAGCCCGAGATCGATGGCCCCGCGCCGTCGGCAAAGGGCACGCTCGCGGCCGAGACGTTCCCCAGCCGGACGCTGAATGGCACGCGCCGTATCTGGACCTATCTGCCGGCCGGATACGAGGGCGGACAGGACCTCTATCCCACCGTCTACTTCCTCGACGGCGGCAACTACGCCGAGTGGATGGAGGTGCCGGCGGTGCTCGATCGGCTCATGGCGGCAAAGTCGCTGCCGCCATTCATCGCCGTCTTCGTCGAGCCGGCCTCACGTCAGGAGGAGTACTCACGAAACCCGGCGTGGCGGGCGTTCGTGGCCACCGAGCTCGTGCCGGCCATCGACAAGCGCTTCCGCACGTTCCCCGCCCCGGAGCAGCGACTGATCTTCGGCAGCTCCCTGGGCGCCTACGGCGCCGTCGATCTGGCCGTGGCGTACTCGAGCGTCTTCGGGCTCTGCGCGGCGATTTCCCCGCCGGCGCAGGCCTCGACGCTGCTCACGAACCAGGCGCAGGGCCAGCGCGCGGTCCACGGCGTGCGCTTCTACGTCATGGGCGCGGTCTACGACACCGACGTGATGGGCGCCCGGACGTTGCGGACGGCACTCGAAGAGGCGTCGGCCGACGTCAAGTACGAGGAAGTGCCCGAGGGCCACGCCGCGGAGACGTTCCGCGCCTACATCGACAACGCCCTGCGCACGCTGCTGCCCGCGCCCGTCTCCTGACGGCCGTCCGGGTCAGTCGGGCTCGGCCGCGACTCCGTCGAGCGGCGGCACTTCGACGTCCACCCACGCGTTGCGCGCCAGTCCCGGCGGCGCCGGCACCTTGAGATAGTTGTCGGTCACGGCGACGTGCCCGTCTCCGATGGTCAGCGCCGGGCGCACCCGGCCCACCTGCGAGCGGCGGAACGCCGACGACAGCTGCCGCGAGATGTCCCGCAGCCGCGACGCCCTGGCTTTCACCACCGGGCCAGCGACCTTCCCGGGCATCGCCTCGGCCACCGTACCGGGGCGGTCCGAGTACGGAAAGACGTGCACGTGCGTGAGCGGCGACCGCTCGAGGTAACTCGCCAGTGTCTGGGCCTGGGCGTCGGTCTCGCCCGGAAAGCCGACAATCACGTCCGACCCGATCGCCGCATCCGGCCACCGGCGCCGGACGTCGTCGACCAGCGCCGCGAAGGCCCGTCGCGTATACGGCCGCTGCATCGCGCGCAGCATGTCGTCGCAGGCGTGCTGCAGCGGCAGGTGCAGGTGTGCCGCGAACCGTGCGGGATGTGCGGCGACGACGTCGAGGACCGCCGGCGTGCAGTCCATCGGCTCCAGCGAGCTGACGCGGACCCGGAAGTCTCCGGGCGCGTGCGCCAGGGCGTCGAGCAAGGAGGCGAGCGTGTCAGCAGCGCCGAGGTCGCGGCCCCAGGCGCCCAGATGCACGCCGGTGAGCGCCACCTCGCGGTAGCCGGCGTCGACGACGCGGGCCAGTTCGTCGAGGACATCGCGCAACGGACGGCTGCGGCTCGGCCCACGCGTCGTGGGGATGATGCAGTAGCTGCAGGTCTCACTGCAGCCGGTCTGCGCGCGCAGGGTCCAGGCGGTCCGCCCCATGAGTCCGGGCGAGGGCGGACGTCCGCAGGGTCCCTCGCCGGGCTCACGGCCCAGCATCGGCAGCAACGTCGCCGCGAGCGCGTCCTTCCGGAGATTCGGCACGATGGCCGAGACGCCCGGCAGTGCGGCCACGTCACCCGGCGCCCGCGACGCGAAGCAGCCGGTGACGACGATGCGGGCGTCCGGATTCTCGCGGTGGATGCGGCGGATGGTCTGGCGTGCGCCCTGATCCGCGCTGGCGGTCACCGAGCACGTGTTGACGAGCACGACGTCGGCGCGCTCGCACGACACGGCTTCGGCGCCGGCAGCGGTGAGCGCCGCCTCGACCCCGAGCGAGTCGGCCTGGTTGACGCGGCACCCGAAGGTGACCACGGCGTACTTCACCGGCGGGATCCCGCGAGGGCGCGCGCCCCGATGTCCGACCGGGTCTGCATGCCCGGGAAGCGCACGCGAGCCACGCCGTCGTAGGCGGCGCGCATGGCGGCAGCGTAGTCGGCCGCCTGGCCCACGACCGTGAGCACCCGGCCGCCGTTGACGACGAGCGCGTCGCCACGTCCGGCGACGCCAGCGAAGCGCACGGCGACGCCAGGGCAGTCGGCCGCCACGCGGTCGAGCCCGTCGATCTCGTGGCCGGTGTCGAGTGTGCCCGGATAGCCGCCTGCCGCCACCACCACGCCCACGGTGACGTCGTCGCGGAATCGCAACGTGGCCGGCAAGGGCTGCCCTGCGGCCGCGCGCGCGAGCAGGGGCGCCAGCGGCTCGTCGAGACGCGGCAGCACGACCTGCGCCTCGGGATCGCCGAACCGGCAGTTGAACTCGATGACCTTCGGTCCGCCGGCCGTGAGCATCAGGCCGCAGTAAAGGAAGCCCGTGAACGGCGTGCCCTCGGCGGCCATGCCGCGCAGCACCGGCTCGACCACCTCGCGCTCGATCTGCGCCGCCAGGTCCGGCGTGAGCAGCACGCTCGGCGAGAACGCGCCCATGCCGCCGGTATTCGGGCCATGGTCGCCGTCGAGCAAGCGCTTGTGGTCTTGCGCCGATCCACACGCGACGTAGTCGGTGCCGCTGGCGATGACGAAGTACGAGAGCTCCGGCCCCTGCAGGCACTCCTCGAGCACGACTCGCGCTCCGGCAGCGCCGAAGACGCCGTCGACCATGGCGGCACGCACCGCGGCCTCGGCGTCGGCGCGGTCGTCGGCAATCACCACCCCTTTTCCCGCGGCGAGGCCATCGGCTTTCACGACGAGCGGCCAGCCCAGGGTGCCCGCCGCGACGGCCGCCAGCGCCGCGTCGGCGCCGTCGCAAACGAGGGCCCGTGCGGTCGGCACGCCGTGGCGGGCCATCACGCGCTTGGCGAACGCCTTGCTCGTCTCGATCTGCGCGGCGGCGCGGGTGGGCCCGAACAACGGACGCCCGGCGGCCGTGAACCGGTCGGCGACGCCGGCCGCCAGCGGCGCCTCGGGGCCGATCACCGTGAGATCGACCTGCTCCGCGGCCGCAAGGGCGAGCACCGCGTCGGGCGACGCCGCGTCGAGCGGCACGACGCGCACCTCGCGGGCGATGCCCGGATTCCCGGGCGCGCACACCACGTCGGTGCGGCCGTCGGCCTGGAGAGCGGCGGCGAGCGCGTGCTCGCGGGCGCCGGCTCCGACGACGAGCACCTTCATCGCGGCATCCAGCCTGTTTTCAAGAGGTTACGGCAATGCTGCGCGGGTCTGCGCGGCGGGAAATTGCCCGTAGGGGCGGGGAAAAGCGTGTGATAGCCTAGCATATTCAGCCGGTGCGCTTCGGCGCTGCCGGACACGCCAATCGGGGAGGAGGTGATTTCGAGATGGCCGAGGTGAAGATCCAGGAAGGTGAGTCGATCGAGTCGGCACTCCGCCGCTTCAAGCGGAAAGTGCAGCAGGAAGACATCATCAAGGACATCAAGAAGCACTCCTTCTACCTGAAGCCGGGCGACAAGCGCCGGGCCAAGCAGGCACTCGCGCGCAAACGCAACCGCAAGAAGCAGCGTCGCGAGGCGGAGTGATTCACGGCCTGCGAGCCGTACGGATGCACGGATCTTTCGTTGACCTCCGTACGGTTCGTGGGTAACATTCGAGCCCTTGAACACGGCCTAAACGCTTGGTGTTCAGGGGCTTCACTGTGTTTTTGACGCTGCCTCCGCACCCCTGCGGCGGCCCGATGGCGGAGAGGATCACGGCATGGAAATCGCCGAACGCAAGGTGAGCGACGTCACGATTCTGGATCTCACCGGCAAGATGACGCTGGGTGAGGGCGACGAGTTGTTGAAGCAGGCGATCAACAACCTGCTGGCCGCCGGCAGCAAGAAGATCGTCCTCAATCTCGAGGGCGTGCCCTACATCGACTCGGCCGGCCTCGGCGAGGTCGTCCGCACGCACACGACGGTCAGCCGGCAGGGCGGCAGCCTCAAGCTGCTCAACCTCACCAAGCGCATCGAGGATCTCCTGTCGATCACCAAGCTGCTGACCGTGTTCGACACCTACGACTCGGAAGCCGAGGCGATCAAGAGCTTCTCGGCCTAGGCGCCGAGACCCCTTCGCGCGCACATGGCGCGTCAGTCCTACCCGGATCTCGAGATGCGAGAGGCCGGACACACACAGGTTCGTGAGCGGTCCACAGTGGAAGGCCTGATTCGATCCCTCAGGCCCCAGCAGTGGACCAAGAACCTGTTCGTGCTCGCCGCGCTGCCCTTCGGGCTGAAGTTGTTCGACCCCGCCGCCGTCGCGCTCGCGCTGGCGGCGTTCGTCGTTTTTTGCGCCCTTTCGGGCGTCGTCTACCTGGTGAACGATTTGTACGACCGGGATGCGGATCGCCTGCATCCCGTGAAGCGGCTGCGGCCGATTGCGGCCGGCGAGCTGGCGCCGGGCACCGCCGGAGTCGCCGCCGCCGGCATCGCCGTCACGGCACTCGCCGCCGCCGCCTGGATCGGGCCGCGGTTCGCGCTGGCCGCCTCCCTCTACCTGGCGCTCTTCACCCTCTATTCCCGCTGGCTGAAGCACATCGTGATCATCGACGTGCTCTCGATCGCGATCGGCTTCGTGCTGCGCACCTGGGCAGGCGCAGTGGCCATCGCGGTGCCGGTCAGCGACTGGCTGCTGGTGTGTACGGTGCTGCTGGCATTGTTCCTCGCCCTGAGCAAGCGGCGCCACGAGATCACCCTGCTCGCCGACGGCGCCTCGGGCCATCGGCGCATCCTGGACGAGTACAACCCGTATCTGCTGGATCAGATGATCGGCGTCGTCACGGCTTCCACGCTGATGGCGTACATCATCTACTGCACGAGTTCCGACACCGTCGAGCGCTTCGGCACCCATAACCTGGTGCTGACCACACCTTTCCCAATCTACGGCATCCTGCGGTACCTCTACCTGGTGCACCGCCGGGACGGCGGGGGCAACCCGTCGGAGCTGTTGATCACGGACAGACCGCTGCTCGTCTGCGTCGGACTCTGGGGGCTGGTGACCGCGCTGGTCATCTACCGGCCCTTCGGACTCTGAGCGCAGCCCAATGAGCACGAGTACCGTCGCCATCCTCCGCACGTCCCCCGCGACCGTCGTCGCGGACTATCACCGCCTGCTCAACCTGGCGGGGTACCAGGACGTGCTGCCGAAGGATGTCGAGACGGCGCTGAAGGTCAACATCTCCTGGCACTTCTTCTTTCCCGGATCGTCGACCACGCCGTGGCAGCTCGACGGCGTGATCCGGGCGATGAAGGCCGACGGCTACGATCCCGGGAAGATCCACGCCTGCCACAACCGCACCGTCGTCATCGACGCCCACCTCGGCGAACGCGAGAACAAGCAGCTCAACGTCGTGGAGGCGCACGGCCTCAAGAACGTGCACCTCTACGAGGGCGACGAGGACTGGATCAACATCAAGGACGCCGTCGGCGATCTCACGAAGCAGTTCCTCTGCCTCAACGAGGTCTATCCCGACGGCTTCATGATTCCCCGCCGTTTCATCGGCGAGAGCATCATCCACCTGCCCACGGTGAAGACCCACGTCTTCACCACCACCACCGGCGCGATGAAGAACGCGTTCGGCGGCCTGCTGAACGAGAAGCGGCACTGGACCCATCCGGTCATCCACGAGACGCTCGTCGACCTGCTGATGATCCAGAAGAAGATCCATCGCGGCGTCTTCGCCGTCATGGACGGCACCTTCGCCGGCGACGGGCCCGGCCCGCGCTGCATGGTGCCGCACGTGAAGAACGTGATCCTGGCGAGCGCCGATCAGGTGGCCATCGACGCGGTGGCCGCGAAGCTGATGGGCATGGACCCGCTGTCGATCAAGTTCATCCGCCTCGCGCACGAGCGCGGCCTCGGCTGCGGCGATCCGCGGGACATCCGCATCGTCGGCGACGCCGACGCCGCGAACGAGAACTGGCACTTCGAGGGCCCGTTCCGGGAAATGACCTTTGCCTCGAAGATGCAGCACCGCATCTACTGGGGGCCGCTGCGCAAGCCGATCGAGTGGTCGCTCAAGACCGTGCTGGCGCCGTGGGCTTACATCGCCAGCGTCCTCTACCACGACAGCTTCTGGTATCCGCTGAACGCCGACCGCCGCATGCACGCCGCCCTGAACTCGCCGTGGGGCCGTCTCTTCCAGAACTGGGAGACGCTCACGCCGGATGCGAACGGCTTCCCCACCGTGGGCGACGCGCCCGCGGTGGCGCCACGCATGGGCATGAAGGCGCTGGGGCAGTCGGTGGGCATTCTGGGCACGTGCATCCGTGAAGCGCCGGAATTCGCCAGCCGGCGCCGTCACACCACGCACGGATCGAAGGCCTGAGGGTTCGTCACATGTCCGATTTCCAGGTACGTTCCGATTCCGTCGACGTCGAGCAGATCATGGAGCAGATCCGCCGCCGGGTCCGCGACAAGCGCGGCGTCGACTACACCGAGGAGCAGATCCGCGAGCTGGCGGCCGTGCGCCTCGAGAAGTTCCTCG
>CADEDM010000212.1 GCA_902826065.1 uncultured Acidobacteriota bacterium | reverse complement strand
GCTCTACATCACGGAGAGCGTGAAGGGTAAGACCTGGCGCGTGACGTATCGCGGCCAGGCGTCGGGACGCTGACGCCCCGGCGCCGGCCGCTTCAGCACGCGACTCGCGACGGCGCTACGTGCCCGGCGCCTTGTCGTACACGGCGACGGTGTTGACGGTGAGGCCGGCGAAGTTCGTGCCTTTGCCGGTGATCGTCATGGTGTTGCCATCGGCAGAGACGACCGCGGTCTGCGTGAGCGTCGGGCGTCCGCCTTTCCGGTACGATGCCTCGATGGTCGTCGGGTTGAGGCGCCGGAACCGGTAGGTGTCGGCGTTCGGGTTGTCGCCCTTCACCGGCAGGTCGGCGTTGGCGGCACCCGACACCTCCCAGTGATACGCGTTGCCCGCGGTGGGCGTGACGTCGACGCCGATGGTGCGCGCCTGGTCGGTGCCCGAGACCTTCACGACCTGGTTCGCGGGCCCCGGCGCCGGCACGAACGTGGACTTCGCCGCGTTCAGGTTCCACGTGCCGGCGAAGGGATCGGCGCCTCCGCCGGAGCTGCAGGCAGCCAGGGTCAAGCCAGCGACGAGCGAGAGAGAGACGAGCGACGAACGTGCGGACATCGCGTCCTCCTTGCGGCCGGCGGCAGGACGCCGCGGGGCCGAGACTCAGACGGGCGGGTCGGACATGCGCCGAGCATACGCCCGTTGCGACGCGTTGAGCCGGAGATCTGACAGCGGTGAGCGCCGCCGTCGCGCCAGGCAGGCGCCGGCGTGGGCCCTCCGGAGCAGGCCGCGCACGCGTCAGACGTCAGACGACGAGGAAGCGCCGAAGTCCGGCTGGGGTGTTCTGGTCCAACGCGACAGGCAGGCATCAGTCGCGCTGAGTTTGCCCGGGGCCCCAGCCTTCCGGCCGACACTCGCTCCCGCAAGTCGTCTGACGGACTGCGGAGGGCGGGCACACGACGGCGCCTGCCTGGTGCGGCGGCGGCGCTCACCGACGAGAGCGCTGCAGCTCGCGCGCTGACTACTGCTCGGTCGTCTCGTCCTTCGACGCCTTCTCCGCGTCCTTCACCGCACGGCTCATGCGCAGGTAGTGCGGGCTGAACGGCAGGCCGAACGGCGACGTCATCTTGTGGTTCGCCTTCTCGGCGAAGAACGTCTTGATCGACGCCTTGAATGCCTGCTCTTCGGCCGCGGTGCCGTCGACGAGGTTGACCTCTTCTCGGGGCACGAACATCACCTGGCCGATCGGCAGCGTGTGGCTCAGGCTCATGCCCTCACCCGGCTGCAGCACGTAACGGAACTCGGTCTGGTGCGCGAACCAGTCGGTCTCGACGCGGATGATCAGCATCGGCGCCACCGGTCGCTCGATCATGTTGAAGATCGGCGTGTAGACGGTGTCCCAGCCGGCCGGCGTCTGGAAATTGTGGGCGCCGCACAGGGAGATGGCGCCGGGCGGCGTGCCCAGATCCTCGGGCACCACGAACGCCTTGGCCATGTTCACCGCGTTCTGGTCGGTGAGCATGTTCTTCTTGAACTCGACCTCTTCGCGAATCGCGCCGATGGCGCCCACGGCGAGCTGGAACGCGACGGTGAACACCTTGTCCCACTTGCCGCCAGGTGCCGCCAGGAAGTAGATGACCTGATAGCGGCCTTCGCCCTCGTAGCCGATGTGCGCCGCTTCGTTCGGCTCGAGCGGCGGATAAACGAGAAAGCCGAGCGCGCTGCCCGCTTCGAGCACGGGACAGTGGCGCGCGTGCTGCGGCAGCAGCGGCCGCTGGCCCTCGCGTTTGGGACGCTGGCCCACGCCGGGGCGGCCGGAATTCGAGAAGATGCGGACGTCCATGGTGCGAAATCAGTGTCTCATGTCGCACGGCAGGCCCAGGAAGCGGCCGAAGCGCCGTGTCTCGGCAGTGAGCGCACGCAGTTCCGTGGCCGTCGGCTTCGCGTAGAGCTTGAGCGTGATGCCCGCGCGCTTCGCCTGCACCTCGCGACGCCAGCTCCCTGCGACGCGTCCGTGCAACACCACCTGGTGCGGGAACTCGGTGCTCGTGAACACGCCGAAGTTGCGCGCACGCGCGGGATCGAGCACGGCGTCGCGGTGCCGGTAGGCGATTAGGTACTCGTCGTAGTTCGGCAGCAGGTAGTGCGCGCCGGTCGCCCGGTCGAGCGACGGTGGTTCGGCCAGCAGCCACCGGCCGACGCCCGCGAGCGTCACCGCTTTCCGCGCATCGCCCATCGTCAGACCGGACCACCACGCGAAGTCGTGAGCGGTGGCCGGACCGTGGCTGCGGAAGTAGCGTGTGGCGAGGGTGGCCAGCGCCTCGTCCCGGGTCAGCGGTGGTGCGGCCGGCGCGCGCTCGTCGAGCAGCGCGTAGGTCATCTGTGCACCACGGCGCGGACCGCTGCAGATCACGCCGGCGATCTCGGCGTCCATCACCAGGTGCGCGAGGCGCAGGCTGGCCGCGACGATGCGGCCGCGTTTGAGTTCGGCGGCGAGTTCGTTTCGCGTCTTCGACTGGCCGCCCTCGAGGGCGCGCACGATGACGGCGCGCGCCCGTCGGTACAACGCGGGCGTGAGCTCGAGGCGGGCGTCGTAGGTCGTGAGCAGCCGCTTGAGGCGCGGTCCCGAAAGCGCCAGCATCCAGCGCAGGTCCGCCGGTGCGGCGAAGTGCCACGTGGGCCGCAGCACGTGCGTGCGCAGGATGCGGCCCTCGGCAAGGGCGCGGTCGACGTCGGCCAGGGTCAGGTCGCCGACTCGCAGCGCCAGCGCCCACGCGGCGCCGAGGTAGTCCTGCGCCTGCACCGCGCCCAGCCACGCCACCGCGGCTTCGGGGGTGGCATGGGCGAGCGGCTTGAGGCCCTGACGCGACAGGCGGTCGACGAGCAACGATGGCATCCGTCGATCGTAGCCGAGCCGGAAAGGCTGGCTCCGTCCCGACTTCGATGCCGGCTCGTGCAGGCCCCGGGGGCCCGGTTGCGACGCCGCACGGGTCGTCGCATAATCCGGCCTTCGCGATGTCTCAACCCGGCGCTCCCCCGCCGTCCGGTCAATCCGCCGCTCACGCGTCGCACGCTCACGCTGGAGGTCCGCCCGAGGTGGTCGAGCGCGTGATGCAGGATCTGCAGGACCTGCATCTGGCGCCGAGCAGCGTCGAGCGGCTGCTGGGCTTCTGGAAGCGCCACGGCGGACGTCGCGCGATCATCCTCGGGCTCGCCGTCACGCTGCCCCTCATCCGCTACGAGTACGTCCCGCACGTGCTATCGACGGCGGTCGAGACGATGGCCGAAGGCTACGGCCTGCACCTCACGGTGGCCGAATGGGAGACGGCGTTCTCCGACATCAAGATCGTGGGCCGCGACGTCGAGATCACGACCGGCGGGCCGTATCGCGAGAAGCGGCTGTTCCGCGCCAACCGCGTCGAGTTCGACTGGAGCCTCACGCGCGCGATCTCGAACGGCTTCGCGCGTGTCACGGGCTGCTGGACCGCGGTGTTCGGCCGCCCGTGCGCGATTCCCGACGAGATCTTCCACAAGATCACGATCGACGGTGCGACCCTGCACTTCGAGCGGTCGCTTGCCGGCGCCTGGAACACCGAGGACGCCTTCCATGTGGAGTCGCTCGACCACCTCGCCGATGTCGTCGAGCGCTGGCGCATTCCCGCCATCTCGGGCGAAGACGTCAGCATCTCGTGGGTCGAGCACCTGCCCGGCGACTCGGGCGGCGGCCTCGTGGAGCAGCGCACCTCGTCGATGGACTTCACCAAGGTGGTCATCGGCCTGTCCAACCTGCAGGTCCCGGTGGACGAGCGTACCAATCCGACGCGGTTCACCTTCGATGGACAGACGGCCGATGGCCAGGTGTCAGTGGCCGGCACGTTGAACCCGTCGCGATGGTCGACCGACGCCTGGTCGCCGTCGTACGACCTCACGTTCCGGCTGGTGAACGTCGGCGCCGCCACGTTCGGACGCTTCGCGGCGCCCGACGCCACGGTGGTTCCGAGAAGCGGCCGCGTCGACGGCGAGATCGCGATGGCGCGCACCGGTTCCACACTCGACAAGTGCCGCATCAACGTGCGGCTCCGCGATGTGCAGTACGCGCCGAATCCTCGCTCGCCGTTCTCGCAGGAGAGCGGCCCGACGTTCGAGCGGCAACTCGCGGAGGTGCGGGTGAACGACGTCGTCTCGCGCGACTGCGTCGTGGTCGGCGAAGAGCAGCGCGTGCTGCGCGTGTCGCAGACCCTGCAGACGCTCGTGACGTCGAGCGCGCTCGCGACGGCGCCGCCGATCGTGCGCAGCGCGGCCGTCTACGACCAGACGGCCGTCGTCGACGGCAAGCCGGCGACGCCGGCGGAGATCACCCGGCAGGTCAGGGAACAGCTCAGCGCCGACCTGGGCCAGGCCATCGCCGGCGAGAAGGGCGCGGCGGTGGCCCGGGCCCTCACGGGGTCGTCCACAGGCGCGTCGGCCGGGGTGCCGTCGTCGGACGGCAACGTCGTGACCCGCGGCGCACGCAGCGTGGGGCGCGGCATCAAGCGGCTGTTCGGCGGCGGCAAGTCGTCGAGCAAACCGCCGGCGAAGAAGCCGTCGTCGCGCTGACGGCGACTACTTGCGCCTGGCGCGCTCCGCGGCCTCGGTTGCGGCGTCGAAGGCGGCTTCCGCGGCCGCGTCTTCGGCTTCGTCCTCCGCCCGCGACCCGCCCGAGACGCGCAGGGGGAACGTGGCTTCGAACGGCTGACCGTCCACCTTCGCCTCGACGCGCAGCGTCCAGTCGCCGCCCCCCAGTTGGGCCTTGGCCAGTGCGTTCAGCGGAATCGGGATCTCCACCGGGATGCCGCTGCGCGAGTCGCCGGTGCGCACCGTGTGCGACGCCTCCCAGATGATCTCGTCGCGGGTGCGCCGCTTCTTCTCGTCGAACGACTCGCCCTTGCGCTCGATGCAACGCACCCTCAGCAGGAAGCCGTCGGGCACCGACCACGCCCGCGACGTGATGACCTTGCCGCGCAGCGTCTCGCCGAGGTAGGTCTCGAATCCGTCCTGGTCGAACACCGTCGTGCCGAACCGGTTGACCACGCCACGCCGGCGCACCGCCCGGATGCCGTAATAGAGCGCGCCCAGCCCCATGAGGGCCACGAACACGATGAGTGGATTGAACTCGCGGTCGTTGACGTCGAGCACCAGCGGCTGCCCCATGGCGTAGAGCACGCCGGCGCCGGCGATCAGCATGACGACGGCGGTGCCGGCATCGACGTTCGAGTTGCTGGCGGTGGCGTCGGCGATACGTTTGACGGGGCGGAAGGACATGGGCCGCCATCATACGCGCGTCGGTTGAGCTGGCCGCGAATACGCCGGTTTCCCGCGGTATCCTGAGGGGTCCGCCATGTCCGCGCCCGCCTCACCGACGCCTCGCGTCCGTTTCGCGCCTTCGCCCACCGGTTACCTGCACGTGGGCGGCGCGCGCACGGCCCTGTTCAACTGGCTCTTCGCCCGCCGCCAGGGCGGCACGTTCGTGCTGCGCATCGAGGACACCGACGTCGAGCGCTCGTCGACCGACATGGTCACGGGCATCTTGGAGGGGTTGACCTGGCTCGGCCTCGACTGGGACGAGGGTCCGGGCGTGGGCGGGCCGCACGCGCCGTATTTCCAGAGCGAGCGGCTCGATCGCTATCGCGCGGCCGCCCGTGAGCTGGTGGCTGCCGGACGCGCCTACTACGACTTCGGCGGGCCGTCGAAGCGCGGCGATGCCGCCGCCGCCGACGACGGTTCCTACGAGCGGCGCTACGACCGCGACGCGGCGTTGGCGGTGACGCCCGACGAGGTGCAGCGGCGCCTGGTCGCGGGCGAGGCGCACGCGATTCGCTTCCTGGTGCCGCCGGGCGAGACCGCCTTCGCCGACCTCGTGCACGGCGAGGTGCGCTTCGACAACGCCCACATCGAGGACTTCGTCGTGCTGCGCAGCGACACCTACCCGACGTATCACCTGTCGGTGGTGGTCGACGACATCGACATGGCGATCACGCATGTCGTGCGTGGCGACGACCACGTGTCGAACACGCCCAAGCAGGTGCTGCTCTACCAGGCGTTCGCGGCCGCCGTGCCGCAGTTCGCTCACGTGCCGCTGATCATGGGCACCGACAAGAAGCGCCTCAGCAAGCGCCACGGCGCGACGTCGGTCACGGAGTACGAGCGCCAGGGCTACGTGCCCGAGGCGATGGTGAACTTCCTGGCGTTGCTCGGCTGGTCGCCGGGCGGTGACGTCGAACTCATGTCCACGGCGGACCTGATCGGGCGATTCGCCCTCGAAGGCATCAGCACCGGCAACGCGGTGTTCAACACCGAGAAGCTCGACTGGTTCAACCACCAGTACCTGACGCGACGGTCGGACGACGATCTCGCCGCGCTGCTGCGTCCGTGGTTCGAGCGCGCCGGCCTGTGGCACGACGATCTCGCGGGCGCGCGGCGGTCGTGGTTCCACGAGGTGCTCGGGCTGCTGCGTCCGCGGGCGAAGAAGCTCGGCGAGTTCGTGGAGGGCGCGACGCCGTTCCTGTCAGCGCCGCGAGACTACGACGCCGACGGCCGCGCCAAGCATCTGGGCGCGCCCGACCTCGCGGCACATCTCACGGCCCTCGGCGACGCCTTCCGTACGCTCGAGCCGTTCACCGAGGCGTCGCTCGAGCAGGGGCTGCGCGGCGTGGCCGAGGCGCGCGGCGTCAAGGCCGGAGTGCTGATCCACGCGACGCGGCTCGCCATGACGGGTCGCACCGTCAGTCCGGGCCTGTTCGAGATGCTGCGCCTACTGGGGCGCGACGAAGTCGTGGCGCGACTTGGTCGAATGACCGCAACACTTTGACCTGATTGGCAAGGCGCGCTTCAAGTCTGGTTCTGACCTGACTTAGTTTGTCGGACGAGCGTCAAACAGCGTCACCTCCGTGCGCGTTTCCTTCCGATCATTCCGACTTTTCGCACTTTGGCGACCCAGAAAAGCTGGCCCGCGCATTGCTTCAACGATGACCATGCGTTCGTTTGGATTCGCCGTCGCCGCCGTCGTGGGCCTCGGGGCCACGCTGGCGACGCCGCTTGGCGCCCGTGAACTGCACGGGCTCAGCAATGTCGTCAGCTACCTCAGTGAACCTGGTGCGCTGCTACTCTGGGGCACCGCACTCGCCGGATTGTCGGTCGTCGTGCAGCGGAAGTCCTAGCCGCCACGGCGGCATCCCCCGTCACACCAGCGTTACGCAGCCTCAGGCGGTAGGGCGTGCTCTGCCTTCCCGCGCAGCGGCACCTCGGGCAGCAGCAGGTTCAGCACGATCGACACCGCCATCACCATCGAGGCGAGGTCGAACACGCGCTGCATGCCGGCCGCCAGACTGGATCGCACAATCGCCTGGACGGCGGGCGGGATCTCCGGCTGCGGCGCCGTGTGGACGACCACCCCGTGCTCGCCATTCATCTGCAGTGGGTTGTCGACAATCTGACGAACGGCCGTCGGCGTACCGGCCGGCAAGGCCGCCTCGAGCCGCTGGTGATACAGCCCCAGCAGAAGCGTGCCGAACAGTGCCACGCCGATGGTGCTCCCGATCGAGCGGAAGAACTGGCTGGTGGCCGTGGCGGCGCCGAGTTGTCCACGCGGGGCCGCGTTCTGCACGACCAGCGCGTAGACGGGCTGCGCCACGCCGAAGCCGAAGCCGGCCACCACCAGGCACCACAGGATGGCGTTGGCGTTGGCTGATGGTCCCAGCCGCGCCAGCAGCCCCATGCCCGTCGTGGAGAGCACCGCGCCGGCGATCGACAGGATCTTGTAGCGGCCGGTACGCGACACGATCTGCCCCGACGCCATGCTGGCGAAGATCATCGCGAAGATCATCGGCACGAACAGCATGCCCGACGCAGCCGCCGTCATCCCCAGCACGCCCTGCAGGTACAGCGGCAGGTAGACGAACATCCCGAACATCGACATGCCGAGCACGAACACGCCGCACGACGCGAGCGCGATGGTGCGGATGCCGAACAGTGTCGGCGGCATCAGCGGCTCTTCGGCGCGCCGCTCGACCCAGATGAAGAGGCCCAGCGACACGACGGCGCCGGCCATCAGCGTCTGCACGGTGGCGTTCGACCAGCCCAGCGTGGTGACGCGGCTGAGCGCCAGCAGCAGCGGCACGATCCATCCAGTGAGCGTGACCAGCCCGAGCCAGTCGATGCGCCGGCTGCTCGCGTGCGGCGGCACGAACGGGAACGTGCGATACAGCACCACCGCCGCCAGGATGCCGAGCGGCGCGTTCACGTAGAACGCCCAGCGCCACGACAGGTGGTCGGTGATCCAGCCGCCGGCCAGCGGGCCGACGATCGACGCCAGGCCGAACACCGCGCCGAACATCCCCTGGTAGCGGCCGCGCTCGGCCGGCGCGAACAGGTCGCCGATGATCGTGAACGTCAACCCCATCACCGCGCCGCCACCGATGCCCTGGATGCCGCGGAACAGGATCAACTGGTTCATGCCGTCGAGCGGCATCGGCACGTTGCCCGCCGCGCCGCACAGCCACGACGACACCACGAACACGATCAGGCCCGTCAGGTACAGCCACTTGCGGCCGTAGAGGTCCGAGAGCTTGGCGAACACCGGCACGGCGATGGTCGAGGTGAGCAGGTAGGCCG
>CADEDM010000211.1 GCA_902826065.1 uncultured Acidobacteriota bacterium | reverse complement strand
ACGCGTGGGCCGGGCTCTACGAGATGACGCCCGACCACAACCCGGTGATCGGCGCCTGCGGGCTCGACGGCTTCTTCGCCATCGCCGGCTTCAGCGGCCACGGCTTCCAGCAGGCCCCCGCGGCCGGTCGTGCGCTCGCCGCGGTCATGGCGTCGCGCGAGCCCGGCCTCGATCTCTCGCCGTTCGCCTTCGAGCGGTTCGCCACCGGCCGCACTGGCGGCGAACACCACGTCGTGTAGCCGGGGATCGCCGTGCTGGCCGCCGATCTCTCGCCCGTTCCCGTCGAGGGCCGCACGCAGCCGGGCTGGGATCTGTTCCTGCTGTTCGCGGCGGCGAACATCGTCGCCACCACGCTGCAGGTCGGGGCGGCGCTGGGATCGGGACTGCCGGCCGGCACCGTGTGGGCCGCCGTGATCATCGGCGCGGCGTTCGGCGCGGCACTGGTGGCCGTACTGGCGCCGGTGGGGTCGCGTCTCGGCGTGCCGTCGATGGTGGCGGCCCGCGATCCGTTCGGATACACCGGCGCCCGGATCGTGGCGCTGGTCCTCTTCATCACCAACTTTGCCTGGATCGCCGTGAACAACGCGATCGCGGCGTCGGTGGCAGCGCGAATGCTGCCGCTGGACCTCGACGAGCGCGCCTGGTCGATTGCGGCGGGCCTCGTCTCCACCGCGATCGTCGCCGCCGGGCCGCTCGCGGTGCGCGTGTCGGATCGCGTGGCCGTGCCGCTGATGGGCATCGCCGGGATCGTCATCACCTGGACGGTGCTGCGCCTGCCCGCGCCCGCGGTGCCTCCCGCCTCCGGCGCGCCGTCGCTGCTCGCCCTCGTCGACGTCGTCGCCGGCTACCAGGTGTCGTGGCTGCTGATGTTCGCCGACTACTCGCGCTTCACGGCCAGGGAACGCACGAGCGCCGCGTCGGTGTTCCTCGGGCTCGCGCTCACGGCGCTGTGGCTGATGCCGATGGGCTGGCGGCTGGCGCAGCACGCCGGCAGTGCCGACCCCGGTGCGATGCTGGCCGCGGCCGACGCGGGCATCGCCGCGGCGGCGCTGATCGCACTCGCCACCATCACCACGAACTTCGTGAACATCTACCTCTCGGCTCTGGCCTGGCGCAGCGTGATGCCGTCGGTGCCGGGCGGCATGGCGGTGTGGATCGTCGGCCTCGTCGGCACCGCGCTCGGGCTCACCGGCGCCTGGCTCGACTGGTTCGCGGGGTTCATGACGGTGGTCGGTGCCCTGCTCGTGCCGGCCGGCGGCGTGCTGCTCGGCCACTTCGTGATCTGGCGACGGCCGGTCGACGTCGCGGCCCTCTACGACCCGTCAGGACCCCGGCGCGGCATCGCGTGGCCCGGCGTGATCGCGTGGGTCGCGGGCATCGTGGTCTACGCACTCGTTCCCGCCGGCGCGACGTTGCCGGGGTTCCTCGCCAGCGTCGCGGCCTACGGCCTGCTGGCGCGGAGACGATGAGATAGGCTCGATATCGTGCGGACAGGGGACGACGTCGTCGACGTGGCGATCATCGGCGCCGGCATCAACGGCGCCGCCGTCAGTCACGCGCTGGCCGCCGCCGGCTATACGGTGACCCTGATCGAGCGGGGTGACATCGGCGGCGGCACCAGCCAGGCCTCGACGATGCTCATCTGGGGCGGCCTGCTCTACCTCAAGGACTTCGAGATCCGCACGGTGCGCGCGCTGTGCCGCGATCGCGACCGGCTGCTCGTCGAGGCGCCGGATCAGGCGCGGCCGTGCGAGGTCCGCCACGTCGCGACCGGCCACGCCCGGCCCGCGCCGTTGATCGCCGCGGCCCTGCACGCGTACTGGGCACTGGCCAACGGACGCCGTACCCGGGCGCGACGCCTGACGAGCTTCGGCGAGCAGGCGCTGCTGCGCGATCGCACGGCGCGCGCGTTCGCGTTCGAGGAGGGCACGCTGGTCGAGTCCGACGCGCGGTTCGTGCTCGACCTCGTGCGTCGCGCCGAGGCTCTGGGCGCGGCCGTCCGCACCCGGACGGCCGTCGAGGGCATCGGGCCGCATGCCGCGGGCTCGAGCCGGCTGGCACTGCGCGACACGCTCACCGACGCGCCCTCCACCCTCGACGCCCGGGTCGTGGTCAACGCCGCGGGCGGCTGGGCCGACACCGTCAATGCCGCGGCCGGCATCGCCACGCCGTGGCGGCACGTGCTGAGCCGTGGCGTCTCGCTGGCCTTGCCGCGTGAGGCGGCTCACGACACGCATCTCGTGTTCGACACTGCCGACGGCAACGCGCTCACGCTCGCGCCGTGGGGCCCCGTGGCCGTGTGGGCATCGACGGAATCGCTGCATGCGACGATGGACGAGGCCGGTCGCATCGACGCCAGCGATGTCACGGGCCTGCTGGAGACGTACAACGCGCACTTCGCCGCCGGTCGCGGCGTCGACGACGTGGTCTCGCTGCGCATCGGCGTGCGGCCGGTGCCGGTGGCACGCGACCGCGCGGTCGACACGCGCGGCCTCGGACTGTCGCGCCATCATCGCCTGCACCTCGATCGCGAGCGGCCCTGGCTCACGGTCTTCGGCGGCAAGTTGAGCGGCAGTCGCGGCCTGGCGGCGGAGGTCAGGGCCCTGCTCGCCACCCGTCTCACGCCGTCACGCGCACGGCCGCGGCCGTCGACGCCGCCGGTGGGCCCGCGCGACGCGACGTTTCCCGGACTGCCGGGCGCCTGGGTGGCGCCGGCATGGGCGGCCGCCCACGAACACTGCCGCACGCTCGACGACTACCTGCGGCGGCGCACGGCGATCGCGCAATGGCTGCCGCGAGGCGGGTTCGGCCGGCGCGACGAGCACTACGCCGCCGTCGAGGCCATCGCCCGCGCGCTGCACCCGCACGACGCCGGGGCCGCCGCTCGCGACCTGGCCGACTACCGCCGCCGCGTCGACGCCGACGCGCAGATCCTGCAGGCAGCGCGCCAGCTCGCCTCGTGTGCTTCATTGGGAGTGCCCGCATGACCGTCGGTTCGACCCCTGCCATCCTTGGCGGCGCGCCCGCCGTGACGCTCGACCAGACCGCCGCCAATCGCTGGCCGGTGCTCGACGCCGACGACGAAGCCGCCGTGCTCGAGGTGATGCGGCACGGCGACCTGTCGAACCACCCGGTGACGCGCCGCCTCGAAGACGACTTCCGCCGCCGCCTCGGGTGCCGCCACGCGCTGGCGCACGCCAACGGCACGCTCGGGTTGCTCGCCGCCTTCCACGCGCTCGACCTGCAGCCCGGGGACGAGGTGCTGGTGCCGTCGGCGACGTTCTGGGCGTCGGTCGTGCCGATGGTGTGGGTGGGCCTGGTGCCGGTGTTCTGCGAGATCGAAGGCGAGCGCTTCGCGCTCGACCCGGCCGACGTCGAGCGCCGCATCACGCCGCGCACGAAAGCCATCGTCATCGTGCACCTGTGGGGCCTGCCGGCGAAGGTCGATGCCCTGCTCGGCATCGCCCGGCGGCATGGGCTGAAGGTGATCGAGGACGCCTCGCACGCGCTCGGCGCCACCTCGGGCGGCGTGGCCTGCGGGCGGTTCGGCGACATCAGCGTCTTCAGCCTGCAGACGTCGAAGCTCGCCGCCGCCGGCGAAGGCGGCGTGCTGCTGACCGACGACGACGCGTACATGGAGCGCGCCACCTGTCTCGGCGACATCGTGCGCATCTACGAGCTGGCGACGCCGGCGAATCGCTTCGCGGCGACCAGCTTCGGGATCAAGACGCGGATGGCGCCGCTCTCGGCCGCGGTCGGACGAACGCAGCTCGCCAAGCTCGATCGCCACAACACCCGGCGCGCGGCCAACATCGAGGCGCTGGGGACGCGGCTGCAGGCGCTCGGCTTCGACACGTTCCCGTCGCCGCCCGACACCACGCGCGTCTACTTCGAGCATCTCGTCAAGTACGACCCGTCGCGCTTCGACGACCTGCCAATCGACGCGCTCATCGCCGCGCTGCGCGCCGAAGGCTGCGAGGCCTCGGGGCCGCGCTATCCCCTGGTGCACGAGCAGCCGTTCTTCACCGAGGGGCACTGGCGGAAGGTGGCGCGACTGGCGCCAGGCGACCACGCCGACTGGCGGCCGCCGCAACTGCCGGCGACGGCGGCGGTGCAGCGGAACATGCTGCGCCTGCCGACGTTCCCGTGGGCCGAGCCGGCGCTCATCGACCAGTACGCCCAGGCGTTCGAGAAGATCCAGGCGCACGCCCGCGCGATTCCGCGGCCGGCGCATGCCTGAGCCGCTGACCCGCGGCGTCGGCCGCGCCTGGCGAGCGGCGGCGTTCGTCTACGACCTCGCGGCCGGCGAGCGTGACACCTGGGTGAAGCGCGCCGCCGGCCCGGTCACCGTCACGTCGTTCGTGGTGACGAGCACCGGCCGTGAGGTGCACTGCGATCGCTACGCAACCGCGGAGACGTCGGACCGGTCGCGCCCGTGCATGGTCGTCACCCACGGCTTCACGCACCAGGGGGCGGCCGATCAGCGCCTGCAGGCGCTTTGCCGGCGCCTGGCGCGGGCCGGCTTCGTCGCGGTGGCGCCGGAACTGGACGAGATGCGCCAGTATCGCCTCGGCCGCGGCGACCAGGCGGATCTCGAAGCCGTCGTCGTCGCGCTCGGCGACGACCGCGGCATCGACGCCGCTCGCATCGGCGTCATGGCGTTCAGCTTCGGATCGGCGCCGACGTTGATCGGCCTGGCGGAGCCGACGCTACGCGATCGCGTCGCCTTCGCCGTGATCTTCGGCGGATACTTCGACCTGCGGCGCACCTTCAAGTACGTGCTGACCGGCGCCTACGACGGCTTCGGCCACACCGGCCGCCTGACGCCGCCCGAGACGGGCGACGATCGCTGGAAGTTCCTGCGCGGCAACCTGGCGATGATCCCGCCCTCGCCCACCTCGCACGTCATCGCCGAGGTCGCGGCCCGGCGGATCGCCGATCCGCGCGCGCCCGCGGATCTCTCCACCTGCTCGGCCGAGGAGCGGGCCGCGTTCGCGCTGATCGAGAACCGCGATCCGGATCGCTACGACGCCCTCTACGAGGCGACCGGACCGCTGGTCGACCGCTGGATCCGGCAGCTGTCGCCGGTCTTCACCGCCAGCGCGATCCGCACGCCGCTCATCCTGGTGCACAGCTTCACCGACCAGAAGACGCCGTTCATCGAGAGCATCGCGATGAGCCGCAGCGTGCCGCATGCGCCGCCCCCCCGCCTCACGCTGCTCAACGCGTTCGCGCACGTCGACCTGACGTTGAACTGGCGGTCGCTCTCGTCGCTGCTGCGCGACGGCCTGCCGGGTCTCGTCGCCGTGTGGCGCACCGTGCGCGACGTGCTCCGGGCGGCGCGGCTCTAGCGTGTCTCTCGCCGTGGCCGCCACGCCGGCGTCAGCGGCGGGGCACCACGTGCACCACACCCGTGGCGCGGTCGATGTCGATCCGCGCGAACACGCCGCCGGGCAGCACGCCCTCCGCGGCCGTGGAGGGCCGCTGAGCGCGCACGCGCACGGCCGGTACCGGACCGAGGTGCAGCCCGCCCACGGAGAGCTCCGCGCGGGCGGCGAGGCCGCTCCGGCCGCCGCCGGCCGTGCCGAGTCGCAGCGCGGCGCCGGTCGCGGCGTCCTCGTAGAGCACGGTGACCGCCGCACCGGTGTCGAGGACCAGCGCACGCGGGCGCCCGTCGACCGTGGCCTGCACGATCAGCCGCCCGTCCACCTGCCGGGCCACCAGCGCGGACCCCTGTCGCGACTGGCCGCCGGGTCCGCCGTCGATCAGCGACAGTGCGCCGGCCTGGAGGTCGAGCACGATGCGGCCGGCATCGAGCACGTCCATGCCGAGAATGCCGTCGATCCGCGGATCGCGTCCCAGGGCCGTCAGGTCGGCGACCAGCACGGCCACATCGCGGCGCACGCGAGTGCCGATGACGAGCGCAGGCAACCGCGTCTCGCCCACCTCGATCAGCCCGGCCGGCGTCAGCAACCATCGCCCGCGCGCCACTGCCAGCCCGGCGCGGGCGGCGGCCGCCTCTGCCAGCACCGTCTGCGTGCTGCCGGTGTCGACGAGGAAGTGCCAGCGGGTCGTCGCATCCGCGGCGTCCGTGCGGGTGTCGACGGCGACCGTCCAGAGGCCCCCGGACAGCGGCCGCAACGGCACCGCGGGCGCGGCCGACGCCGGCGGCGGGACACCCACTGCCGCAAGGACCGCGAACACGAGCAACCGCGTCGTCGACATGCGCCGACGATGCCGCAACGGACCCGCGCCGGTCGTGACGGAACGCAGGCCCGGCCGCGATGACCGCGTGATGAAATCGTGATGGCGGCAAGTCGCGCGCCGTCAGCGACTTGTGAGCGCGGTCAGGGTGGCGGTGCGGAGCGTTCCGCGCAGCAGGTAGCGGTTGTAGGCGATCAGGTCGCCCCGTGGCGACCACGACGGATAGCGCAGCACGGTCTCGGGCGCCGTGGCGCGGGTGACCGCACGCCGTTCCTGTGTCGCGAGGTCGAGCACCTCGATGTTCCAGGTGGTCGACCCGTCGAGCACGCCGAGCGCCAGGCGATGGCCGTCGGGTGAGAAGGCGCCAGGCCAATACTGCCCATCGAGCGGCGTGACGAGGGTCGCGGCGCCGGTCTGCGGGTCGGCCAGGTAGGTGGGCATGTGCGGGCCCACTTTCTTCTCCACCGCCAGCCTGCGGCCGTCGGGTGACCAGACGGCGAACGAGTAGCCGTCGAACAGCGGCCACTCGTCGAAGGTGCCGGCCGAAAGGGATCCACGGCCCAGACGGTTGAGCGGCTCGCCGAGTGTCGCCACGATCGTGTCGCCGTCGGGGGCGACGCGTGGGAAGGTGGTGGCCTCGGGCAGCCGCAGCCGCTCGATGACCGCGCCGGTCTCGAGGTCGGCTTCCACCAGGAACGCGGTCAGGCCGTTCTGCCGGACGGCCAGCACGTGCCGGTCATCGCGCCAGGTCGGGTACATCGCGCGGCTGCCACCGCCGACGATCGTGCGCTCGGCCGATCCGTCGATCCGCCGCACGCGGATCTCGGCGCCGTGGTCGTAGGCGATCCACTCGCCGTTCGGCGAGATCGCCGGATGGCCGCCGGCGCCGAAGAGCCGCGGCTCGGCGGTGGGCGCCCCGGTCGCGGTGACCGGCACCGTCCAGATGTCCTCGACGGCGTCGACGAACACCAGCGCCACGGCGCGCCCGCCAGGCGCCACGCTGCCGGCGCGGACTCCGGACGGCAGCCGGTCGACCACCACCACGGGCGGGCCGGCCACGCCGTCGCCCACCGGGACGCGCACGAGACGGCCCGGGTAGGGCCAACCGTCGACGGCCCACATCTCCGGCCCCTGGACGCCGGTGGTCAGCGCCAGCGTGCGCAGCTTCCAGTTCTCGGCGCGCTTGACGAGCAGGCCGTCGCGCACGCGCACCGACCACAGGTCGGCCGGACCGTTGCGCGCGGCGTTGAAGTACACGGTGGCGCCGTCGGCGGTCCACCGCGGCGTGCCGTGACCGCCAGGAGGATCGCCAGCGCGGGTGAGCGGACGCGGCGCCGCGCTGCCATCGACCGGCGCCAGCAGCAGATGCGATCCGGGCTGCGCTGCTTCGCTGATCCACTGATCGCTCTGGAAGGCGATCCACCGGCCGTCGGGCGACCACGCCGGACGCGAGCCGGACGGCGCGATCTGCCGCGCCGAGCCGCCGTCGACGCCGATCACCCAGATACCGCCCCGGCGCGACGAGTGGTAGGCCACGCGCGTCGCGTCGGGTGACCACGCCGGGTGGACGTTGCGCATGCCGTCGGCCGTGAGCGGCCGCGACTCGCCGGTGGCGACATCGCGCAGCGCGATCTCGAAATCGCCGCTCCGGTCGGAGACGATCGCCAGCCAGCGCCCGGTGGGCGCGTAGACCGCGTCGAGAATCGAGCCCGACTCGCCCTCCACCGCCACGAACGGGTCGCTCGGGCTCACGGCAGGCGTGCGCGTCGTGATGACGACGGCCACCACCACGGCGGCCGCGAGCACGGCGGCCGTCCAGCGGGCGCGACGACCTCGCGGAGTGGTCGCGGCCGGAGCCGGCGGCGCGGTGGCCTCAGGCAGCGTCGTGGACGTCCGTGGCGTCGCGGGCGGCGCGGGCGCCTCGGTCGAGGTCTCGACGGCGGCGATGAAGCGATAGCCGCGCGTGGGGACCGTCTCGATGTACTTCGCGTCGGTGGCGTCGTCGCCCAGTTCGCGCCGCAGCTGCGCCACGACGCGCGTCAGCGCATTGGGCGTGACGGCCACCGCCGGCCACACGGCTTCGAGCAGCTCGTCCTTGGTGACGAGATGGCCCGGACGCTCGACGAGCACGCGCAGCACGTCGATGGCCTTCGGCTCGAGTTCCAGCCGGTGGCCGCCGCGGGTGACGGCGAAGCGATCGACGTCCAGCTCGACGTCGGCGAAGTGATAGCGCGGCACGGCGTCCCGCCATTATCGACCCGGTTGGGGCCGCCGCCGCGTGGGAGTGTCGAGCCGCGGGACGAAGGCGCTCGACCCGGAGGACGGTGGAGGTCACCGGCCTGTGCGGAGAGTCACCTGAGCTCCACGCCCGTCACTCGACGTGGATCGGCGGCTCGATCAGCTCGGCCGCCAGGGGCTCGTCGGGCACGACGCGCGACATGGTGCGATCGTCCGCGGCGCGGTCGCGCCAGCGGCGTGGCACCCGCCCGATCTTCACCGGCCAGATCGTGAGCCGGCCGTCGCCGCCGACGTGCAGACGCAG
>CADEDM010000210.1 GCA_902826065.1 uncultured Acidobacteriota bacterium | reverse complement strand
CGTCGCCGAGTTTCGTGCGCGGCACCACGCCGTCCTGCACGATGAAGTCGGGGCTCAGACGGCCCACCGCCGAGAACGCGCTCTTGCGGCCCTTCCACAGGAGGGCGCGCTCCTCGGCGTTGGCCGCGAGATGGATGTAGGTCGGCGATGAGTCGCGCAGGACGGTCATCAGCCGCTCCAACTCCGCGTCGGCCTGCACGGCCTCGCCTTCCAGCTCCACGAGCAGCACGGCCGCCGCGTCGCGCGGATAGCCCGCGTGCACCGCCGCCTCGGCGGCGTCCATGGCCAGGCGGTCCATGATCTCCATCGCCCCGGGCAACAACCCGGCGGCGATGATGCGGGTCACGGCATCGCCGGCGGCCTGCAGCGAGGCGTAGCTGGCCAGCACGGTGCGATACGCCTCGGGCCGCGGCACGAGGCGCACGGTGATGTCCAGGGCGATGCCGAACAGGCCTTCGGACCCGACGAACAGGCCGGTGAGATCCGGACCGGCGGCTTCGACGCTGTCGCCGCCCAGCCGCACGACCTCACCGTCGGGCAGCACGGCCTCGATGCCCAACACGTGGTTCGCGGTCATGCCGTGGCGGAAGCAGTGCGCGCCGCCGGAGTTGAAGGCCACGTTGCCGCCGATGGTGCACACCGACTGGCTCGACGGATCGGGTGCGTAGTAGAGCCCGAACGGCTCGGCTGCCGCCGAGATGTCGAGGTTGATGACGCCGGGCTCGACCACGGCGACGCGATCGACGGGATCGAGCCGCAGGATGCGATTCAACCGGTTGAGCGCGATGACGACGCCGTCGGCGACCGGCACCGATCCGCCGGAGAGGCTGGTGCCCGACCCGCGCGCGACGAACGGCACGCCGGCGGTGTGACACAAGCGAACGGTCTCGATGACCTCGGCCCTGCTCTCGGCCAGCACCACGGCCGACGGACGCGTGCGGAAAGCCGTGAGGCCATCGCTCTCGTAGGCCGCCAGCGCGCTCGTGCGGGTGAGCAGCCGATCGGGCGGCACGACGGCCGCGAGTGCGGCGAGGAAATCCATCAGCGTCCGCGCACCCAGTCGGCGATGTCGGTCACGACCTGCGCGTCGACGTGCGCCTCGACCAGGTACTCCGCCGGCCGGCTCTTCCCGCTCCCCGCCGTGAACAGATGGTTCAGCGCGGGGTACGACGCGAACCGCACGTCCGGCCGCTCGCCGAGCGCGGCGCGCCAGGCGCGGAAGTCGTCCATCGTGACCTGATAGTCGCGTTCGCCCTGCAGAATGAACATCGGCACTCGCAGGGCCTTCGCCGCGCCGGGAGGATCGTAGCCGCGCAGGTCCACGAGGTACGACGCCGGCGCGCTGCCGAGCACGCCCGTGACCGGCGGATCCCCCGGCTTCAGCGCCTTGACCTTCACGGCGACGGCCTCGGCTTCGGCGATCTGTGCCCGTTCCTCCGGCGTGACCGTGCCGTCGACCTCGGCGAGGTAGGTGGTCTGCGACACGACCGAGTCCTCGAGCGAGCGCACGGCGCCGGCCAGCACGATGAGCCCGCCGAGGCGCGGATCGGCGGCACCGATACGCGGCGCGAGCATGCCGCCGAGGCTGTGGCCGAGGACGAACACGCGATCGGCGTGCACCTTCGGTGTCGTTCGCAGCAACGCCGCGGCGGCCACGGCGTCGTCGATGGCCTCGTCCCTCACGGTGAACGCGGTGAGCGGGGCGATGCGCTGCCGGTGGACCAGCGTCCGCTTGTCGTAGCGCAGCACGGCGATGCCGCGCGAGGCGAGCCCCCACGCCAGGTCGCGAAACGGCCGGTTCGGTCCAACCGTCTCGTCGCGGTCGCCGGGGCCCGAGCCGTGCACGAGCACCACGGCGGGGAAGGGGCCGTCGCCGGCCGGCATCGTGAGCGTGCCCGGCAGCGGCCAGCCCGTGCCGGCGTCGACGGTCACGGCCGACTCGGTGAATGTCGTGGTGTCCGAGTACGCCGGTGGACGATACGCCGCGACCACCGCGGCCGGCCGCATGTTCAGCCCGGCGATGCGATCGCCACGCCAGGCCACCGTGACCTCCACGGGGCCGTTGGCGAAGTCACACGTGAGGATCACGGCGCGGACGCCGTCGCGCTGCGAGGTGCGCGTGCTTGCGACGGTCTTGAAGGCGCCGGCCTGTTGCACGACCGTGGTCACGGCCACGGCGAGTTGCGCCTCGGGCAGCGCCTGCGCCATGCGCTCGTCGAACTTCGCGACCAGGGGCGCCGGGCGGCCTGCGAACAGCGCCTCCACCAACGCTCGCGTGCCCGCGGCCAGGATGACCTCGGGATCGGGCTGCAGCGTCAGCAGGCCGATGGCGAGGGCGGCGCGCAACATCGGCGAATCGTCGCACAGAATCGCGGGCGCGGCGGGGCCGGACTCAGCCGTATGCTTGACGGACGGCGTCGGCGGTGGCCCGGGGACGGCCGCGCGGCGCCGGCCGACCGCCATCCCCGGACAGGAGGCGCTCATGATCATCGTGCGAGAGACGTTCACGGCCAAGCCGGGATGCGCGTCGAAATTGGCCGCGCAGCTCAAGGGCGCGCTGGAGGCCGCGATGCCGGGACGCGCCCGTGTCCTCACCGACCTGATCGGCCCGTTCAACACGGTGGTGCTCGAGACCGCGGCGGGATCGGTCGGCGAATTCGAGACGGAGCTGGCGCGGGTGATGGCCGACGAGGCGCTACGGGTGAAGATGCAGGGCTACACCGACCTGTACCTGACCGGACGGCGCGAGGTGTACCGCGTGGTGTGACAGCGGCCGCGGGGCCCGGCTCACCGCCGGGCTCCGGTGCGGCGGCCTCAGCCCATCACCCGCCGCAGGGCCTCCATGGCCTCGCGTCCGCCGACGGCCATGAACAGCACCAGGATCACGATCAGCAGCAGGTTCGTGACCATCGCGTTCTTCGGCACGTCGCGCTCGGGCCACGGCACCCGGTTGTTCAGGTACAGCAGGGTGCCGGCCAGGAACGGCACGAACAGGCTGCCGATCACGGTGTAGGTCACGATGACGAGGATCGGCGCGCTGGTGAACGCCAGCGGGAGCGGCGCCAGCGTGATGAACACCAGCCCGAGCCGGTAGGGCGTGCTCGTGACCTGCGTGATGTCCTTGCGGGCGTCGACCGACAGGCCCTTGAGCACGCCGTAGATGTCGGCGTAGAGGTACGGCACGCTCTGCCACACGCCCAGCAGCGAGGCGAACACCGCCGCCCAGAAGCCGAGGCCGTAGGCCCACACCCCGAACGGCCCGAGCACGCTGCCGAGGAACGCCGCCATGCGCGGCACCGCCTCGGCGTCGCGCAGCTCGACGCCAGGCACGAAGAACGCGGTGTTGGCGATGAGCATGATCGACATGCCGAAGATCGCCGTGAACACGTACGCCACGGCCACGTCGCCGCGCACGTACGAGAGCCAGCTCGATCCGCGCATGCCCTCTTCACGCATCCAGTAGTTGTAGGACAGCATCGTGACCGAGCCGCCGATGCCGCCGATGAGCGAGAGCACGTAGGTCCCGCTGCCGGCAGGGATGGTTGGCACGGCGACGCCCTGCACCGCCGCGCCGGGATTGTCCATGGTGAGGGCGGCGCAGACGAGGATGCTGAAACCCATCACGCCGACCAGGAGCTTCATCAGCTTCTCGAACTTGCCGTAGCCGCCCAGCCACACCACGGCGAAGCCGATGAAGCTGTGGGCGATGGCCGCGGTCGTGCGCGAGACGCCGCCGCCGGTGAGGTTGGCCATGCCCAGCCCGCAGGCGTTGGTGAGCGCCGAGCTCACGAAGATGGTCCACAGCACGAGATAGCCGCCGAACAGCGCCTTCACCGACGTGTGCAGGTGCTCGGCCCAGCCTTCGATCACGGTGGTGCCGGTGGCGAGCTGCCAGCGCGCGATGCCTTCGCTGAGCACGAACTTGAAGAAGGCGCCGAGCGCAATCGCCCACAGCAGCACGACGCCGTAGCGCGCGCCGCCCACCGTGGCCGAGACGACGTCGCCGGAGCCGATGCCGGTGGCCGCGACCACCAGGCCCGGACCGGCAAGTTTCAGGAAGCTGACGGACGGCGCCGTTTTCGGAGCGGGACTCGACACGGGCCGGAAGCGTATCAGAGAACGGCGGCCGTCGCGGCCGCGGCGGCCTGCGCGGCGACGACGACACCGAGCGCCTCCGTGAAGGCCGCGACGAACGCATCGAGCTCGACCGCCGTGATCACCGTCGGCAGGACGTAGAGCTGGCGCGTGGAGCTGAAGACGCCGCGGTTGGCGAGGGCCAGATGCATCAACTTCACCCAGCGCAGGTCGGCGCGCGCGCCCTCGTCCGGTCGCGTCACCGGCGCCGCGGTCAGGTGGAGCTGCATCAGCGAGCCGTAGCCGGTGACGACGGCGGACGCGCCCGATTGGGCGATGACCGCGTTCAGGCGCGCACGCAACGCCTCGCCGCCGGCGTTCACCGCAGCGACGTCGGCCTCGCCGAAGCGCGCCAGTGTCGCGAGTCCGGCCGCCAACGTGGTGGCGTTGCCGTTGTAGGTGCCGCTGTGCGCGATGGCGCCGCGTCGCGACGGGTCGAACGTGGCCATGACGTCGGCCCGGCCGCCGAAGGCGCCCACCGGCAGGCCGCCGCCGACGATCTTCCCGAAACTCGTGAGATCCGGCGTGACGCCGAACGCCTGCTGCAGTCCGCCGACGCCGAGCCGGAACGTGATCACCTCGTCGAGGATCAGCAGAACGCCGCAGTCGCGCGTCACCTGGCGCAGGCCGTCGAGGAACGCGCGCTCGGCGACGAGTGCGCCCGAGCCCAGCATCGGCTCGACGATGACGGCCGCCAGCCGATCGCGATGGTCGCGGATGAGCGTGGTCGTGTCTGTGAGGTCGTTGAAGCGCCCGACGACGACATCAGCGGCGGTGTTCGCCGTCACGCCCGGCGGCCGGCCGGTCTCCGCCGCCGACATCGCGATCGCCACCGGGTCGTGCGAGCCGTGATACCCGCCGGCCATCTTCATGATCGCCGGCCTGTCGGTGAAGGCGCGTGCGGCGCGAATCGCGCCCATCGTCGCCTCGGTGCCGGAGTTGCAGAAGCGCAGGCGCTCGACCGAGGGCACCCGGGCGCCTAGCGTCTCGGCCATCTCGACCTGGAGCGCGTTCGCAGTGCCGTGCACCGTGCCGCGGGCCGCCTGGCGCGCAATGGCCTCGAGCACCGGCGGGAACGCGTGGCCGTGCAGCAGCGAGGTGAAGTTGTAGAGCGTGTCGAGGTAACGGTGGCCGTCGGCGTCGGTCAAATGGCAGCCGGCGCCGTCGGCGATGAAGAGCGGATAGGGCGCGTGGAAGGTGCCGGTGCGGGTGTCGCCGCCGGGCATGACCTCGCGGGCGCGATCGTGCAGGGCCCGTGAGGCTGGCGTGCGCGTGAGATAGGCCTCGCGCTCGTCGCGTTCGATAGTGGTCAGGGCGTCCATGCGGCAGCGATCCTACCGCGGACGCCGCGGCCGTCGCGCTAGTCGTCGTGGGCCAGTTCGTACTCGCGCTGGACGCGGGCGTTGACCGAGGCTTGCGCCGTGTCGCGCTTGTGCGCCGCGCGCATCGCCAGGCCGTGCGTCGACTCCGACTTGATGGCCGGCAGCGACAGCTGTTTCGTGAGCGCCGTGCCCGCGCACTTGGGACACGCCGGCGTGTCGCCGGTGCGGACCAGCGTCTCGAACTCGTGGTGGCAGGCGTCGCAGGAATACTCGAAGATCGGCATGGCGTCAGCCCTCGACGATGCGGTGATCCGAGGATAGCACGCGCCTTCGGGAAGCCCCTGGTCAGCGTCCGGCCGTGATGGCCGGGTCCTTCTCGGTCGGGGTGCGTCCGTCGCTCGTGACGTGGATCACGCCGTCGGGGTAGATGGCCAGCCCACGGCGGCCTTCGGGCGCCTGCTGCGGCTCGGCGAGCGCGAGGATCCACCGGCATGGCCGGTGTATCGGTGGCGTCCGCCGGCGTCGGCCGGCGCCATCGATACCCGGCGTGCAGGTGTGTTCAGCGGCTGGCAGCGCCGCCCGCGCCGCCCGCGCCGGCCGTGTCCGCCGCCGCGATGGTCAGAACGTCCAGCGCAGCGAGACGCCCGGACGCACGCTGAGGCCGCCGTTCAGCGCGTAGGCGCGCAGCGACGGCACCACCGCGGCTCGCCGCGTGAGTGACACCGCCAGGTCAGCGCCCACCACGGCGACCGCGTGATACGACGACGTCTTCAGCTCCGGCATCGGCGACGGGAAGATCGCGCGGGCGAGGATCCGCACGTCGTACTCGCTGGTCGTGTCTTCGTTCACGAGCCCGACGCCGCCCAGCACCTCGAGTCCGAGGCGGCGGCCGGTGACGTGATAGCCGAGCAGCGCGTACCCCGACGTGGTGCGGCGGCGCGATTCGATCCCCGGCGCGTAGATGCTGAGGTCGGAGAACGGCAGGCTGCCCACGCCGGGTGCCAGCGACAGCAGCGCCGGATAGGCGTAGGCCTGGTTGATGTCGAGTTCGTCGGTGATCGACCACTCGACGCGCGCCGAGACGCGCGGCGTCAGGTGCACGCCGACGCCGAGCATGCCGGCGGGCACGGTGCCGCTGGCGTCGGTGTCGCCGCCGAACCCGGTGCTCGAGGGCGCCTGTTCGATGGCGGCGAAGGCCCCGCCGCTGATGTAGACGGTGCCGCGATCCTGCTGCGCGGCGGCAGACGCGGGGGCGAGGGTGACGAGGGTGAGAGCGAGGACGGCAGCGAACGAACGGGTCACGAGGGTCGTCTCCGGGCAGGCTGGCGATTCAGAAGTAGCACGCCGGCGAGCCTGATGGCGCACCGCTCGTCCCACGATCTACCGGTTGAGCCAGCGCGACTTACGAGCGCCCGGGCAGGGTGGGCGGAGCCGCCATGGCCGTGCGGCGGTAGTCGAGTTCGCCGCAACTGGCGCACTGCGTCAGGCGGCCCTTCGGCGTCTCGGCCACCATGACGGCCATCTCGTGCCCGCACACCGGGCAGGTGTGCACCAGGTTGGCGGGCATCGACGCGAGTGGACGAGGCGTGTCCAGCACGCCGAGGGATGTGCAACCCGTGTGCCGCGACGGCGAGCAACGCGCGGAGACGGGCGAGGCCGTGCGGATCGTCGAAGGATTCAGCCGCCGAATGCGAAAAACGCCCGCCGGCGGGCATGCCGGAGGGCGCAATGTCGTCCACGGAATTCGGCGGTGGCGTGTGCCGTTCCAGCACACCCGTGTGCCCGGGCAGGACAGCTTCGAGGGTGCGCCGACTATTTCGGCAGGTCGAACTTGATGTCCTTGAGGCCCTCGACCGGCAGATCGGCCTTCCCGGATGGGAACTTGTTGGTCTTCAGCACGAAGGCGATGACGTCGACCTTGATCTGCGCGGGCACCGACGCCGGGTTGCTCGGCGGCATCGAGATGCGGATGCGGTCGTAGAGATCGCCGACGCTGGTGCCGTTCCACGCGCTCATGAACTCCGAGCCACTCAGCGCCGGCGCGAAGCCGTCGCCCTCGAGTCCGTCGCCGTGGCACGAGCTGCAGTCCTTCTTGTACGCGGCTTCTCCGCGCGTCACCTGGGCGTCGCTGAAGATGCCGTCGTTGGTGGTCTTCGACTGCGCCGCCTGCGGCGTCGCGGTCACGAGCAGCAGCCATGCGCCGGCCAGCGCGACGAATCCGAACCTCGCTACCTTCATGTCGATCCCTCGAATCTAGATTACCCGATCCGCCGGACCGGCCGGGCGCGCCGGACGGCGGCCGGCGAGACGTCGAGAGACACGCGGCGGCGGCTACACGTGCTGATCGACCAGCACGGGGTTGCCGTCGGGGTCGAGCGCGACGAAGCTGGCCGGGCCGCTCGTGGTCTCGTCTGCTTCGCTCGCGAGGGTGAGCCCGGCGGCCTTGACCCGCCGCTGCAACTCGCGCACGTCGGTGAAGTCCGCCACCGCCTGCGCGTCCTGATCCCACCCGGGGTTGAACGTGAGCATGTGCCTGTCGAACATGCCCTGGAACAGGCCGATCACGTGCGGGCCATTCTTCATGATCTGCCAGTGCGTGCCGTCGCCGGCGAACGCCGAGAAGCCGAAGACCTCGTAGAAGGCCCGCGAGGCCGCGAGATCCTTGACGGCGAGACTGATCGAGAACGCGCCGAGTTGCATGGGAGTCTCCGTGAGAAACGCGGCCACGCCGCCGCAGGATAGTCCAGAACGCCGGGCCAACCAGGCGCCGTACATGACAACGGCGGCAGCCCTGAGGCTGCCGCCGCGTCGCTGACTCAGTCGAGCGCTAGTTGCCGCTCGTCTTCGGCCACGGCACGCCCTGCTTCTTCGCGGTCACCGGGCCCTCGCCCTTGAACACGAACTTCTGCAGGCGCTTGCCGGTGTAGGTTTCCGTCGTGTAGATGTTGCCCTTCGAGTCGGTGGCGATCGAGTGCACGCCCAGGAACATGCCGGGCTGACGGCCGCCGTAGCCGAAGTTGGTGAGCTCGGTCATCGACTTGCGGTCGAAGATGCGCACGTGCTCGTTCACGCCGTCGGCCATGTAGATGTACTTCTGGGCGGCGTCCTTCGAGAAGGCGATGTCCCACACCGAGCCGTCGGCCAGGGTGTTGGTCTCGACGAAGTGCTCGCTGATGAACTTGCCGGTCTTGTCGAAGACCTGCACGCGGTCGTTCGGACGGTCGCACACGTAGACGAGCCCGTCGTTCGACACTTCCGAGCAGTGCACCGGGTTGCGGAACTGCTGGGCGGGCGGCTGGCCGGGGATGTAGCGGCC
>CADEDM010000209.1 GCA_902826065.1 uncultured Acidobacteriota bacterium | reverse complement strand
AAGACACGTGCAACCTGCCGCGCACGGCCTTCTCGATGAAGGCCAACCTGCAGACCGCCGAACCCGAGACGATCGCGCGCTGGGACGCGATGGATCTGTACGGGCAGATTCGGGCGGCGCGCAAGGGCGCCACGAAGTACCTGCTGCACGACGGGCCGCCCTACGCCAACGGCGAGATCCACATCGGCACGGCGATGAACAAGATCCTCAAGGATCTGGTCGTCAAGTCGCACAACATGCTCGGCTTCGATGCGCCGTACCTGCCCGGCTGGGACTGCCACGGGCTGCCCATCGAGCTGAAGGTCGACCGCGAGCTCGGCCCGAAGAAGCGTGAGCTGTCGGTCGCCGACTTCCGGCGCGAGTGCCGGAAGTACGCCGAGAAATACGTCGGCATCCAGCGGGAAGGCTTCAAGCGGCTCGGCATCCTCGGCAAGTGGGACGACCCCTACCTGACCATGGCGTTCCGCTACCAGGCGGCGATCGTGCGCGCGCTGGGGCACTTCGTCGCCAAGGACATGGTCTACAAGGGCAAGAAGCCCGTGCACTGGTGCACGCACTGCCGCACGGCACTGGCCGAGGCGGAAGTCGAGTACGAGGCGCACGTCTCGCCCTCGATCACGGTGGAGTTCCCGCTCGGCGACGGCAGCCGCGCCGAGGCCTCGGCGCGCATCCCCGGGCTCGGCGATCGCCCCGTGTCGGTGCTGATCTGGACGACCACGCCCTGGACCATCCCCTCGAACCTGGCGATCGCGTTCCATCCGGAGTTCGAATACGGCGCCTATGACGTCGACGGCACGGCGGTCATCGTCGCCACGGAGCTGGCCGGCTCGGTCGCGGCGAAGACGGGCCGGTCGTTCGACACTCGGCTGGCGACCTTCCCGGGCCGCGTGCTGGAGGGACTCGTCTTCCGGCATCCGCTGTATGCCCGCGACTCCGTCGGCGTGCTCGCCGACTACGTCACGCTCGACGCCGGCACGGGCGCCGTGCACACCGCGCCCGGTCACGGCGCCGACGACTACCACACCGGCGTCAAGTACGGCCTCGAGATCTACGCACCTCTCGACGCCGGCGGGCACTACAACGACAGCGTCGAGCAGTTCGCCGGCCAGCAGGTGTGGAAGGCCAATCCGAACGTCGAGGCAGCGCTTGCCGCCGCCGGACGCCTGTGGCACCGCGAGGACTTCCATCACCAGTACCCGCACTGCTGGCGCTGCCACAACCCGGTCATCTTCCTGGCCACGGCGCAGTGGTTCATCGCCATGGAAGCGCAGGACCTGCGCCAGAAGGCGCTCACGTCGATCGCCGACACGCGCTGGATCCCGAGCTGGGGCCGGGCGCGCATCGAGGGCATGATCGCCAACCGCCCCGACTGGTGCATCTCGCGCCAGCGCGCCTGGGGTGTGCCGATCCCGGCGATGGACTGCGTGAAGTGCGGCACCGCCGTCCTCACACGCGAGCTGGTCGAGCAGGCGGCGACGGTGTTCGACACCTATGGCGCCGACGCGTGGTACGAGCGGCCATTCGAGGAGTTCGTCCCGGCGGGCCTGACGTGCCCGTCGTGCGGCAGCGCCGAGTTCGAGCGCGAGGCCAACATCCTCGACGTCTGGTTCGACTCGGGCTCGAGCCACGAGGCCGTGCTGCCGTTCCGCGAGGATCACCGCTGGCCGGCCGACATCTACCTCGAAGGCAGCGACCAGCATCGCGGCTGGTTCCACAGCTCGCTGCTCGTCGGCATCGGCACCCGCGGGCGGGCGCCGTTCGACCAGGTGCTCACGCACGGCTTCGTCATGGCCGAAGACGGCCGCAAGATGTCGAAGTCGCTGGGCAACAGCGTCTTCCCGCAGGACGTCATCAAGCAGAGCGGCGCGGAGATCCTGCGGCTGTGGACGGCGATGGTCGACTACCGCGAGGACATCCGGATCGGCAAGGAGATCCTGACCCGCACGGTCGAGGCCTACCGGAAGATCCGCAACGTGCTGCGCGTGCTGGTGGCGAACCTCTACGACTTCGACCCCAAGGACGACTCCGTCCCGGTAGCGAAGCTGGAAGAGATCGACCGCTGGATGCTGGCGAAGTACGCCGACGTCGCCCGGCGCATCGTGGCCGCCTACGAGGACTACGACTACCCCACCGTGTTCCAGCTCGCCAACCAGTTCATCACCGTGGACGTGAGCGCCTTCTACGTCGACGTCACGAAGGACCGGATGTACACGTTCGGCGCCAAGTCCGGTGCGCGCCGCTCGGGCCAGACCGCGATGTTCGTCGTGGCAGATGGCCTGGCGCGCCTGCTGGCGCCGGTGCTGTCGGTGACGATGGACGAGTTGTGGCGCGGCCTGCCGGGTGACCGCGAGGCCTCGGTGCACATGGCGCTGTTCCGGCGCGACCTCGACGCCATGGTCGATGCCGACCTGGTCGATCGCTGGGCGCGGCTGGGCGCGGTACGCGACGTCGTCAACGTCGCGCTCGAAGAGAAACGCCAGGACAAGACCATCGCCGGCAATCTCTCGGCGGCGGTCGACCTGGCCGCGGGCGGCGCGATGCTCGACCTGCTGCGCCGCTACGAGACGTTCCTGCCCACGCTCTTCGGCGTGTCGGCCGTGCGGCTCGCGGGCGGCGGACCTGACGACGGCCCGCCGGTCGCCACCGTGTCGCGGGCCGACGGGCAGAAGTGCGAGCGCTGCTGGCGCGTCGTCCCCGAGGTGTCGACCACGGCCGACCGCTCGGGCCTGTGCTCGCGCTGCGTCGATGCGCTGTCCGAAGCGGTGAGTCTCTAGACGCGATGCGCCGCCTCGAGCTCATCATCGTCGTCGTGGTCGTGGCGCTCGACCAGTGGACCAAGGCGCTGGTGCGCGGGCGTCTGGCGCTGCACGAGAGCCTCGACGTGTTCGACGGCTGGCTCAGCCTGACGCGGGTGCACAACACCGGCGCGGCGTTCGGCCTGCTCAACGGGATCGACTTCCCGTTCAAGGCGGCCGTGCTCGTCGCCGTGGCCGGCACGGCGCTGGCCGGGGTGGCGTGGTACGCCGCCAGTCTTCCCGACGAGCATCGGCTGGCCCGGATCGGCCTGGCCGGCGTGCTCGGCGGCGCGATCGGCAATCTCATCGACCGGGCGACGGCCGGCTACGTGCTCGACTTCGTCGACGCCTACTGGGGCGACTGGCACTTCTGGGCCTTCAACGTCGCCGACGCCGCCATCACCGTCGGCGTCGTGTTCCTGCTGCTCGACGTCGTGATCGACGTCGCGAGGACTCGCCGTGCATCCCATCCTGTTTGAAGCCGGACCGGTCACGATCTACTCGTACGGGGTCCTGCTCGCGGCGGCCTACCTGCTGGGGCTGTGGCTGGGCGTGCGCCGGGCCCGCGAGGCCGGGCTCGACGGCAACAAGGTGCTCGACCTGGGCATCTGGGTGATCATCGCGGCGCTCGTGGGCGCCAAGGGCCTGCTCCTCATCGTCGAGTTCGACAACTTCACCAGCAGCCGCGAGCAGTTCTTCACCCTGATGCGCTCGGGCGGCGTGTTCTACGGCGGCCTGATCGCGGCGTCGCTCACGTGCATCTACCAGCTGCGCAAGCACAAGCTGCCGCTGTGGACGTCGGGCGACCTGTTCGCGCCCGGCATCGCGCTGGGCTACATGGTGGGCCGGCTCGGATGCTTGATGGCCGGCTGCTGCTACGGCAAGCCCACGCAGGTCGCCTGGGCGATCACCTTCACCGACCCGGCGGCAGCGATGAACGTGGGCACGCCTCTCAACGTGCCGCTGCACCCGACGCAGCTCTACGAGTCGATGGCCGGGTTCGTCATCCTGCTGGTGCTGCTCGTCATCGAGCGGCGCGGACGGCCGTACGCCGGCCGGACGTTCTGGCAGTTCGTGCTGATGTACGCGGTGTCGCGGTTCATCATCGAGTTCTTCCGCGGCGACGACCGGGGCGCGGTGTCGATGTTCTCGACCTCGCAGATGATCTCGCTGGTGCTGGCGCCGCTCAGTATCGTGATGCTGGCCTGGCTGGGCCGTCGCGCGGCGACCGCCGCAACCGTGGCCGCCGCAGGCCCGGCCGGACGACGGCGCTGACCCGCACCGGTCTCCCCGGCGGCGCCGCGTACCTGCCGCGGTCAGGGGTGATGGACGCCGCCCGCGCCGGCGACGTACGCTTCGGTCCCACGTCATGACACCGGTGTCCTTCGAGGCCGGACCCGATCACGCGGGCCTGCGCCTCGACAAGTTCCTCGCGGGCGAACTGCCCAACCACTCCCGGGCGCAGGTCCAGCGGCTGATCGACGACGGCCGCGTCTCGGTGGCGCGCGTCGCCAGGCCCAAGGCAAACACCGCCGTGCGTCCGGGCGATCAGGTCACCGTGACGTTGCCCGACACGACGCCGTCGACGCTGGAGCCCGAGGACCTGCCGCTCGGCATCCTCCACGACGACCCCGACCTCGTGGTCGTCAACAAGCCGGCCGGACTGGTCGTGCATCCGGGCGCCGGCCATGCGACCGGCACCCTGGTGCACGCGCTGTTGCACCACGTGAAGGATCTGAGTGGCATCGGCGGCGAGTCGCGGCCCGGCATCGTCCATCGGCTCGACAAGGGCACGTCGGGGGTGATGGTCGTGGCCAAGCACGACGCCGCCCACCAGGAACTGGCGCGGCAGTTCCACGACCGCGAGGTCGAGAAGGAGTACGTCGCGCTGGTGTGGGGGGTCGTGCACAACCGGCGGCGCATCGACCTGCCGATCGGCCGGGATCCCGTGCACCGCGAGAAGGTCTCGACCCGCGCGCGCCGCGCCCGGTCGGCCGTGACGCGCGTCACCTGGGCCAAGCACCTGCCCGGCGTCACCCTGATTCGCGTCGCCATCGCCACCGGGCGCACGCACCAGATCCGCGTCCACCTGAGCGCGATCGGCCACGCCATCGTCGGCGACGCGCTCTACGGCGGGGTGCACAAGCGCGTGGCCAACGACATCCGCGCCGTGCAGCAGCTCACACGCCCGTTCCTGCACGCCGAACGGCTGGCGTTCACGCATCCGCGCACGGGTGAGCGTCTGACGTTCGAGGCGGCCTTGCCCGACGACCTGCACGCGGTGCTCGAAGCCATCACGCCCGCCGATCGGCGCGCCACCCTGTTCATGGAGACACCGCATGCCGACGCCGACGACCGTTCATGAGCGTCGGGAGGTGTATCGCGGGCGCGTCTTCGCGCTCTCGGTCGACCGGGTCACGCTGCCCTCGGGACATACCGTCACCATGGACGTGGTGCGGCATCCGGGTTCGGTAGTGCTGCTGCCGATGCCGGCGCCCGATCGCGTCATCCTGATCCGGCAGTACCGCTACGCCCTCGACCGGTTCATCTGGGAACTGCCCGCCGGCAGCTTGAAACCGGGCGAGGATCCGCGACTCGGCGCGGCGCGCGAGTGCGAGGAGGAAGTGGGCCTCGTGCCAGGCGTGCTCGACGAACTGGGCGAGCTGTTCCCGACGCCGGGATTCTGTGACGAGTGGATGAAGTTCTACCGGTGCACCGGCCTCATGCCGCCGGCACCGGATTCGACCGCACGCCAGGACGAGGACGAGGTGATCGAGCCGCAGACCTTCGCACTCGACGAGGTGCGGGCGATGATTCGCCGCGGCGAGATCATGGACATGAAGACGGTGGCCGGCCTGGCCCTGCTCGGCTGACCTGCCCGCCGACTCCTGGCGTTCCTCGACGGCGCGTTGGCGGTCCACCGGGACGACGCCGGTCAGGCACGCGGTGGATTCCGGTCGCCGGCGCCGCGTCCGGCCGCGCCTGGGGCCACCAGCCCCACCGCGAGTACGAGCGCGACGCTCGCCGCCATGCCCGGTGCCGTCGCCGCGCCGGTGAACACGAGGCGCAGGTCGAGCCAGCGTTCCCAGGTCAGGTGTCTCAGGAACGCACGATAGAGCGTGACGTCGGCCTGGATCGTCGGTGGGCCGGGGAACCTGGCGTCAGCCGCGAAAAACGCCGCCAACGCCCCTGGATCGAGCGCCGTGGCGATCGCCGCGATCCCCGTCACGGTCGACAGCGCGACGATGGGCCATGGAATGCGCACGGCCGGCCGCCGCAGCAGCAGGCACAGGAACACCGCCCCGACGACGACGGGATACAGCAACCGGTCACCCCAGGCGACCCAGCCGAACGGCGCCCACCAGAGCGACGTTCCCGCCGCGTAGGCGGCCGCGATGGCGGCGGACGCCGCCCCGTGCCGGCCCGACCACAACAGCACCGCAGCCGCCAGGGGCCAGAACCAGACGAGCCCGGCTGACGGCGCCAGCCAGTGTCCGAGAAAGGCGGACGAGACGTCGAGCGGGCTGGACAGGAAGAACTCGGGATGGTCGACGTACTCGGCGTTGTAGAACGTGCCGAGGCGGAACCTGTGGAAGCCGGCGAACGCCGCCGCGCCGGCGCTCGCGCCGACGACGGTGGCGCACACCCGTGGCCACCCGCCGCGAGGCCGACGGTCGTCGAGCCAGACCGCGGCAAGACCGAAGAGCACGACGAAGAGCGGCATCGTGTCCTTGCCGAGGCTGGCCCACAGCGCGGCAATACCGATCCCCGTCAGCTGCGCGGCGCGTGGTTCGTGGTCACGCACGATGACGACGATGAACCAGGCGAGAGCCAGGCACGCCAGGGCTTCGCCGAAACTCGAGCGCGCATAGTAGAGCAAGGGTCCCGCGGCGACGACCGCGAGCCCGGTCGCGCGATGCTGCGATGAGAGGCGCGTCACGGTCAGGATCGCCAGCAGCCCGACCGAGAGCCCCGACAACGCGGCCAGGAGCCGTGTCGTGCGCTCCACGGGCCAGCCGTTCCAGGTGGCGGCGGCCGCCACGATCGTCTGCTGCAGCGAGTACGCGGAGATGGCGGGACAGGGCCGGATCTGCTGCTCGATGCATCGCTGCGCGGTGCGCGTGCCTTCCACGAGCGTGACGGTGTCGGCTTCGATGTTGGGCGACGACAGCGACAAGGAGGCCGCCAGCACGGCGACGAGTGCGCACGCCGCCCAATTCGCCGTCGACGTCACGCGGCCGCCTCGACCAGTGTGGCGACGTGAATGGCCACGGTGTCGTCGAGACGCCGTGCGTAGCCGCCGCCCAGCACCACGACCACGGGCACGCCGGCGGCGGCCAGCGCGACGAACACGCGGCGATCGCGCTCGCGCAGGCCGTCCAGCGTGAGTCCCAGACCGCCGAGCTGATCGTCGGCGTAGGGGTCGGCGCCGGCGACGTAGACCACGACATCGGGCAGGCGCGCCATCAGGCGCTCGAGCACTTCGTCGAGCGCGGCGAGGTAGGCCCCATCGTCGGCGCCGCGCGCGAAGCCGACATCCACCGTGCTCGGCGGTTTCACCGCAGGGTAGTTGTCCTGCTCGTGCAGCGACACCGTGTCGACGTGGTGATCTCCGCCGAAGATCGCCGCCGTGCCGTTGCCCTGGTGCACGTCGACGTCGAGAACGGCGGCGCGGCCGATCTGGCGAGCCGCGACCGCGCGGCGAATGGCCACCGCGATGTCGTTGAACACGCAGAAGCCCTCGCCGTGGCCGGCGAAGGCGTGGTGGAACCCGCCGCCGATGTGCACCGCCACGCGATCGACGCCGTCGAGGGCCAGGTCCATGGCGGTGAGGGTGCCGCCGGTCATCAGTCGGAAGCCCTCGACGATGGCGGTGTCGCAGGGAATCTCGAGACGTGCGAGATCGGCCGGCGAGAGCGTGCCGTGACGCAGCGCGGCCAGGTAGGCCGGCGTGTGGACGAGCGCCAGGTCCTCCCAGGTGGCCTGGACCGGCTCGGTGAAGCCGCCCGGAATCAGTCCGCGACTGGCCGCGGCCTCGGCGACCCGCCGGTACTTGACGGTCGGGAAGACGTGCGCCCCGAAGTCGAGGTGATAGCGGGGCGAGTAGACGACGCGCATCGGACGGCCCGGCCGGACGGCGGGCCTCCGGAGCTTACTGCATCGCTGGTTGCGCCCGGCGCGCGCCACGCTTGGCGGCGCTCGTGCTGCGCACCGGCACGAGCGCCAGCAGCAGCACCTCGTCGATGCTGCTCACGAGGTGCAGTGTGAGGCCCTTCCTGAGCTCGTCGCTCAGGTCCTCGTTGACGTTCTTCTCGTTCTGCCGCGGCAGGATGATCTCGCGGATGCCGAGCCGCTTGGCGGCCAGCACCTTCTCCTTGATCCCGCCGACCGGCAGCACCTTGCCCGAGAGCGTGATCTCGCCGGTCATGGCGATGTCGCCGCGTACCGGCCGGCGCGTCAGCTCCGACACCATCGCGGTGGTCATGGTGACGCCTGCCGACGGCCCGTCCTTCGGGATCGCCCCCGACGGCACGTGCACGTGCAACTCGGAGCTCTTGAAGAAGTCGGGATCGATGCTCCACTGCGCGGCGTGGGCGCGCACCCACGACAGCGCCGCGCGCGCCGACTCCTTCATCACGTCGCCGAGCTGTCCCGTCAGCGTGAGCGACGCGCCGCCCGACATGCGCGACGCCTCGATGAACAGCACGTCGCCGCCCACCGGCGTCCACGCCAGGCCGATGGCCACGCCGGGCCGCTTGGTGCGGTCGGCCACTTCCTCATCGAGGAACTTCGGCGCGCCCAGCAGCTCCTGCACGACTGGTGGCGTGACCTTCACGCGATCGGTGATGCCGTCGGCGCGGCGCCGGGCGACCTTGCGGCAGATGGCGCCGATCTCGCGCTCGAGATTGCGGACACCGGATTCCCGCGTGTAGCCGCGGATGATGGTGCGCAGGCCGGCGTCGGGGAACGTGACCTGTG
>CADEDM010000208.1 GCA_902826065.1 uncultured Acidobacteriota bacterium | reverse complement strand
ATGGCGGAGAGGGTGGGATTCGAACCCACGTGCCCTTTCGGACAAGACGCTTTCGAGGCGCCCCCGTTACGACCACTTCGGTACCTCTCCGCAGAGGTGGGACCGCGTCCGGCGAGCCGGAACATCAGATTATAGCCCGTCCGGCGACCCTCCGGCCAGCCTGCGCCGCCTAGCGCCGGTCACGAAAGAACTCGAGCATCAGGCTGCGGCACTCGTCGGCCAAGACGCCGACGACGACGTCCAGCCGATGGTTGAGCCCGGGCGTCTCGTGCGCCGCGACCGCCGAACCCAGCGCGCCGGCGCGCGGCTCGTGCGCGCCATAGATCACGGTGCCGATGCGCGCGTGGATCATGGCGCCCACGCACATCAGGCATGGCTCCACGGTGACGACCAGGGTGGCGCCGCTGAGGCGGTAGTTCTTCACGCGCGTGGCGGCGGCGCGCAGCGCCACGATCTCGGCGTGCGCGGTCGGGTCGCTGGTGGCGATGGGCTGATTCCACCCCTCGCCCACCACTTCCCCGTCCACGACGACGACGGCGCCCACGGGCACTTCGCCCTGCGTCCCCGCCTGCGCGGCCAGCGCCAGGGCGCGTCGCATCCACGCCTCGTGCGCGGACGACGCCTCGTCGCTCACTCGATCACCGCGATCGACTCGTCGGCCGGCGTCCGGACGCGACGGGTCAGCGCGTCGATGAGCGTGCCGGCGGTGACCAGCACGATCGGGCCCAGCACCAGGCCCACGAAGCCGAACGCCGAGACGCCGCCCAGCAGGCCGATGAACACGACCAGGCCGCTGGCCGACGTGCGGCCGGCCAGCAGCACCGGCCGCAGCACGTTGTCGACCGAGCCCAGCACGCCCGCGCACAGGACGGTCAGGATGAGGGCGCGGGTCATGTCGCCGGAGAAGAACATCCACGCCGCCACCGGCACCCACACCAGCGTCGCGCCCACCACCGGCAGCAGCGAGGTGATGGCCATGGCCACGCCCCACACCGCCGGTGCCGGCACCCCGAGGATCCAGAACACGAGGCCGCCGACCAGGCCCTGCACGAACGCCACGGTGAGGCCCGCGCCGACGCTGGCGACGACCAGCTCGCTGGTTTCGCGGATCAGCCGTTCGCTCTCGTCCTCGTTGAACGGCAGCACACGGCGGATGACCTCCACGAAGGCCCGGCCATCGCGCAGGAAGAAGAACAGCACGAACAGCATCACGAGGATGCTGCCGAAGGTGGCGAGGATGTCGGCCAGCACCGATCCGGCATGCGTCGCGAGGAACGTCGCCACGTTCTGGGCGCCGGTGGCCAGCAGGGCCATCGGGTCGGCGGGCAGGTCGAACGGCACGCGGGCTTCCAGCGCCTGCCAGAACTGCGTGATCCGCTGCGGCGTGGTCGACGACATGCGGTTGATGTAGGCGATCGCGTCAGGCACCTGCTGCGCCATCACCGCCACCAGGAACGCCGCCGGGGTGATGATCAGCAGCCCGGCCATCAACGTCGTGATCAGCGCGGCGTTGCCGTTGCGCATGCGGATGCAGAACCGCATGTAGACCGGCCGCAGCGTCATCGCCAGGATCGCGGCCCACGCCAGCGGCGCCAGGAACGGCCAGATCACCTGCAGGGCCAGCCAGCCCATGGCCAGCACCACCGCGTAGAAGAGCAGCTCGGTGAACCGCTCGCGGCCACTGCGACGCGCCATCACGCGCTCACCCTTTCCGCACGCTGAGCGGCAGCGCGGCGCCGCCGAGGGCGAGGGCCAGCAGGCCGCCGACCACCGGCAGCCCGTA
Organism: uncultured Acidobacteriota bacterium; assembly: GCA_902826065.1. GTDB lineage: Bacteria > Acidobacteriota > Vicinamibacteria > Vicinamibacterales > UBA2999 > CADEFD01. The sequence goes on along the minus strand of CADEDM010000208.1, from coordinate 7,052 downwards.
GCCGTTGGTCAGATAGCGGTACTCGAACACGATGCCGCTGGCGAAATGGAAGTTCAGGATCATCAGCAGCGCGAGGATCGCGGCCACGCGCGTGTAGGCGCCGAGCAGGAACGCGGCGCCGGTCGCCATCTCGGCCAGCGGGATGATGCGCGCGAACAGCGGTGCGCCGGGCAGGCAGAGCGCCTGGACGTAGGCGCGGGTCCAGACGTTGCCGCCATCGAGATAGCCCTTGAGCTGCTCGGTGAGGATCGACGGGTCGGTGAGCCAGCCGATCTTGCCCAGGCCCATGAACACGAAGAAGACGCCCAGCAGCACGCGCAGGGCAAGGAGCCCGCGAACGGGGCCCGGAACGGCCATGGGTTGAGCTTATCCGATCGTGGCGGCCGCACCACGCATGGATGTCCGACGACCGGCACGCCCCGTGGACGCGCCGGCCGCCGCATCACGAGGTCAGGCCCGGGGCTGCGGCACGATGCGGATGTACGGGCGCGGCGCCTTCCAGCCGTCGGGGTAGATCTTCTTCGCTTCGTCGTCGGAGACGGAGCCGGCGATGATCACGTCCTCGCCGTGCTTCCAGTTCACCGGCGTGGCCACGCGGTGCTTGGCGGTGAGCTGCAGCGAGTCGATCACGCGCAGCACCTCGTCGAAGTTCCGGCCCGTCGTCATCGGGTAGGCGATGATCAACTTCACCTTCTTGTCGGGGCCGACCACGAACACGTTCCGCACCGTCATGTTGTCGGCGGCGGTGCGGCCTTCGCACGACTCGCCCGCTTCCGCCGGCAGCATCCCGTAGAGTTTCGAGACCGCCAGTGTCGGATCGCCGATCATCGGGAAGTTGGGGGCGTGGCCCTGCGTCTCCTTGATGTCCTCGGCCCACTTCGCATGCTTGTCGGTGGGGTCGACGCTGAGACCGATGACCTTGACGTTCCGCGCGTCGAACTCGGGTTTCAGCTTGGCCATGTAGCCGAGCTCGGTCGTACACACCGGGGTGAAGTCCTTGGGGTGTGAGAAGAGCACGGCCCACGAGTCGCCGATCCAGTCGTGGAACTTGATGCGGCCTTGGGTGGTGTCGGCTTCGAAGTCGGGGGCGAGTTGTCCGAGCTGCAGCGCCATTGGAGCCTCCGCGATCGGCGGCGCGCGTGGCGTGCTGCCCGCGCGCCCGACCGAACGCCCAGTGTAGATCGGGACCTGCAGCACGGCGTGACGTTAGAATCGCGGGACCGGCGCCGCCGGCCACGCCCATGCCCGACATCCTCAGCCTGCACCACGTGACGGCTACCGTCGACCACGCCCAGCCCGATCTCGACTTCTGCCTCGAGCACCTCGGGCTGCGGCTGGTGAAGAAGACCGTCAACTTCGACAACCACCACGTCTATCACTTCTATTACGGCGACGAACGCGGCACGCCCGGCACCATCTGGACCACCTTCCCGTACGCCGGCTACGGCGTGCCGGTGGGCATCAAGGGCGCCGGCCAGGTGACGACGACGTCGTTCTCGGTGCCCGCAGCGTCGCTCGCATGGTGGCGGCAACGGCTCGAGGCCGCCGGCCTGGCGCCCGCTGACGACGAGACCCGCTTCGGCGAGGCGGCCCTCGTGGTCGTCGATCCATCCGGGCTGCTCATCGAGCTGGTGGGCTCGGACGCGGATACCCGCACGCCGTGGACCGCCGGCACCGTGGACGGGACGCACGCGATCCGCGGACTGCACAGCGTCACGATGACCATCGCCAACCCCGGGCCGACCATCGCCTTCATGGAAGAGCGCCTCGGCTGGACCAACGCGGGACAGGACGGCGCCCGCACCCGCATGACGGTGCACGGCGGCGGCCCGGGCCGGAGCATCGACCTCCTGCACAACCCGACGGCGCCGCGGGCCAGGAACGGCGTCGGCACCGTGCACCACGTGGCCATGGCCATCGGCACCGGCGAGGAACAACTGGCGCTGCGCGAGGAACTGCTGCGCGCCGGCGCGGGCGTGACCGAGGTGCGCGACCGTCAGTACTTCACGTCGATCTACTTCCGCGAGCCAGGCGGCGTGCTGTTCGAGGTCGCCACGATGGCCCCGGGCTTCGCCGTCGATGAAGCGCCCGACGCCCTGGGCCGTGATCTCAAGCTGCCGCCGTGGGAGGAACCGCATCGCGGATCGATCACCGCCGGCCTGGCGCAGGTCCGGTATCGCGCATGAGCGACACGTCGCATCCGCACGGCGGACAGCCGGTGGCGGCGCTGGGCCCGCCCCTCGGGCAGGGCCGCGGCGTCGTCATCTGCGTGCACGGCCGCAACGCCGAGCCGCGCAACATCCTCGAGCTCGCGGATCATCTGGCGTTCCCGGACCTCACGTATCTCGGCCCCGCAGCCGCCGGCCGCACCTGGTATCCGCTGTCGTTCCTGGCGCCCCGCGACCAGAACGAGCCGTTCCTGTCGTCGGCCCTGCGGGCGCTGGGCGAACTCGTCGCCCAGGTCACGGCTGCCGGCGTCGCACGCGAGCGGATCGTGCTGCTCGGGTTCTCGCAGGGCGCCTGTCTCGCGTCGGAGTTCGTGTGGCAGCAGCCCGCGCGCTACGGCGGGCTGGTGGCGTTCAGTGGCGGGCTCATCGGCCCCCCGGGCACGTCGTGGGACGCCAGCGGACGGGCCGGGCTCGCCGGCCTGCCGGTGTTCCTCGGCAGCAGCGACGTCGACAGCCACGTGCCGAAGGCCCGCGTGGACGAGACGGCCGTGGTGCTCGGGATGATGGGCGCCCAGGTGACCGAGCGCATCTACCCCGGAATGGGGCACCTCGTGAGCGACGACGAGATCAAGCAGGCGCGCGTCGTCATCACTCGCGCCCTGGAATGACGAACGCCGTCCCCGCGTGAGCGAGGACGGCGTTGGACTGAGCCGCGGAGCCGCGCGCTACTTGCAGGCGCGGCAGTTGTGGTTGTTCACCCCGCCCAGTGACTCGAGCAGGGCGATCGTGTCGGGGAACGGCTGGGTGCGCTGCTCGGGGCTGTTGGCCATGTCGACCGTGGTCTGGCCCGTGCGGTTCACGGCCTTCACGTCGGCGCCCTTCGAGATCAGATACTTGATGACCTCGTTGTCGCCGCGCGCGGCGGCGTGGTGCAGCGCGGTGAAGCCGTCGGCGTCGCGGACGTTCACGTTCACGCCCAGTTCCTCTACGAAGTATTTCGCCGCCGGCATCCAGCCCTCGGGCACATGGCGGTGCTGCTGCGCGACGCGCGAGGTGCCGTAGCCGACGCCGCTGGCGGCGTGGAACGCCGGCACGTGCGGTCCGCCGGTGGCGATGCTCTGCAGGCCCGACGGGTCGTTGGGCCGGCGCGTCGCGCCGTAAGTCATGGTCGGGATGTCGGGGTCGGCGCCGTACTTCACCAGCAGCCGCATCGCCTCGACATCGAGCGAGTAGGCCGCGCGCCAGAACGGCGTGGCGCCGGCGAAGTCGACGCCCATGCGGCCGGTGTTGTAGGCCGCGTACCAGATGTGCGACGTCGTCCGGCTGTTCGGGTCGGCGCCGGCCTTCAGCAGCGCCTCGAGCGTCTCGAGATACGAGACGCGCTGCTGGCCGCCCGCGGTCGGCTGCGGGTACCACGTGCGCAGCGCCCACTCGTTGTTGAGCGTCGCAAACAGGGGCGTGACGCCGTCGTCGTTGGCCAGATTCGGGTTGGCGCCCCGCTTCAGGAGCATCAGCGCCAGGTCGTACTGGCCGTTGATGAGCGCCACGGTCATCGGCGTCGTGTGATCGCCGGCCGACGGGACGTTCACGTCGAGCCCGGCGTCGAGCATCGTGGTCGCCGCCGCCGCGAAGCCGTCGCGGGCCGCGTAGTGGAGGGCCGTGAAGCCGCCCTGCTTGCCAATCTGCTCGATGTCCGAGGGCGGCCGCGTGCCACCGCCGCCGCGGCGGCCTTCGTTCGGATCGCCGGGACCGCCACCGCCGACGTTACCGGCGCGAGCCACGCTGGCCTGGGCGCCGGGATCGACCGGGATGCCGCCGGCGCGCGCGCCCGACACGTTGTTCGGCGCGGTGCCTGGCGGCGGCGGATCGGGATCGAAACTCGAGTCGATCTTCCGTCCGGTCGTCGCCGACATCACCTTGTCGCGCGTCTCGCGTGCGGTCTTGTCGGCGGCCGCGCGCTCGCGGTAGTCGATGACCGTGGTCGTGAGCTGGAACCTGGCGCCGCGGGAGGCCAGCAGGCTCAGCACCTCGCGCCGATCCTTCGAGACCGCGAACACCGCGGCGGTGCGGCCGTGGGTCTTGTCGGTGGCGTCGATGTCGGCGCCCTTGTCGAGCAGCGCCTTCACGGCCGCGACGTCGCCGGCCTGGGCCGCGAGGTGCAGCGCCTGCACGCCGGTGGCCGTGAACGGCGCCACCTTCGCACCGGCGTCGAGCAGGCGCGCGACGGCGGCGGCGTGGCCGCGCTGGCTGGCGAGATGCAGCGGCGTATAAGCGCCCACGCGGGTGAGCGACTCGCGCGTCGCGCCGGCCGTGAGCAGCAGGTCCATCGTGGCCAGGTCGCCGTTGAGGGCGGCCCAGTGCAGCGCGGTCATGCCGTCGCTCTGCGCCGCGTTGACGTCGGCCCCGCCCTTCAGCAGGCCGCGCACGCCGGTGGCGTCGTTCTTCATGGCCGCGTCGGCCACGGGCGATTCGGCGGCCGCCATCGCGCGGGCGACCGGGCCGGCCGCCACGAGGGCCGCCAGCGCCATCACGAACGCGGAGGTCTTCAGGGTGCTTCGCATGGGATGGCTCCGTGCCGGCCTAGGCCACCGTGGTGTCGGGCGCCGAGAACGAGAACTCGCCGGTGCTGTCGCCAAAGCTCTTCATGTCGTCGAGCCCGAGGCGCTGCAGCAGCGTGAGCATGACGTTGGCCATCGGCGTGCCTTCCTGGGCCTTGATGTGGACGCCCGGGTCGACCGCGCCGCCGCCCTTGCCCAGCACGATCAGCGGGCAATTGCGGTGGTTGTGGGTGTTGCCCACGGCCATCGGCGAGCCGTAGAGGATGAGGGTCTTGTCGAGCAGGTTCGCCTCGCCGTCCTGCGCCGCCTGCAGCTTCTCGAGGAAGTAGGGCAGCATCGAGACGTGGTGCTTGTTGATCTCGGCGAATTCCTTGATGCGCTCCTCGGACGAGCCGTGGTGCGACGAGTCGTGGAAGCCGCGCGAGACGCCGCTGCCCGGATACACCCGGCCCGATCCGTCGCGGCCGATCTTGAACGAGAAGACGCGCGTCGTGTCCGACGAGAACGCCAGCACCTGCAGGTCGAACATCAGCTTGACGTGCTCTTCGAACGAGTCGGGCACGCCCGCCGGCGCGCCGGGCAGCTCGCGCGCTTCCCCGCTCGAGTTGCGGGCCTCGATGCGGGCGATGCGTGACTCGATCTCGCGGATGTTGGTGCCGTACTGCTCGAGACGCTGACGGTCGGTGGGGCCCAGCGAGCGGCGCAGGTCCTGCATCTGCGTCGTGAGCATGTCGAGGATGCTCTTGTCGGTGGCGCGTCGTGCCGCGCGCTGCTCCGGCGAGCCGCCCGAGCCGAACAGCTGCTCGAACACCATGCGCGGGTCGCGAATCATCGGCAGCGGCTGGTCGGGCGCCGCCCAGCTGATCGTGTCGGTGTAGACGCAGGCGTAGCCGTAGGCGCAGCCGCCCGACTGGTCGACCGGCTCGATGGTGAGCTGCATCGACGGAATCGGCGTCTCCTTGCCGATGCGCTGTGCGTAGAGCTGGTCCATCGAGGTGCCGACCATGACGTCGGAGCCCTCGGTGAGCTTCGGGTGCGCGTGCGTGTACATCACCGCGCTCGACCGGAAGTGGTCACCGCCGACTTCGGGCGCCGTGGTGGCCTCGGCCATCCGGGCGTCGGTCTGGCTGATGACCGTGAGCTGGTTGCGGAACGGCTCGAGCGGGCTCAGGCTGCCCTTGCTCAGGTCGAACTTGCGTCCCGTGGCCTCCGGAATCCACAAGTGGTTCGCCAGGCCGTACTCGCTGATGCCGGCGGCGCCGTGCACCTGCTCGATGCACACGAGTCGCACCTTGCCGGCGGCCTTCGCGGCGCTGGTCTTCGCGTAGGCAGTGCCGGCCGGCACCATCGACTCGAGGAACGGCAACGCGACCGTGGCGCCGACACCACGCAACATCGTTCGGCGCGACATGTGCTTCCTGGTCAGAACCATTTCTGTGCTCCCTCGTCGTCCGGCCTGGGGTCGAGCCGGGGTCTTCGTGAGTCGTGCGTCAGTGCGGCTGGGTGTCGTCGGTCCGGTCGGCGCTCGCCGTCCGGAAGGCGGCGCTCTTCACGACACCGAGAATCAGCGACGACATGCGGTAGTCGTTCGCCCTGGCGTCCTTGACGATCTGCCGCACGGTGGGCATGTCGTAGTACTCGACGCGGCGGCCGAGCGCGTACGACAACATCCGCTCGGTCATGTGCGTGATGAACACGTCCGACCGCGCTACGAGCGCCGTGCGGAGGTCGGCCACGCCGTTGAGCGCCGTGCCGTCGTAGAGCTGACCGGACGCGTTGACCGGGACGCCGCGGTCCTTGATACGCCACGCGCCCGTGACGTCGAAGTTGTCGAGCGAGAGCCCGATCGGGTCGATGACGTTGTGGCACGAGCTGCAGACGGGGCTGGCGCGATGCGACGCGAGCTGCTCCGCCACCGACAGCAGGCGGCCCGACTCGGTGGCCTTCGTGGCCTCGAGTTCCGGCACGTTGGGCGGCGGCGGAGGCGGCGGGCTGCCGAGCAGCACTTCCATCACCCACTTGCCACGCAGCACCGGCGAGGTGCGGTTGCCGTGCGACGTCAGCGTGAGCACGCTGCCGTGGCCCAGCAGGCCGCGGCGCGTTTCGTCCGGATAGGGGACCTTGCGGAACGTGGGGCCGCTCACGCCAGCGATGCCGTAGTGCCGGGCGAGCCGCTCGTTCACGAACGTGTAGTCGGCCGTGAGCAGCTCGAGCGCCGATCGATCTTCCTTCACGAGGTAGTCGAACAGCAGCTCCGTCTCGTGCGACATCGCCTCGGCGAGCGACTCGTCGAAGTACGGGAACGAGAGCGCGTCGGGCTCGACCT
>CADEDM010000207.1 GCA_902826065.1 uncultured Acidobacteriota bacterium | reverse complement strand
GCGCCCGCATGATGGAAGGCGCGCTGTCGCTGATGCAGATGGCCAAGGTGTCGGCGGCACTGGCCCGCCTCGACCGCGCGCAGCTGCCGTTCATCTCGGTGCTCACCGACCCGACCACCGGCGGCGTGACCGCCAGCTTCGCGATGCTGGGCGACTTCATCGTCGCCGAGCCGAAGGCGCTCATCGGCTTCGCCGGGCCGCGCATCATCGAACAGACGATTCGCCAGAAGCTCCCGGCCGGGTTCCAGCGCAGCGAGTTCCTGCTCGAGCGCGGCATGCTCGACCTGGTGGTCGACCGCCGCGAGCTGAAGGGCACGCTCGCCCGCCTGCTGCGCTTCACGGGTCCGGCGCCGGCCGCTGCCCGCTGACGAGACGGCGCCGATGACGCCGGTCGAGCGGCTGTTCGCCCTCGAGCAGTTCGGCATCAAGCTCGGGCTCGACGCCATGCGGGTGCTGCTGGCCGCGCTGGGCGACCCGTGCGCCTCGTTCCCGGCCATCCATGTGGCCGGCACGAACGGCAAAGGCTCGGTCAGCGCCATGACCGAGCGGGCCTTGCGCGCGGCGGGGCTCCGCACCGGGCGCTACACGTCGCCGCACCTCGCCCGCGTCGAGGAGCGCATCGCCCTCGACGGCCAGGACGTCGACCCTGGACGCTTCTCCGACGCCCTGGTCACGGTGTTCGACGCCGTGGACGCGCTGCTGGCCTGTGGTGACCTTGCGGCCCCCCCGACCTTCTTCGAGGTGTCGACCGCGGCGGCGTTCGTCATGTTCGCCGACGCGCGCGTGGACATCGCGGTCGTGGAGGTGGGGCTGGGCGGACGCTTCGACGCCACCAACGTGATCACACCCGTCGTCGGCGCCATCACCAGCATCGACTTCGACCACGAGCGTCATCTCGGCACGACGATCGGCGCGATCGCCGGCGAGAAGGCCGGCATCGCCAAGCGCGGCGTCCCGCTGGTCGTCGGAGACGTGCCGGACGAGGCGTGGCGTGTCATCGCGCAGGCAGCCGACGCGGCCGGAGCGCCGGTGATACGCGCCCGTGACGGCGTCGGCATCGACACGCCGCTCGTCGACGGCCACGCGCACGTCACGGTGTCGACCCGTGACGCCCGTTACGGCCCCGTGCGGCTGGCCCTGGGCGGCGCCCACCAGGCCGGCAACGCGCTGGTGGCCGTGCGCCTGCTCGAGACCTACGCCGCGGTCGGCGGCCGGCCGGTGCCACCCGCGGCCGTCGAGACCGGCCTCGCCGAGGCGCGCTGGCCCGCCCGGCTCGAGTGGCTGACTCGCGGTGACGCGCGCGTGCTGATCGACGCCGCCCACAATCCGGCCGGGGCGCGCGCGCTGGCGTCGTATCTGGACGTGAGCCACACGCCGCCGATGACGCTGGTGACGTCGGTGATGGCCGACAAGGACGTGACCCGCGTCCTCGGCCCGCTGGTCGCGCGGGCCCGGCGCGTCATCGTCACGCGCGCCGACTCCCCGCGCGCGGCTGCCGTGGAGGCGCTGCGCGCCGACGTCGCCCGCCTCGCCGCCACCGGCACCCGCATCGACGCGGTCGTCGATCCGTACGAGGCGGTGACCATCGCGCTCGACGACGACGCGCCGGTCGTCCTGGCCGGGTCGATCTATCTCATCGGCCCGCTGCGCGCGCGCCTCGTGGCCGAGGGCTTCGGGCCCGCGTGATACGCTTCCAGACGCTCCCCGACACGACCGCCGCATGACGTCCCGCCTGCTCTGCCGTGCCGTCCTGCTCCTGCTCGCGGCGCCGGTCTTCGCGGCCGCGCAGGTGCCCGGCTACAACCACAAGCAGATGCGCATCGAGCAGATCGATGCGAACCACTGGCGGTTCACGGGGCAGGTCGAGCTCGAAAACGAAGACGTCAAGGGGCAGAAGTTCTACGCCGATGTCGTCGACGTCTACCTCGACACCAATCGGCTCGAGGCCTCGGGCCACGTGCTCTATGAGACGGCGCAGGCGCGCATCGCGGCCGAGCGGATGGTGTTCGACACGCGGGCCGCCACCGGCAGTTTCTTCAGCGCGTCCGGCATGGCGGCGATCGGCGACCGCGCCGAGAAGAGCATGTTCGGGTCGCTCGAACCGGATGTCTACTTCTACGGCGAGATCGTCCAGAAGACCGGCGAGGACCGCTACAAGATCACCAAGGGCGGCTTCACCACGTGCGTGCAGCCGACCCCGCGCTGGGAGATCGTGGCCGGCTCGTTCTCGGTCAACGTCGGCGACTACGCCATCCTGAAGAACGCCGTCGTGCGGGTGAAGGACGTGCCGGTCTTCTACCTGCCCTTCCTCTACTACCCGATCCAGGAAGACGGCCGCTCCACCGGTTTCCTGCTGCCGTCCTACGGCCGCTCGACCTACCAGGGGCAGTCGGTGAGCAACGCGTTCTTCTGGGCCATCAGCCGCAGTCAGGACTTCACCGTCATGCACGACTGGTTCACGCAGACGGGCCAGGGCTACGGCAGCGAATACCGATGGGTGCGCTCGGGAGCGTCCAACGGCACGCTGCGCGCCTACCGCCTGAACCAGAAGGCCGGCACCGTGAACGGCGTCAGCGTGCCCGAGGCACGCAGCTTCCTGATGAACGGAACGGTGAACCAGGCGCTGCCGTTCCGCCTCACCGGCCGCGCCCGCATCGACTACTCGTCGAAGCTGCAGCTCAATCAGCTCTACAGCCGCGACCTGTTCAGCGCCACGCAGGGCGTCAGCACGGTCACCGGCAACGTCTCGGGCTCGTGGCAGTTCTTCAACGCGAGCCTGTCGGCGACGCGCTCCGAGCAGTTCTACAACGACACGCAGTCGCTCGTGAGCGGCAACCTCCCCAGCCTCACGGCCTCGGTGTCGAGCCGCCGCCTGGGCCGGCTGCCGGTGTACTTCGCGATGCAGTCGGAGGCGTCGCGGGTGCTCTACACCAACAAGGACGGGGACACCGAGGTCGACCTCGGCCTGTCGAAGATCGACCTCACGCCGACGCTGCGGGCGCCGATCACCAACTGGCCGTTCCTGAACGCCACGCTCAACCTGTCGTACCGCGTCACCCGCTACAGCGACAGCGTCGACGAGACCGACACCAGCATCCGCCTCGACGATCCGTTTCTGCGGCGCTATGCCGAGATGCGCGCCGACTTCACCGGCCCGATCTTCAGCCGGGTGTTCACGCCCAACAATTTCCTCGCCGACCGGCTGAAGCACGTCATCGAGCCGGCCTTCTCGGTGCAGCGCGTCACGGCCTACGACGGTGAGACTCGCGTGCCGGTGCTCGGCAGCTCCTACGACCGCGTGGTGGGCGGCACCACGCGCATGACCTACGGCCTCACGAACCGCGTGCTGGTGCGCAAGGCACCCAAGACGACGGCCGAGGGCGCTGCCCCGCCGCCGTCGGCCAGCGCGCCGCGCGAGCTCCTGACGGCGAGCATCACGCAGAGCTACTACACGAACCAGCGCGCCAGCTCGTTCGACCCGACCTACAGCGGCAGCTACGCGGGCACCGGCAGCGTGCGCGAGCCGAGCAACTACTCGCCGGTCGCCCTGACGCTGCGCTCCCAGGCCGCCCAGCACGTCGCCGGCACCGCGCGTTTCGAGTACGACTACCCGACGAAAAAGCTGCTGACGATGTCGACCGGCGCCGACTACTCCACGCCGGCCGCGGCGGTGGCGCTGACGTGGAGTCGCAGCCTGTCGGCCTTCTGGCAGACCAACGCCATCAACGCCAACACCCGGCTCAACCTGCTGCAGGGCCGCGTCACCGGGTCGTACGCCATCGCCTGGGACATCGAGCGCGACACCGTCATCCGCCAGGGCATCGTCGCCTCGTACAACGCCCAGTGCTGCGGCTTCGTCGTCGAGTACCAGGAGTACTCGTTCGGCGCCTTCGGCGGCGCGTCGGCCTATCCGAAGGACCGGCGGTTCAACTTCGGCTTCTCGCTGGCCGGCGTCGGCACGTTCTCGAACTTCTTCGGCAACTTCGGCGGTGGAGGCGTCGGCCGATGACGCCGGGACCGGTGCTGGTCACCGGCGCCGCCGGCTTCGCTGGCCGGCACCTGTTGCGGCGGCTCGCCCTGCATGGTCCCGTCGTGGGCTGGCATCGCCCCGGCGACGTCCACCCTGACATCGACGGCGTGCGCTGGGCCGGCGTGGAGTTGCTCGACCGTGAGGCGGTCGCGCACGCGCTGGCCGACGCCGCACCGGCCGCGATCTATCACCTGGCGGGCGTGCCGCACGTCGCCAACTCGTGGGCCCGCGCCGCCGAGACCCTCGAGGGCAATGTCGTCGGCACGTGGCACCTCATCGACGCCCTGCGCGCGCAGGGCCGGACATGCCGGATGCTGGTGACCGGGTCGGCCACGATCTACCGGCCGTCGACGGCGGCGCTCACCGAAGACGACGCGCTGGCGCCGAACACCCCCTACGGCACGAGCAAGCTGGCGCAGGAACTGGTGGCAGTGGGCGCGTGGCAGGAGTTCGGCATCCCCGTCGTCGTCGCGCGCTCGTTCAATCACATCGGCCCGCTGCAGTCGCCCGACTTCGCCGCGCCCGCCTTCGCGCGCCAGCTCGCGCTGATCGAGGCCGGCCGGCTGTCGCCGACGCTGAAGGTGGGCAATCTCGAGGCGCGCCGCGACCTCTCGGACGTGCGCGACACGGTGCGCGCCTACGAGGCGCTGATGGCGCACGGTATCGCCGGCCGTTGCTACAACGTCTGTTCCGGGCGAGCGATCTCGATGCAGCAGGTGCTCGACGGCCTGCGCGCGCATATCCGGGTGCCGGTCACGGTGGAACAGGATCCGGCGCGGATGCGTCCCGCCGACACGCCGCTGGTACTGGGCGACCGGACGCGGCTCACCGACGACACCGGCTGGGCACCGGAGATTCCGCTCGAGACGACGCTCGAGGACCTGGTCGACTACTGGCGCACCGAGGCCCGGCGCCTGCCGGCCTGAGCGCGCCCCCAGGGGCATCCGGCGCCTCTTGACAGATGGCGAACAAAAAGCGAAATATGCGATCGCCATGCGGGACAACCGCTCCGGCGAGTTGTTCGAGCGCCCGGACGACGCGCCGACCACGCGCGACATCGCGAGGCTGGTGAAGGCCGGCGGCGTCGAGGCCCTGCCCGATGCCGTTCAGCGCGCTGACGCCGCCACCTACCAGGAGATCCGCTGCCGCTCGGCCCTGAACCGCACGCCGGGCATGCGCTTCTTCACCTGGACGCTGAACCCGTACCGCGGCTGCACCCACGGGTGCCACTACTGCTTCGCCCGCAAGTACCAGCCGCACCTCGAGCTCGACGCCGGCGATCAGTTCGCGTCGGTGATCTTCGTGAAGACCAACATCGCCGACGTGCTGCGCCGCGAGCTGGCGGCGCCGTCGCGCCCGACCGAACAGGTGGCGCTGGGCACGGCCACGGATCCGTATCAGCCCATCGAGGGCACGTACGGTCTCACCCGCAAGTGCCTCGAGGCGTTCCGCGCCTGGCCGACGCCGCTCGGCATCGTCACGAAGGGCCCGATGGTGGTGCGCGACATCGACGTGCTGCAGGATCTCTCGGCGCGCGCGAAGATCAGCGTCTACCTGAGCGTGCCGTCGGTCGACGAGGACGCCTGGCGGCGGCTCGAGCCTGGCACGGCGCCACCGCTGCAGCGCCTGCGCGCCGTCCGGGCGCTGAACGACGCCGGCATCCGCTGCGGCGTGCTGATGGCGCCGCTGGTGCCGGGCGTGACCACGAAGCCGGCGCTGGTCGAGGCGACGATCAAGGCCGCCGCGGCGCACGGGGCGCGGTCGGTCGGCGCGATGGTCCTGCACCTCGAGCCCGGTGTGCGCGAGCACTTCCTGCGCGTGCTCGGCCAGGAGTATCCCGGCCTCGTCGACGGTTACGCGCGGCTCTACAGCGGCGCCTACGCGCCGCCTGAGTACACGCAGGAGGTCGCGCGCATCGTCGGGCTGCTGAAGGGCCGCTACGGCGTCAGGCATCGCGACGAGGACGACGACGAGGCCCCGACGCCCGCTCGCGCAGCCAGTGCCCACGCCGCGGCGCCGCGTCAGGCGCGGCTGCGGTTGCTGCGCCGGTAGCCGGCGGCACGGCGTCAGCGCGGCGGCAGCGTGCCCGCGGGCGACAGCAGGCGGGCAATCAGGGCAGCGAGCAGGGCCGTGCGCGGCAGCAACCGGTCGAGCTCGACGTGCTCGTGCAGCGCGTGCGCGCCGTCGCCCACCGCGCCCAGGCCGTCGAGCGTCGGCACGCCCAACGCGGCCGTGAAGTTGCCGTCGGATCCGCCGCCGGTGCCGCCCTCCTCCACCGTCTGGCCCAGCGTGGCCGCCGCGGCCTGCGCGTGCGCATAGAGGGCCGCGACGCCGGCCGAGCGCTCCATCGGCGGACGTTCGAAGCCACCGGTGACGGCGAGCCGCGCGCCCGGCAGCGCTGGTCGCAGCGTGCGGAACGCGGCATCGACGCGGGCGGCGTCGGCGAGCGTCGGGGCGCGCACGTCGACGATGAGGCGTGCTTCTTCAGCCACGACGTTCGGGCGCGTGCCGCCTGCGATGACGCCAGGGTTCACCGACACACCGACCGTGAGGTCGTGCAGCGCCTCGAGGGCGAGGATCTGCCGCGCCAGCTCGCGGATCGCGCTCACGCCCTTGGCCGGGTCGACGCCGGCGTGCGCGGCGACGCCGGTGGCGACGAGCAGGTACTGCCCGATGCCCTTCCGGCTCGTCTTCAGCGGGCCGCCGGCGAGCGCCGGCTCCAGCACGAGCACGGCGTCGCTGGCCAGCGCCTCCTGTTCGATGAGCGCGCGCGACGTGTCGCTGCCGGTCTCTTCGTCGGAGGTGACGAGCATGGCGACGGATCCCTGGGCCGGCGCCGCGGTCTCGAACACGGCGCGCGTGGCCAGCAGGCCCATCGACACGCCGACTTTCATGTCGAGCGTGCCCGGGCCCCACAGCTTCCCGTCGCGGCGGACCAGCGGCATGCGCGCGATCTGCCCGTGCGGCCACACCGTGTCGACATGGCCGACCAGCAGGATGCGCGGGCGGCCGTGGCCGATCTCGACCACGCTGTGATCGCCGGCGTCCGGACGCGCCTCGATGCGGACGCGCATGCCCGCCGCTTCGGCGCGGCGGCGGAACTCGGCGCCGCAGCGATCGACGGCGGTCTTGTCGTCGGTGGGCGACTCGATCGCGACCAGCGCGTCGATGGTCTCGTGCAGCCAGGCGTCGTGCGTGTGGACGAAGGTCTCGAGCGGGGAGCTCATGCGTGTTGGGAGCGCGGACGAAGGATCAGGGGCCGGCCGAACGATGCCGGAATCCGGGCTCTATAATACGAACATGCGTCGCCTCATGCGGTGCCCGTCACTCGTCGCCGCCGGCCTCATCTGTGCCGGTGCCAGCCTGGTCGCGCAAACGGCGCGGCCGGCCCAGCCGCCGCCAGCGCCGCGCACCGGTACGGGCGTCACCGTGCCGACCGCTGCGGCACAACCGGCCGCCGACGGCCGGCCCAGCGAGGCCGAACTCGGCGTGCCGCTCTATCCGAACGTCGTCTACCTGCGCTCGTACGACGCCGGCCGCGGGCAGAAGTACTACATCTTCGGCAGCACGGTGCCGTTCGCCGAGATGGTCACGTACTACCGCAACGTGCTGAAGGAGAAAGGCGACCTCGTGTTCGAGGTGCCGCCGACCCACACCTTCGAGACCGGCCGCTTCCGCGAGGAGACCATGGCCTTCCCGCCAGGCGTGACGGTGAAGGACTACACGTTCAGCGGCTCGGCGGGGTATCCGAACCCAAAGCCGGGCACCCAGCCGGAACGCTTTCCGACGCTCGTCCAGATCGTGTCGGCGCCGGCTGCCGCGCGGAAGTAGCGCGTCAGCGCTGCGTCGCCGCCGGCCGCGTCGGGCTGATCATGATGTGCGCGCCGGCGGTGCCGGGGTCCATCAGCCACGGCACTCCCGGCAGGCTCTTCGTGCCGAGACCGGTGGAAGCCGCCGTCGCGTAGGGCACGTAGATCACCCAGCGGGTATAGCCGTCGGTGACCTGCCCGGTGGCGGCGTCGAACGACTTCCCCGTCATCACGGCCAGCATCCGGCCCTCGCGCGGCAACGACAGCTTCTTGTCGTCCACTTCCTTCCAGCGGATCGCGTCGCGCTGCTTGTCGTCGGTGATGCCCTGGGCCGTCAGGGCCCGGCCGCGCGCCATGAAGGCGTCGAGATCCTTGTGGTAGCAGGCGACGCTGAACCCGTCGGCCTTCGGATTGTCGGCCAGGCACACCTGGTCGTTCGTGCCCTCGCGCAAGGTCACGATGGCCCCCGCCTGGTCCCATCCGAGCACCTTCGCGCCATCACGGCGATCGTCGGGCGCGGCGAGGACTGCGCCGGCGATCTGCGACGCTGGCGACGGCGCGTTCTGGGCGAGAGCGGGGGCAGCGACGAGCAGCAGAGCGGTACAGGCACGGGCGACGTTCACGAGCGACCTCCTGAGCCGGAGCACACCGGCACGACACGTCAAAGTATATCGAGGGTGGGCGTGCGAGACGGGGCCGGCCGGTCGGCGCCTCGACTACGCCTTCGCCGTCGAGGCGACGTAGATCTCGCCCAGCTTGCGGAACTCGTCGCTCTTGTCGGCCATGCCCTTCGCGGCGTCGCGGCGGAGTTGCTGCGTGATCTCCATGCTGCAGAACTTGGGCCCGCACATCGAGCAGAAGTGCGCCACCTTGGCGCCGTGCGCCGGCAGCGTCGCGTCGTGGTACGCCCGCGCGGTCACCGGGTCCATCGCCAGGTTGAACTGATCCTCCCAGCGGAACTCGAAGCGCGCCTTGCTGAGCGCGTCGTCCCACACACGGGCGCGCGGATGGCCCTTGGCCAGGTCGGCGGCGTGGGCGGCGATCTTGTAGGCGA
>CADEDM010000206.1 GCA_902826065.1 uncultured Acidobacteriota bacterium | reverse complement strand
TCGTCATCGCCTCGACCTCCGAGGTCTACGGCGACCCGCTCGAGCACCCGCAGAAAGAGACGTACTGGGGCAACGTCAACCCGATCGGGCCGCGCGGCGTCTACGACGAGGCCAAGCGCTTCGCCGAGGCGATGACCACCGCCTACCATCGCTACCACGGCGTCGACGCCAAGATCGTCCGCATCTTCAACACCTACGGCCCGCGCATGCGCGTGAAGGACGGCCGCGCCGTGCCGGCGTTCATGTCGCAGGCGCTGAAGAACGAGGACGTCACCGTCTTCGGCGACGGCAGCCAGACGCGGAGCTTCTGCTACGTCAGCGATCTCGTCGACGGCATCATCCGCCTGATGCTCTCGAAGGAGAACGAGCCGGTCAACATCGGCAACCCGACCGAGATGACGATCAAGCAGATCGCCGAGACGATCATCGAGATGACCGGATCGACCAGCCGCATCGTCTACAAGGACCTGCCGGTCGACGACCCGAAGGTGCGCAAGCCCGACATCACGCGCGCCCGGACACTGCTGGGCTGGGAGCCCAAGGTCGACCTGCGCGAAGGCCTGACCAAGACGATCGACTACTTCCGCACCAAGGTGCTGTAGCGCGACGCCGGGCTCAGGCGCGATTGCCGGCCCGGCTCATTCCCACCGCGACCAGCAGCCACGACGCGGTCAGCGCCGCGAAGCCCACGAAGACCGGCACCAGCGCCTCGGCCGCGCCCACCGCGACGACGGTGAAGGCGTCGGTCGTGAAGCCGCGGCGCCACAACGGCATCAGGCAGTTGATGAAGCCGAGTACGGTGCCGGCCGCCGCTGCGAACAGGCCCGCCAGCGACAGTGGACGCATCAGCGCCAGATGCCGCTCGCTCGGACGCAGCGCGTAGATGATGGCCATCACGAGCGGGACGAAGGCCAGCGCGAGCGAGAGCAGGGCGAACAGACTGGCGTTGCGGATCGGGCCCATCGGAACCTCCGGGTGAAGATGGTGTCGAAAGCAAGAACGCACCGCCGGGGCCGCCGTGACCGGTGTCACGCGGGCGCCGCGCGTGCGTTCTTCCTTCCGTGGACCGCGACTCCGAACTGGCGCTCGTCGACCGGCTCCGGGCCGGCGACCCCGACGCGTTCGACGCCGTCTACGCGGCGTTCAACACGCGGTTGTTCACGTTCCTGCTGCGCCTGTCGCGTCGCCGCGACGTGGCCGAGGACCTGCTCGACGAGTCCTGGATGCGGCTGGTCCGTCATGCGCCCCGCCTCCGGTCCGACACGCGCCTCGGCCCCTGGCTCTACACCGTGGCTCGCAACCTGCACATCAGCTACGTCCGGTCGCGGATGACCGAGGACACCGCGGTCGCGGGTCTGATGTCGCTGTGGCCGTTCAGCGTCGATCACACGTCGCCGTTCGAAGCGACGGCGGCCAACGAACTCGAACGGCGTCTCGAACGCGCGATTGCCTCGCTGCCGGTCGCGGCGCGCGAGGTCCTGCTGCTCGTGGGCGTCGCCGGGCTCGACCCGGCGGATGCGGCCGACGTGTGCGGCGTGACACCGGAGACCCTGCGCCAACGCCTCCACCGCGCGCGCGAGGCGCTGGCCAGGGCGCTCGAGACGGAGGCCGCGGTTCCGCAGCCGGTCGTGCAGGAGGTGACGTCATGGTCGAGTTGACGCGGCTCGCGGCGCTGCCGTCCGCCGACCCACCGGCGGCGCCTGCGGCCCGCACGCGCGCCCGCTGCCGGGCGGAGATCGCGCGGCGGGCGCGTCGTCAGGCGGCGCGCGCCAGGCCGGACCGCGGGCGTTCGGGCGTGCTGGTGTGGCAACCGGCACTCGCGCTGCTCGGCGCAGCGTACGTCGCCGCGGTGATCGTCCTCGCCCTCGACGTCCTGGGATCACGCTGACGGCGGCCGCCGCAACGCTACGCGAAGTTCGCGCCCCGTTCCTCGAGCAGGGCGCGCAGCACCGAGCGATGGCAGTGCGCCTCGTCGTCGCAGTAGCAGCCGACCGACACGTTGGCCGTGTGCGACAGCGCCGCCAGCAGGTCGAGCGCGCGGCCGGGCTCCGGCGCCTGCATCTCGCGGCGATACGCGTTCGTGAAGGCCTTCCACTCCGCCGGCGTCGCCGCGGCCTGCCCGCGCTGCATCGTCTCGACGCTCGGGGCCAGCATCGGGAACCAGACGTCGTACCAGTTCTGCGACGCGAACGCCGCTTTCGGCACGCCGCGCGGCGGACGCCGCACCGTCCCGATGCGGAGGCCCTCGTCTTTCGCCCGCGCGCTGCCCAGTCTCACCACGCGAATCGCCATGCCGTCGCCTCCCGCTCCCGGGTCATCTCGCCACGAAACTGGTGCGGCCCGGAACCACCGTGGTGCGTCCGGCGGCGGCGAGGTCACCGCGCGTCGCGCTGGTGGCGTACCGGCCGTGCGCGTCCCACCACGCCTGGGCCGACGCCTGCGACCACGTTCCGGCGTCGGCGCACGCGGCCAACGCTGCATCGAGCGCCGCCGCGCGCTGCGGCCGAAGGGCGGCGTCGCGCGCGAGGCAGGTCAGCACGACGGCCTCGAGGTCGGCCGGCACCGACGCGAGCATCTCACGCAACGGGCGCACGGCCTCGGTGGCCTGGGCGACGATCATCTGCACGGCGGGACCAGGTGCGAACGCCGGCACGCCGGTGAGCAGCTGGTACGCCGTGGCGCCCAGCGCATAGAGATCCGCCGCCGGCGTGAGATCGTCCGCGCCTCGCGCCTGCTCAGGCGACATGAAGCCGGGCGTGCCCACGACCAGGTTCGCGTCGGCGAGCGTCTCCGCCGACGGCCCGCCGCCGCGCACCAGGCCGAAGTCCAGCAGCTTCGCCACGTCGTGGATGCCGCCGCGCTCGCACAGCATGATGTTGGCCGGCTTGATGTCACGGTGCACGAGCTGCAGCCCGTGCGCCTCGTGCAGCGCGGCGCACACCTGCCGCAGCACGTGGATCACGCGTCCCGGCGGCAGCGGTCCCTCACGCTGCACGATCTGCTCGAGGGTGTACCCGGGCAGGTACTCCATGGCGTAGTAGAAGGTGCCGTCGTCGGTGAAACCGAAATCGTAGATCTGCACGGTGTTCCAGTGCGTCAGGCGGGCGGTGGCCCGCACCTCGCGCTCGAATCGGGTCAGGGCCTCCGGGTCACCGGCGCGCTCGGGGCGGATCAGCTTGATGGCCACCGGATGCTTGAGCAGGACGTGCTCGGCCAGGTGCACCTCGCCCATGCCGCCGGCCCCGATCGGCCGCACCAGCTGGTACTGGCCCATGCGCCGCGCCTCGACCACCTGCTGCCGCAACTCGTCGAGCTTGAAGGCCCCGAAGATCGCGATCGTCGCCGCCAGGGTCATCCACAGCGCCATGACGGCGACGGGACGCATCCCGTGCGCGGCGTAGACGGGGTCGCGCCAGGTCATCGCCGCGGTGATCGCCAGCGCCGTCACCACCTGCAGCGCCACCAGCCGGGTGCTGCGGTCGAGGGTCTCGGGGACGACGGTCGCGAGTCCGACGATGACGATCGCCCAGCGCACGGCGATGGCCTCGATGGTGATGCGCACGAGCAGCGGATCGGCCGCGCCGCCGGGCGCGATCCGCGCCCCCGCGAAACCGAACACCTGGGTCCAGCCGACGTAGACGGCCAGCTCGCCGACCAGCAGGTACTCGACGACGCGCAGCCGCGGCAGCGTCCACCACGCCGGACGGCGCCACAGGACCAGCGCCAGCGCCAGCGAGGTCAGCGCCAGCACGATCTCCGCGACCAGGATCGCGGAGCCCCACGGCGACGCCAGGAAGTAGGCCAGCTCCTCGGGCTGGCCGGCCCGCAGGATCGAGAAGAACGTCGTGGCCAGTGCGATCAGCAGGGCCACGACGATCAGCCGCCGCCGGAGCAGCGGCTCGAGCTGCTGGGAGCGCGGCGTCAGCATCGAGCGGCGCGGTGGACGGCCCGCGCTCCCTTCGGCACGGCGGAACTACTTCGGCGCGTCGGGCAGCGTGAGCGCGATGAGCTCGGCCGACGATCCCTGGCCCGACACTGCCACCACGATGTACTGCTTGCCCTCGTGCAGGTAGGTCATCGGCGATCCGGTCTGCGGCCCGGGCAGCGGCACGGCGCCCAGTTCCTTGCCGGTCGCCTTGTCGTAGGCGCGGAACATCCCGCCGCGACGCCCGTCGGCGTGCGTCGCCGACCCGCCGTCACCGGACATCACCAGCGTCTTGGTCGTGAGCACGCCGACCCGGCCGGTGCGGCCGGTGCGCGGAACCGTCACGCCCTTGAGCGCCGGGTGGTTCTTCACCGCGTCGTCGGTCTCGCCATGCACCGTCTGCCACACGATCTCGCCCTTGTTGAGATCGATGGCCGAAATCGTGCCCCATGGCGGACGGATGATCGGCAGGTTGTCGATGGCGATGCGGGTCGCGCCCTCGCCGCCGCCGCCGTTGATCCATTCCATGTTCGAGCGCTTGGGATCGCGCACCATCGCCAGCAGCGTCACTTCGTCCTTCGAGTAGATGTAGGCGATGCCCGACTCGGGATCGATCGAGCCGCCCTGCCAGTTCGGTCCGCCGGTCGATCCGGGCAGTTGCAGGGTGCCCTGCGTGCCGCCGGCGGCGCGTTCCGACGGCGCCTCCCACAACGTGCCGGTGCGATAGTTCTTCACGAACTCCTTCGCCTTGGCGTTCAGCTCGGGCGTGAAATCCAGCAGGTCCTTCTCGGTGATGCCCTGCCGGCCGAAGGCCGGCGGCTTGCTGGGAATCGGCTGCGTCGGCGCGTACCACTCGCCCGCCAGATCGCCCGGCGGCACCGGCGTCTCGACGATCGGCCAGATCGGCTCGCCGGTGGCGCGGTCGAACACGTAGAGCCAGTTCTGCTTGGTGGGCGCAGCGACGATCTTGCGCGGCTTCCCGTCGACGGTGACGTCGGCGAGAATCGGCGCGCTGGGCATATCCCAGTCCCAGATGTCGTGATGCGTCGTCTGGAAGCCCCACTTCATCTTCCCGCTCTTGACGTCGAGGGCGACCAGGGCGCTCGACCACAGGTTGTTCCCGTGGCGGTGGCCGCCGTAGTAGTCGCCGGTTGGCGCCTCGACAGGGACGTAGACGAGGCCGAGTGTCTCGTCGGCCGACATCTGCGCCCACGAGCCGGTGTTGCCGGTGTAGGTCCACGACTCGTTGAGCCAGGTCTCGTTGCCCTTCTCGCCGTGGCCGGGGATTGCGGTGAAGCGCCACAGCTGCTTGCCGCTGCGGACGTCGTAGCCGGCGATGATGCCCTTGATGTGTTCCTTCGTCGCCGGCGCGCCGCCCGGAAGGTGCGCGGCGCCGACGACGATGACCCCGTTGGCGACGATGGGCGCGGAGTGCAGGCCGATCTCGGCCTTGTCGACGTCTTCGACCGGGTAGCCGAGCTGCTTGCGCATGTCGACCACGCCCTTGGTGCCGAACGCGGGATCGAGCTCACCCGTACGGGCGTCGATCGCCAGCAGCTGGTAGCCGGGCGAGACCATGTAGACACGCCTGGTCGCGCCGTTCTCCCAGTAGGCGACGCCACGGCCCGAGAGACCGCGCGGGAACGTGCGCGGACGTTCGTCGAACCGCTGCGACCACAGCAGCTCGCCGTTGGCCGGATCGAGGCTGACCGCGGTGCGGCGCGAACCCACGGCCGCATAGAGCGCGCCGTCGGCGTAGAGCGGCGTCGCCTGCAGCGAGATCTCGGGCCGCGGGCCGAAGTTGTCGGTGCGGAAGCGCCAGGCGACCCGCAACGTGCCGAAGTTGGCGGCGGTGATCTGGTCGAGTGCCGAGTAGCGAGTGCTGGCCAGGTCGCCGCCGTAGGTGCGCCACTGCCCCGCCGCCGGCCGCGCCGCTGCGGGCGTGGCCGCGGGCCGTGGGGCCTGCTGCGCCACCACACTCACCAGGCCGGCTACCATCAGCCCGGCCGAAATCAACCAGCGAACGCTCGTCCCTGCACGTCTCATGGGTCCCCCGAACGGCCCGACGCAACCCGGGCCGATGCGCGCCAAATACTACCAGCGAACATGGACGGGCGTGACGGTGCCGCGCGGGTCAGCCCGGGGCCTTGCGTGTCAGGCGGCGAAGATAGTCCAGGGAGGAGGCCAGCAGGGTCGCGCCGGACGCCCAGGCGAAGACGTCGACGACGGGCGACGGCCGTCCGAGATAGTTGAAGAACAAGACGACCACCCCGGTGACGATGAACAGCGCCGTGGCGAACTTGCCCAGCGGCGACGGCCGGAAGGTGCGCGGGCCGAGGGCGAGGTTGACGACGGCCACGGTGAGCACGATCGCGACGTCGCGGCTGATGACCAGAATCGTGAGCCACAGCGGCAGCCGATTCGGCAGCCCAAGGTTGGGCAAGGTCAGGACGACGAACGTGGTGACCAGGAGCAGTTTGTCGGCCGCCGGGTCGAGCCACGCGCCGAGCGACGTCTTCTGGTTTGCCTGCCGGGCGACCAGGCCGTCGAGGGCATCGGTGAGGCCGGCCGTGGCGAAGGCGGCCAGCGCCCAGCCGGCCTCGCCGTAGACGACGCACAGCACGAACACCGGAATCAGCAGCAGTCGCAGCAGCGTGAGCTGGTTGGCCAGTGTCAGGACGGGCTCGCTCATCGCGCCCCTCCGGCCAGGCCGAGCAGGCGATCGACGGCGGCGATGGCGTCGGCGCCAGCCACGGGCGCCAGCAGCCCGAAAGTGTCGCCGTCGAGGCGCAGCACGCCCGAGGCCACGGCCCGCCGCACCGCCGGGAACGCGAGGTGGGCGGGCGGGACGTCGGCGATCACCAGGGGCGCCGCGTCCCATCGCGCCACGATGTCTGCCGGGGCGACGACCGAGAGCGTCCGGCTCACCGCGTCCGCCAGGTCCGACCGCCGCAGGGGCGCGCCCGGCTGGAAGGTGTAGTTCGAGAACACTTCCATCGCGCCGGCCCGGGCGACGGCCTGCATCCACGTCTGGGCCCAGTGCCCGCGCAGATCGGTGATCACCACCTGACGCTGCGGCACCCGCGCAAGGGCCGCGCTGAGCCGCACGCCGATCAGCGCCGCGAGGTCGGCGCGCGTGACGTCCGGACGCTCGCTGATGGCGCGGTACTCCTCGGGCAGTGCGGCCTCGCGGGCGCGATCACGGACCCGCGCCATCGCTGAGTCGAGCGCCGCCGACGGCTCCAGCGCGGCCGCGGCGCGATACGCCGCTAACGCTTCGTCGAACTCGCCGCGGTCGGCGAGCACGTCGCCGATGATCACGTGCGCCCGCACGTCGTCCGCGTCATGCATCAGCGCCGCGCGCGCCAGCGTCAGCGCCGTCTCGGGACGTCCGGCGCGCCGTTCGACCTGCGCCAGGTCGCGATAGAGGAACGCCGCGTCGGGCGAGGCGTCGATGGCGGCCTGGTAGGCGGCGCGGGCCTCGTCCCAGCGTCCGGCCTGAGCGGCACGTGCGGCGCGGCCGATGCGATCCTGGACGACGCGCACCCGCAGCGTGGCGACGCGCTCGGCGAGATCGGGGATCGCGGCATCGGCGGCGAGCGCCGCCTCCAGGCTCGCGAGCGCCGTCTCTTCGCGCCCGGCCTCCAGGTCGGCCAGGCCCCGCCCCACGAGCGCCGGCGCGTAGGGTCGCGCCGGCGGTGACGCGGCCTCGAACCGCGTGACCGCGTCGGCGGGCTGCCTGCGCGCCAGCGCCACGTAACCCATGGCGGTCAGCGCCGGAGCGAAGTCGCGCTCGGTCGACAACACTGCCGAGAACTCGCGTTCGGCGCCAGTGAGATCGTTGGCCTGCAGACGGTACCAGCCGCGCGTCAGGCGATCGGCGGTCACCGGCGCGGTGCCTTCCGGCGTCACCGGGAACACGAACTCCGGGTGCTGCGGCGTCGTCGGCGCCGTCACCGGCGGCGGCGCCGTGGCACACGCCGTCAGGCACGCCACGACGACGACCATGGCGATGAGCCGGCTACGCACGCGCCATCCCACGCCCGGGCAGCAGATGGCCGACGAGCCGCCGCGGCACATCGGCATCGATGCGCGTCCGCCGGCCGACGGTGACCTGCGACACGACGCGTCCGTGCCGGAACACCCAGCGCAGGCGCTCGGCGTCGTCCGGGTCATCGGGGTCGAGCTCCACCGAGACGCGCTGCCGATCGAGGGCCACCGCGGCGGCGACCGACTCGACCAGCCCGTCGACGCCGTCGCCGGTCTTCGCCGAGATGCAGAAGCGCCCGGGCTCCTCGCGTTCCAGTCCACGTCGCTCATCCGGCGTGAGCTGATCGACCTTGTTGAAGACCTCGAACCGCGGCACGGTCAGCGCGTCGATGCTCTCGAGGACGCGCATGACGGCGCCGATCAGCCGCTCGCGCTCCGGGCTCGAGGCGTCGATCACGTGCAGCAGCAGGTCGGCGTCGGCGGCCTCTTCGAGCGTCGCGCGGAAGGCGGCGACCAGCGCATGCGGCAGGCGATCGATGAAGCCGACGGTGTCCGACACCAGCAGCTCACGTTCGTCGGGCAGGCGCATGCGCCGCACGATCGGATCGAGCGTGACGAACAACGCGTCCGACGCCTGCGCATCGGCGTGTGTGAGCCGGTTGAACAACGTCGTCTTGCCGGCATTGGTGTAGCCAACCAGGGCCACGGTGGGCACCAGCGCCTTGTCGCGCCGTTCGCGCAGCTGGCCGCGACGCTTGCGCACCTGCTCGATCTCGTCGCCCACCGCCTTGATCCGCGTGCGGATGCGGCGGCGATCCATCTCGAGCTTGGTCTCACCGGGGCCGCGGGTGCCGATGCCACCGCCCAGTCGCGACAGTGCACTGCTGGCACCGACCAGCCGCGGCAGCAGGTACTTCAGCTGCGCCAGCTCCACCTGCAGCTTGCCCTCACGCGTGCGCGCCCGCTTCGCGAAGATGTCGAGGATGAG
>CADEDM010000205.1 GCA_902826065.1 uncultured Acidobacteriota bacterium | reverse complement strand
CCGACGACGATCGGCGGGCTGCTCTCGGCCATCGGCATCGCCGGCATGGACCGGCTCATCCAGCACAACGTGCTGGCCATGTCCGGCCGCGCGGTCGAGGCCGCGGGCGACGTCCACACGCTGCTGCTCGACAAGACCGGCACGATCACGCTGGGCAATCGTCAGGCGAGCGCCTTCGTGCCGGCGCCTGGGGTGACCGCTTCCGAACTCGCCGACGCCGCCCAACTCGCGTCGCTGGCCGACGAGACGCCGGAAGGCCGGTCGATCGTGGTGCTCGCCAAGCAGCAGTTCAACATCCGTGGGCGGGCGCTGGGTGCCCAGGACGCACAGTTCGTCGGCTTCACGGCCCAGACGCGAATGTCGGGCGTGGACGTCGACGGCCGGCAGATCCGCAAAGGCGCCGTGGACGCAATCCTGAAGTTCGTGGCCGCCAACGGCGGCACGCCGCCCCCCGAAGCCACGGCCACGGTGCAGACCATCGCGCGCTCTGGGGGTACGCCGCTCGTCGTCGCGGACAGGGGACGCGTGCTCGGCGTCATCCACCTCAAGGACGTCGTGAAGGGCGGCATGGCGGAGCGCTTCGCGTCGCTCCGGGCCATGGGTATCCGCACCGTCATGATCACCGGCGACAATCCGTTGACCGCGGCCGCCATCGCCAAGGAGGCCGGTGTCGACGACTTCCTGGCCGAGGCGACGCCTGAAGACAAGATGCGCCTCATCAGGAAGGAACAGCAGGCCGGCAAGCTCGTGGCCATGACCGGCGACGGCACCAACGACGCACCGGCCCTGGCACAGGCCGACGTGGGCGTGGCCATGAACACCGGCACGCAGGCAGCCAAGGAGGCCGGCAACATGGTCGATCTCGACTCGAACCCGACCAAGCTGATCGAGATCGTCGAGATCGGCAAGCAGCTGCTGATGACGCGCGGCGCGCTCACCACCTTCTCGATCGCCAACGACGTGGCCAAGTACTTCGCCATCATCCCGGCCATGTTCCTGGCGGCCTTCCCGGTGCTGGGCGCGCTGAACATCATGCGGCTCCAGACGCCGGAATCGGCGATTCTTTCGGCCGTCATCTTCAACGCCATCATCATCGTGGCGCTGGTGCCGCTGGCGCTGCGCGGTGTCACGTTCCGGCCGCTGGGCGCGGCGGCGCTGCTGCGCCGCAACCTGCTCGTCTACGGGCTCGGCGGCATCATCGCGCCGTTCGTCGGCATCAAGCTGATCGACGTCGTCATCACGAGCCTGGGGCTCGCATAGGGAACGCACATGGTCCGGCATCTCGTGACAGCCACGCTCATGACGGTGGTCACCACCGTGCTCCTGGGCATCGTCTATCCGCTTGCGGTCACCGGGCTCGCGCAGGTGCTGTTCCCCGACCAGGCCAACGGGCAACTCATCACGAGGAACGGCGTGGTCATCGGCTCGCGCCTCATCGGCCAGCCGTTCACGTCGGCGGGCTACTTCTACTCCCGGCCGTCGGCGGCCGGCACTGGCTACGATGCCGGCGCGTCGTCGGGCTCGAACTACGGGCCGACGAACCAGACGCTGGTGGACCGCGTGGCCGCGGACGTGGCCCGTCTGCAGGCTGAAGGCCCCGGTGGCCCCGTGCCGATCGACCTCGTGACGACCTCGGGATCGGGGCTCGATCCCCACATCAGCCCGGCGGCGGCGTTCTACCAGGTGCCGAGGGTCGCCCGCCAGCGTGGCCTTCCCGAGGCGGACGTGTCGGCGCTCGTCACCGAGCACGTCGTGCCGCGCACGCTCGGTGTGTTCGGCGAGCCGGTGGTGAACGTGCTGCTGCTGAATCTCGCGCTCGACGACGCGGGCTCGCAGCGACACTGACATGACCTCCGACCCGCGTCCTTCTGCCGATGCCCTGCTGGAGCGTTTGCAGGCGCGCGACCGCGCCCGTCTGCGGATCTACATCGGCGCGGCGCCAGGCGTCGGCAAGTCGTACGCCATGCTCAGGGAGGCTCACGCCCTCCGCGATCGCGGTCTCGACGTGGTCGTCGGCGTCGTCGAGACGTACGGCCGCGCCGAGACCGAGGCCCAGGTCAAGGACCTCGAGATCGCGCCGCGCCGGCGCATCGAGTATCGCGGCGTCACGCTCGAGGAGATGGACGTCGACGCGCTCGTCGCGCGGCATCCCGAGGTCGTCGTCGTCGACGAGCTGGCGCACACCAACGTGCCGGGCAGCCGCTTCGAGAAGCGCTACCAGGACGTGCTCGCCCTGCTCGCCGCCGGCATCCACGTGATGACGGCGGTGAACATCCAGCACCTCGAGACGCTGAACGACGCCGTGGCGCGGGTGACCGGTGTCCGCGTGCGCGAGACCGTGCCCGACACGTTCCTCGAGCGCGCCGACGAAGTGATCAACGTCGACGTCACGGTGGAGGAGCTGCGCAGCCGCCTGCGCGAAGGCAAGATCTACAAGCCCGAGAAGGTCGAGCAGGCGCTCTCGAACTTCTTCCGCAAGGGCAACCTGTCGACGCTGCGCGAGCTGGCGCTGCGCGCCGTGGCCGACGAAGTCGGCGAGAAGGCCGCCAGCTACCGGGCACGCGAGGGACTGGAGCCGGCGCTGATTCCCGAGCGCGTCATGGTCTGCATGAGCTCGAATGCCCACGCGCCGAGGGTGATTCGCACCGGGGCCCGGATCGCCGGGCGGCTGGGCTCGAAGTGGTACGCCGTCTACGTGGAGACGCCGCGCGAGACGGCCGCCCGTATCCGTCCGCAGGACGCCGAGGCGCTGGCGGTGAACATCCGCCTGGCCGAGAGCCTGGGCGCGACCGTGGTGCGCGTGCATGCCGACCGCCCGGCCGAGGGCCTGATTGCCTTCGCGCAGCGCGAAGGCGTGACGCACGTGATCTTCGGGCAGACAGCGCGGTCGCGGTGGGAGATCGTGTGGCGCGGCTCCACGCTGGACCGCTTCCTCAGCGCGGTACCGGATGCGGCTGTGCAGGTGGTGCCTCTGCAGGAGCCGTGACCGAGGCTTGCCAGTCCAGGTGACGCTGCCAGACGCGCGGCCAGATCGCCTCGATGCCCGGGATGGCCAGGTCGAAGCGCTGGCGCAGCACCTGGTCGAACTCGGCCGCAGACTCGACGACCGACGTCCGCACGCCGTCGACGCGCACTTCGCGCAGCGTGGCGCTGCGCAGCATCACCAGGCCGTTCGACTCGAAGCGCTCGCACACCGTCGTCTGCACGAACGGCGAATCCGGCGACGTCTGCAGCTCGAGGCACTGCTGCGCGAAGTCCCCCAGTGAACGCCCGGTGGTCGTGAAGTCGAAGCCGTCGGCGCCGCCGTAGACATGGCTGTCCACGCGCCAGCGCGGGCCGTCCTTCGAGACGCGATACTGCAGGAAGTCCTGGCGGTAGCTGCCGACCTCGAGCGGCAGCGGCGTCAGGAAGCCGTCGCCGAAACCGACGTCGGCGATCCAGGGCCGGTCGAGCGTGACGAGCAGGACGAGGTGATTGCCCTGCGCGCGCCACCCGGTGCGGGCGCGGCCCACGGCGCCGGACATGTAACGCACCGTGAAGCCGAGCGTTTCGAGCACGCGGCCGAACAGGCCGTTCATCTCGAAGCACCAGCCGCCGCGGCGCTCGTCGACGAGCTTGGTGAACATCGCCTCCGGATCGAGCGAGACGGCCAGGCCCAGGTGGATGTCGAGGTTCTCGTAGGGAATCGCCAGCAGGTGCGCGCGATGCAGCGCCCTGAGGAGGCTGAGGTTGGCCACGCGCGGCCCGTCGTACTTCACGCGAGCGAGGTAGCGATCGAGCTGGGCGGCCGAAAGCGGACGGGTCACCACACTACTGTAATGGGGACAGGCACCTTACAAGGGGAAGGCACCTTGCAAGGTGCCTGTCCCCACAGTGCAGGATCTGCTACTCGGCGATGGACTTCCACTGCTTCACGAGGTGGTCGGCGGTGCGCCAGGCCAGCGCCTGCGCCGTCAGGGTCGGGTTGTGGGCGCCGCTCGTGCCCATCACCGACGCCCCGAGCACGCCCAGATTCGGCGCCTCGTGCGAGAAGCCGTAGCGGTTCACGACGTTGGTCTCGGCGTTGTCGCCCATGCGCGTGCCGCCGTAGGCGTGCGTGTTGACGCCCATGGTACCCAGCGGGCCGCGCACGATGTCGATGGCGCCGGCGGCGCGATACCAGAGCTCCATCTTCTCCTGGATGAAGTCTGCGATCCGCCGCTCGTTGTCCTTGTAGTCCGCCGTGATGCGGCACACCGGGAAGCCGAGCGGATCCTTCGCGACGGGATCGAGGTCCAGGAAATTGTCCTCGTAGGGCAGCGTCGACTTCTGCAGATAGGCGGTGTTGACGCGGTCGGCGTTCTCTTTCACGAACGCCTTCCACTGCTTGCCCCAGCCCGGCGTGCGGCCGAAGGTGTTCATGTTCGCTGCGCCGATCGGCCGGCGGTCCGAGTAGACCCAGAGGTTGCCGCCGCCGATGAAGTCGAGCCCGCCGTGATCGAAGTTGTCGTCGGCCCAGTTGTCGACGGCCACGCCCTGCGCCGGCAGCCCGTACCACGCGTTGAGGTTGAACGGGAACAGCGCCGTGACCGACGCCCCGGTCGCGTGCGAGAAGTAGTGACGTCCGACCTGCCCGTGGTTGTTCGACAGTCCCTTCGGATACGCCTTCGACGTCGACAGCAGCAGGATGCGCGAGTTCTCGTAGGTGTAGGTCGCGAGCAGCACGGCCTTCGCGGGCTGGAAGAACTCCTCCTTGCCCTTCACGTACGTGACGCCGGTGACCCTGCCACCGTCGTTGCACTCGATCTTCGTGACGTGCGCTTCGGTCACGACCTTCAGCCGGCCGGTCTTCTGTGCGCGCGGAATCGTGGTGACGTTCGGGCTGTTCTTCGCGTCGACGTGACAGCCGCCGCGATTGCAGAAGCCGTGGTAGGCGCACGGCAGGCGCCCCTGGTAGCGCTCCGAGTTGATCGCCGCCGGGCCCGGGAACGGATGCCAGCCCAGCGCCTTTGCCGCCCCGGTCATGCGATCGAGGAAGCCGCTGCTGCGCAGCGGCGGCATCGGATACGCCCGCGCCCGCGGCGCCTCGAAGATGTTGCCGCGCTGATCGATCGTGCCCAGGATGTTGCCGGCCTGGCCCGAGACGCCGATCTCGTGCTCGATGCGGTCGTAGAACGGCTCGAGCTCGTCGTAGCCGAAGGGCCAGTCCTCGACGGTCGAGCCCGCCGGGAACCGCGAGCGTCCGTAGCGTTTCACCGTCTCGCTGACCGTCCTGAAGTCGAAGTGCGAGAGCCGCCAGCTCTGCGCCCAGTAGTGCAGCGCGGTGCCGCCGACGCCGTTCATCATCACGTGCCCGGCGGCCCGCGTCGTCGGCGCCTTCGCGTTCAGGCGATGCGTCGGCACTTCGTGGTTGCACTTCTGGACGGCCATCGGCCAGTCGCGCACGTTGTTGCGGATCTCGTCGGGGGCGAAGTCCTTGTTGGTGAGCCAGGTGCCGGCCTCGAGACCGACGACGTCCATGCCGGCCTCGGCCAGCGGCAGCACCGCGACGCCGCCCGCGGCGCCCAGTCCGATCACGACCACGTCGGTGCCAGGGAGGTTAGTCGGCATCGCGATCGCTCCCGGCCGGCCGCACGTCGACGATGGCCTTGTTGAACATCGGGGTGTCGTAGGCGGAGCGGCGCACCGGCGTGGGCGGCGTCAGCAGCTTCTGCTCGGCGGGTGAGACGGTAGTGCGGACGCCGGGGTAGCCGATGAGATCCCAGCCCACGAAGTTCTCGTTGCCGCCGTAGACGGGATCGCCGAACGTCCCCTGCATGACGTGGCCGCGGACGAGGCCGAAGAACGCCGCGGAGCTGCCCTCGAAGCCGACGTTGGCGCCGGTGGCGGTGCCGCTCTCGACGTCGATGAGCAACGAGATCTGCTGCGTCTCGGTGAGCGACAGGAACGGGCCGCCGCGGGTCTGGCGCGCGTAACGCTCGAACGCCTCGAAGCCCACGGTGTAGGCTTTCCGTTGCTCCGCGAGTGCGCCGGCGAGCGCGCGGTCGATGTAGCGCACGGCCAGCGCCTCGGTGGCGCCGGGGCCGTTCTCGTCGGACGGGATCAGCAACTCGGCGATGCGATCGAGCAGGTCCGCTTCATGCGCGGTCAACGCCTTGAGCGGCTCGCGCGGCGGCCGCGGCCGGCTGCGCGGGCGTTGCCCGGCTTCGGCGTCGGGTGTTTCCGTGACAGACCCGGAGACAAGGGACGCGGCGCCGGCGGTGCCGGCGATGCGGAACAGGTCGCGGCGTGATGGTGCGCGATCGGCCATGCGGCAGTCCTCGCGCGACGTCGGGAGTCGCGCCGTTGACGAATCGAATCCGTGGTGCCTGTGATGTACCGCTACTGGCCCGGCGTCGGCGCCTTGCGTTCGTAGGTCGCGACCAGCTCGCCCTGGGCCACGATGTGTCCCGTCATCGCCTCGACGAGCTGCGCCTTGGTGAGGCCGGCCGGAAGGTCCGCGACGTCGAGCGCGTAGACCGTGAAGTGGTAGTGGTGCGGCTTGCCCGGAGGCGGCGCAGGGCCGCGGTAGATGGGCCGCCGGAAGCCGGATGGGCCCTGAATCGCGCCGGCGATCACGGCCGGCATCGCCGCGGCGGGATCGATCGGTATGTTCGCGGGCACGCCCTTGGCCGTCGCCGGGATGTTGTAGAGAACCCAGTGCACGAACGGCTGTGGCATCGGCACGTCGGGGTCGTCGCAGATGAGGGCGAACGACTTCGTCGACGCCGGTGCGCCGCTCCACGCGAACGCCGGTGACGTGTTCTCGCCGTCCGCCGAGTGCTGCTTGGGAATCGGCTGGCCGGCCGTGATCGTCGGACTCGTGACGGTGAGCGTCGCGGGTGCCGACTGCGCGCCGGCCAGCGTGGCCGCGCCGACGACGGCCAGGGCGGCGAGGCGGAAGGACGTCAACATGCGGCGCAGTATATGCCCACGCGGCACGCATTCCGCCCATCCGTGGACGCGCACCTTACAGATCCGTAGGGGGCCTGTCCCGGGACAGGCCCCTTACGAATTGCGAAATTCCGTGGCAGATTCTTCAGCGGCGCGCGGCCGCGGCCACCGTTTCCTCCAGCCGCCGCAGACGTTCCTCCAGGCGCGCCCGCTCGACCTCGCCGGCGGCGCGCTCGCGCTCCAGCCGCTGGACCTCGGCTAGTAACAGTGGCGCCAGGAAGTGGTAGCGGACGGTCTGCACCTGGCCGTCGGCATCGCGGACGACCAGCTCCGGGAACACCTCGGCGACCTCCTCCGCGACGAGCCCGTACTGCCGCTGCCGCGTGCCGTCGTCGAACGCCGGTTTGTAGACGAACGACACCGGCCGCAACGCCTGCACCCGCGCGCGGACGTCGTCGCCCAGCCCGGCGATCTCGTCCTTGAACCGCCGCGACGACGTCAGGGTGCCGAGTTGACCGTTGCTGTTCACGAACACCGCCACGCCACTGGCGGACGTCGCACCGGAGATGCCGCGAATGTAGGTGGTGGTGTGCGAGCTGTTGCCGATGCGGATCACGTTGAAGTCGCCGGCCGTGCCACTCACCGAGTGGCCGATGAAGATGTTGTTGCTCGTGGTGGTGACGTTCGAGCCGGCGCCATGG
Source organism: uncultured Acidobacteriota bacterium (assembly GCA_902826065.1). Classification (GTDB taxonomy): domain Bacteria; phylum Acidobacteriota; class Vicinamibacteria; order Vicinamibacterales; family UBA2999; genus CADEFD01. The sequence goes on along the minus strand of CADEDM010000205.1, from coordinate 1,327 downwards.
CCGATGGCGATGTTGTCGCTCCCGTTTACGAGCCCGCCCAGGGCCGCAGGGCCGATGGCGACGTTCGACATGCCAAACGTCATCGACGAGAGCGCCGAGTTGCCAATCGCCGTGTTGAGGGTGCCAGTGACGTTGGCCGCCAATGCCGAGCGGCCGAGGGCGCTGTTCTGGGCGCCACTGATGGTTGCGCCCATCGCGCCTTCGCCAACGGCGGTATTGCTGGCGGCGATGGTCGCGGCGCCGAGGGTATTGGATCCCACGGCCGTGTTGTAGTTGCCGGTGGTGTTGTTGGCCAGCGCCTCGACACCGAGCGCGGTGTTGGCGGTGCCCGTCGTCGTCTCCGACAACGCGGCGAGCCCGACGGCCGTGTTCGACGCCCCGGTGGTGTTGCTGGCGAGCGCTCTATAGCCGACCGCGGTCTGTCCGCCGGTCGTGGCGAGCGCGAGCGCCAACACGCCCACGGCGGTGCTCTCGCTGGCGGTGGTGTTCGAGGCGAGGGCCAGCCGGCCGATGCCCGTGTTGTTGGTGCCCGTGGTGTTGGCCTGCAGGGCGCCGGAGCCGGTCGCGGTGTTGAAGCTCGCGGCGGTGGTGGCCGCAAGCGCATTCCAGCCGACCGCGACGTTGTCGGTGCCGCTCGTCACCTGCGTCGCTGAAAGGTAGCCAACCGCCGTGTTGCCGGTGGCCGTGGCCGACTGCAGCGCGCTGTGGCCGACCGCGGTGTTGCTGGAGGCGCTCGACCCGAACCGCAGGGCGAAGTTTCCGACGGCGACGTTCCCGAGCCCGGTCGTGTTTGCGGCCATGGTGTCGTTGCCCAAGGCGACGTTGTCGCCCTGGACGTTCAGCGTCAGTGTCGATGGCCCGGCGCCGACGTTGCGGGTGCCGTTCGGCCGCAGGTGGGTGTGGTCGGCGCGAGCCACCTGGCTCGACGCGCCCGGGCCGCCGAAGTTCACCGCCAGCGTGACATCGCCCGTGCCGGCGCCGCCCGTCAGGCCGACCCCCGCGCTCACCGCCGTGATGTCGCCGCCCGCAGTGCCGGTGACCGCCTGGCACACCACGCTGCCGTTCTGATTCACCGACGTCATCAACTGGCCGCCGGGGCACGACCCCGTGACGCGCTGCTGCGTCGCCGCGAAGTCGACCGCCAGCTGCGCGACGCCGCTCAACGCGCCTCCTGTGAGGCCGGCTCCCGCCGTGACGCCCGAGATGTCGCCGGCCAGCGCGATCGGTCGCGCGGATCCGCCATTGCCGGCGCCGGCAATGAGCACGAAGGTCCCGCTGTTGTCGACGGAATCGCGCCAGCCGCCGCTGAAGGTGCCCAGGCTTAGGC
>CADEDM010000204.1 GCA_902826065.1 uncultured Acidobacteriota bacterium | reverse complement strand
CGCGCGCCCATGTCCGCCAGTAACATCGCGCAGTAGGGCCCCGCCATCACCTGGGTGAGGTCGAGCACGACTATGCCTTCGAGCAACGTGGTTCTGGACATCGACGGACCGATCGCCACCGTGACCCTCGCGCGCACGGCGGCAAGGAACGCGCTGACGTGGGAGATGTACGACGCCCTCGTCGAGGCCTGCGACGCCGTGCCGCAGTCGGGCGCGCGCGTGCTCATTCTACGAGGTTCCGGCGGGGCGTTCTCGGCCGGCACCGACATCGCGCAGTTCGACGAGGTGCGCACCGGGGCCGACGGCGTCGCCTACGAGCAGCGCATCGGCCGGGTGATCGCGCGGCTCGAGGCGCTCGACATCGCGACCGTCGCCTCGGTGGACGGGCCGGCGGTGGGCGGTGGCTGCGCGCTGGCCGTGTCCTGCGATCTGCGCATCGCCGCCGACACCGCCCGCTTCGGCGTGCCGGTGGCGCGCACGCTGGGCAACTGTCTCTCGGTCGAGAATCTCGCGCGACTGGTCGACCTCATCGGCGAGGGGCGCACCACGGAGCTGCTCTTCAGCGGCCGGCTGGCGTCGGCGGACCAGGCGCTCGAGTGGGGCCTGGTGACGAAAGTCGTGCCGGCCGGCGAGCTCGAGACCGAGACGACGGCCCTGGCCCTGGAACTGGGGCGCCGGGCGCCGAGCACCATCGCCGCGACCAAGGGGCTGTTGCGGCGGCTGCGCGCGGTGCGGCGTCCGCCGCCCGGCGCCTGCGACGACCTGATCGCCGCCTGCTACGCCAGCGCCCACTTCCGCGAAGGCGTGGCCGCCTTCGCCGCGAAGCGCGCGCCGCTGTTCAGCTGACCACCGAGGCGCCGACCACCCGATCGCGGCCCTGCCGCTTGCCTTCGTAGAGCCGCTCGTCGGCGCAGTGCAGCAGCCCGTCGACCGTGGTGCCGTCGGCCGGGGTCGTCGCGACGCCCACGGTGACCGTGGCCGGCGCCCACGGCGGCGCCGGGGCCAGCGCTGCCGAGTTGGCGCGGATGTTCTGCCGCAGCCGCTCGGCGAAGATGCGTGCCGCGGTGGCGTCGGCCGTCGTCAGCACGACCACGAACTCGTCGCCGCCGTAGCGGCAGGCCGCATCCGACGCCCGCACCATGTGGCGCAGCTCCGCGGCCACGAAGCGCACCAGCTCGTCGCCGGCGCGGTGCCCGTGGCGATCGTTGGTGGCCTTCAGGTCGTCGATGTCGATGACGACCAGGCTCATCGGGTGGCGCGCCCGATCGGCGTGGGCGAGCTGGCGCGGCGCGAACTCGTCGAAGTAACCGCGGTTGTACAGGCCGGTGAGGGCGTCGCGGGCCATCAGCGACCGCGCCTCTTCGTAGCGCTGCCGGTAGGTCAGCCAGCGGAAGACGTCGCCCGGCGCGTCCATCGGGCCGCGCTGCTCGCCCTGGCGCTCGAAGATCCGCACGTAGGCGGTGACCACCACGGCATACCCCGACGCCCCCAGCAGCTTGCCCAGCATGCTGCCGGTCATCATCTGCACGTAGGCCGGCTGCCCGGCGAAGCTCAGCGTCGAGAACACCACCGCGTCGAGCACCACGACCGCGGCCGCCGTCAGCCACAGCCGCAGGAACAGGGTGGGCAAACGCCGGCTCACCCACTCGTAGACCATCACCGTGGCCACCATGTCGAGCAGGATCGCCACCGAGCTGGCCACCATCGTGCGCCATGGCTGTTGGAAGAGTTCCCTGGGCAGGTGCAGGGGATTGCTGACACCGGCCAGGTCGACGTGCTGACCCGCCAGGGCCGCGACGCTGTACAGCGTGATGTTGCAGACGACGACGCCGTAGGCGAACTGCCGGGTGGCTTCCGCGTCGCCCTCGACGTAGGTGAGCAGGACGACGAAGATGGTCAGCGGGAACAGCACCGTCGTGGCCGGTCCGGCGGTGATTCCCGGCAGCATCTCGACGCGCAGCGACGCGGCGAAGACGAACTGGAGGTACTGCAGGGCGCCGAGCACCATGTACAACGGCGCCATGCCGAAGTGGTGCCGCAGGCGGAAGAGCAACAGCACGATGCCGCTGCAGAGCACCGCCTCGGCGACGAGGAGCGCGAGATGTCCCGACATGGAGGGGACAGGACGTCCGACGGCACCGGCCCGCGCGCAGGGCGCGGCGCAGCTCAGACGAACGTCGCTGCCGCGGGACTCAGAATAGCAGCCAGCAGGCCAGCGTGCCGACGATCGTCATCGACAGTCCCCATGCCAAAAGCTGATTGAACAGCCGCCGCGTGTCGTCGGCGGAGGCGTGCGGCAGGGCGGCGATGCACAGCGCGCCGATCGTCGACAGCGGCGACAGGTCCACGAGGTGGCCGCCCACGACCATCGACGACGCAATCGCCATCGGGTCGCCGCCGCCCAGGCGCTCGACCAGGCCGGGGATCGTGGGCAGGAACGCCGGCAGCACCACGCCCGACGTGCTGCTGTAGACCGAGACCAGGCCGGTGGCGAAGGCGACGACGGCGGTCACCGTGGCCGGCGACGAGATGCTGGCCAGGAGATCGGTGAAGAGCGACATCCCCTGCGTCTTCTCGAGCACGCCGATGAGCACCGTGACGCCGCACACCATCAGCACGACGCCCCACGGCATGCGCTTGATGGCTTCCTTCATGTCGCCGGTGCCGACCAGTGACAGCAGCGCGGCGCCAGCCATCGCCGCCATCCCAACCTGGAGTTCGAAGCCCACCACGCCTACGACGACTGCGACCAGGACGCCCAGCGTCAGCCAGTGCTTCGCCTCGAACGGCTCGTGCGGCGCCACGGCGGCGCCGTCGGCACCGCGATGCGACGTGAACAGCTTCCAGCCGCCGAACGCGACGTAGGCCACGAACGTCACCACCACGTGCGCCAGCAGGTTGTTGGTGTAAGTCGTCCACTCCTGGTTGGCCAGGCCGATCTTCGTCATGACGCCGCTGACGATGACGCCGGTCGGCGCGATCGGCGAGACCGCGCCGGCCTGGGCGCCGTTGCCGATCATCAGCGCGCTGAGGAACGGCGGGATCCCGGCCTGCGCGCCGACGGCCATGCCCATCGGCGCCAGCAGCGCCGCCGTGGCGATGTTGCCCGGTCCGCTCGACGACAGCACCACGGCGACGAGGAAGAACATCACCGGGATGACGCCGGCGTTGCCCCGGCACAGCGACACGGCCCGCGCCGCCAGGCGCGACAGCGTGCCGTTCACGCTGGCCATGCCGAAGAGCAGCGTGACGCCGGCCAGCGTGATGAAGAGCGGCACTGGAAACGCGGCGATGACGTCGTTGTAGCGCATGCCGCCGACGTAGACGCCGACGAGCCACGCCAGCGCCAGTGAGACGACGCCGACGTTCACTTCGCTCACCATGCTCAGCACGATGGCGAGCAGCAGCGCGCCGAGCGAGATCCAGGCGGTGTTCATCGATCCTCCAACAGGTTCTTGAGCAGCCGGGCCGGGTGCACCGCCTCGACGCCGGCGAGATCCGCGACCTGGTGCCGGCATGATGTACCCGCCGCGACGAGCACGCCGCCGGGCGGCAACGCCCGGGCCGCCGGCAGCAGGCGGCGTTCGCCGATGGCCTGCGACACCGCGAAGTGGCGCGCGCTGTAGCCGAACGAACCGGCCATGCCACAGCAGCCCGCCTCGAGATCAGTGACCGTCGCGCCAGGCACGCGCCGAAGCAGTGCGGCGGCCGCGGACGCCAGGCCCAGGGCGCGTTGATGGCAATGCGGGTGCAGCGCGATCGACGTCGGGCCGGGACGCAACGGCAGCGAGGCGCGTCCCGCGGCGAGCTCTTCTTCGAGGAAGGCTTCGAAGAGGACGCTCTGGCGGGCCACGGTCTCGGCGCGGGTGCGCCGGCGTCCGTGCAGCAGCGCCGGCACGTCTTCCTTCATCGCCGAGAGGCAGCTCGGCTCGAGGAAGACGATGGCCGCGCCGGCGGCGGCGGCGTCGTGCAGCGTCTCCACGGCCGCCATGCCGGCGACGCGGGCCTCCTCGAGCAGGCCCTGCGAGATCAGGGGCCGTCCGCAGCAGCCGTGCGGCAGCAGCCGCGCGCCGATGCCGGCGCGATCGAGCACCTCGAATGCCGCCACGCCGGCGTCGGGCTCGCTGTATTCGGTGAAGGTGTCGGCGAAGAGCACGGCGCGCACCGGCGAGGCCGGCGTCCTCCGCCGCAGCCGCGCCGACAACGTACGCGTGGTCCAGCGCGGCAGCGTCCGCCGCCGATCGACCCCCAGCATCGCTTCGTTCATCGCGCGGCCGATCCGGCTGCCGGTGACCGCATTGACCACGGGCGCCAGCGTGCTGCCGATCTGCGCCACGGTGCGGACGTGGCCGAAGGCGCGCACGCCGAGCGGGGCGCCGTGGCGATCCCAGCGGTCGGCGAGCACCTCGCTCTTGATGCGGGCCATGTCGACGCTGGTGGGGCACTCCGCCTTGCAGGCGCGGCACTCGAGGCACAGCTCGAGGGCGTCGTGGACGGCGGGGCTGTCCAGGCCGTCGGGGCCCAGTTGTCCGCTCAGCGCCAGCCGCAGGACGTTGGCGCGGCCACGGGTGGAGTCGGTCTCGTCGCGCGTCGCCATGAACGACGGGCACATCGTGCCCTCACGCGTCTTGCGGCACAAACCGACGCCGCTGCACTGTTCGACGGCGCGGCCCAGGCCGCCGTCGTCCGAGAAGTCGAACCACGTGCGGGGCGTCGGGGTGCGGTACGACGGGTTGAAGCGCAGGTGCGCGGTGATGGGCGGCGTGTCGACGATGCGCCCCGGGTTGAAGATGCCATTCGGGTCGAACGTCCGCTTCACCGTGCGGAAGCCCTCGTAGATGGCCGGGCCGAACATCTGCAGGTTGAACGCCCCGCGCACCAGGCCGTCGCCGTGCTCGCCCGAGAGCGCGCCGCCGAACTCGAGCACCAGGTCGGCGACGTCGCGGGCGATGGCCTCGAACTGCGCCAGGCCTTCTGCGGTCTTCAGGTTGACCACCGGCCGCACGTGCAGGCAACCCACCGACGCGTGCGCGTAGACGCCGGCGTGCGTGCCGCGGCGGGCCACGGCCTGGCGGAAGCGATCGATGTAATCGCGCAGGCGCTCGGGGGCCACGGCCGTGTCTTCCACGAACGAGATGGCCTTGGCGTCGCCTTTCATCCCCATCGACAGCCCGAGCGACGACTCGCGCACGTGCCACACCCGCGCCTGGTCGGCGGCCTCGGTGAGCTGGCGCACGCGGCAGCGCACGCCGTGGTCGACGAGATCGCGTTCGAGCGCCTGCATTCGCGGCACCAGCGCGTCGAGGTGGTCGTCGTAGAACTCGACGCAGAGCAGCGATGACCCGGTGTCGTGGACGATCCGGCGCAGCGCGTCGTCGAGCGTCGGATGGCCGACGGCGTGGCCAAGGATGAAGTCGTCCATCACCTCCACGGCCGACGGGTCGTGTCGGAGCACGAGCGGCGTCGCGGCGAGGGCGTCGAGGAGGTTGGTGAACTCGAGCGTCATCAACGCCTTCGCCGCCGGCAACGGCACCAGGCGGACCGTGGCCTCGGTCACGAGGCCCAGCGTGCCTTCCGACCCGGCCATGATCTTCGTGAGATCCACGGGCGCCGACGGGTCGGTGAAGCGATCCAGCGCGTAGCCGCCGACGCGCCGCATCACTTTGGGGAAGCGCTGGTCGATCTCACCGGCGAGCCGGGCGGCCAGCGCCGGGATCTCGCGATAGGCGCGGGCCAGCAGGCCGTCGCCGGCGCGGGCCGCGTCGAGGGCGGCGCCGGCCTTCGGCTCGAGCCGCGCGGTGGACCCGTCGGCCAGCACGACGTGCTGCGCGACCACGTGGTCACCGGTCTTGCCGTACTTCACCGAGCGCGCGCCGCTCGAGTTGTTGGCCATCATGCCGCCGACGGTGGCGCGGCTCGACGAGCTGACGTCGGGGGCGAAGCGCAGGCCGTGGACTTTGAGGGCGGCGTTGAGGTCGTCGAGCACGAGCCCGGGCTCCACGCGCGCCAGCCGGGCCCCGGGGTCGACGTCGAGCAGGCGGTTCAGGTGCCGCGACGTGTCGACGACGATCCCGGCGCCGATCGCCTGGCCGGCCTGTGACGTGCCGCCGCCCCGCGCGGTCACCGGCACCCCGTGGGCCGCGGCGATCGTGACCGCGGCCTCGACGTCGCCGTGCGAGCGTGGCCACACCACGCCCAGCGGCTCGATCTGGTAGACGCTGGCGTCGGTGGCGTAGCGCGCCCGGGTGCCGCGGTCGAAGGCGACCCCTCCGGCGACGCCGCGCCGCAGATCCTCCTCGAACGACATCGCCACGGCTACTGGCTCTTGCCCCGGGCGGCCACGGCCCATACCGCGTCGACCGTGTCGCCGCGCAGGGCGTGGATCGCGTCGTAGAGGTTGACGGTCGGGTCGCAGTGCGGCGCCCGGAACTCGAGCCGGTCGCCCACCGCGAGCCGTCGATCGGCGCGCCGCATGTCGATGCGCCCGTGCTCGTCACCGGCCCACGCGTAGGCGAGATCGGGGCGGCCGATCGGCGCCGGCGCGAACGGCCGGTCAGTCGCGAAGGCCTTGTAGCCGCCGTCGACGATGGCCTCGTCGCCATGCACGCTGACGACCGTCGTCACGACCGACAGCGCCGGCTGGAAGTCGGTGTAGGCGTCGCCGCCGTCGTCGCCGCCGATCGAAAGGTAGTCGCTGTCCATGAAGATGAAGCTGCCCGGCTGCAGCTCGGTGAGGCCGTCGAGGTCGGCGTCGTAGCGATAGCTGCCGGTGCTGCCGGCAGAGACCATCGGGCAGGCGATGCCGTCGGCGTCGAGTCGTCGCCGGGTGTCCACCGCCGCCGCCATGGTCGTGGTGGTGCGTGCCCGCCGCGCCTCGGCGCCGCGCGTGTGCGAGGCCGTCGCGTCGTAGGCCTGCAGTCCCGCGAACGCCAGATGCGGCGCCGTGTCGATGGCCCGCGCCACCGCGCAGGCCGGCTCACCCGGTGGCACGCCGGTCCGGCCGAAGTAGAGGTCCACCGCGACCCGCAGCCGCACGCCGGCCTCGCCGGCGGCGCGGTCGAGCACCGCCACCTGGCCGAGGTCGTCGGCGACCACGATCGTGTCGGGCGCCATGGCGGCCAGCGCCGCGGCCCGTGCCGCCTTGTCGGCGCCGACGACGGCCGTCGTCACGAGCAGCCCGCGCAGACCGTGCGCGGCGAAGACCTCGGCCTCGCCGAGCTTGGCCGTGCACGCGCCGGACGCGCCGGCGTCCACGAGCCGCTGCGCGATGGCAGGGCACTTGTGCGTCTTGCCGTGCGGACGCCAGCCCTTGCCCCGCACCGTGACCCAGCCCGCCATCGCCCGGACGTTCGACTCGAACGCGTCGAGGTCGACCAGCAGGGCAGGCGTCGGCACGGAGTCGCGGGTCATCGCCGGCCGCATGCTAACAGATGGCGCCACGCGGTCCGGACGCCGCGGCCGTACACACCACGGGCCCGAGGGCACTGGCCCACGGGCCCGCAGTCCGTCTTACGCCTGATCGAGAACGGCGCGGGGAACCGCGTCAGGTCGAACGTCCGCTGTGGGCCGGCCAGCAGCGGATAGTCCAGCCCCGACGCTGCCGTCGACGAGCACTGCCCGGGCTGTCCCAGCGGCGACATGCCCAGGAACGTCTGTTGCAGCAGCGGATTGCCGGCGTAGTACGCGACCGAGTCGCCGCCGTTGACCATCTGCAGGAGGCGGAAGAACGGCGCCGGGACGACTTCGAGCGGCACATACGGTGCGCTGGTGCAGGCGGCGTCGGCGTAGAGCGCGTAGTAGCTCATCGGGACGACGCCGTCGGGGCTCACTGGCGCCTGCAGCCACACGCCGCCGTCGAGCACGGCCACCTGGCTCGGCGTGCCGGGCGCGAACGACAGCACCGTGCCGAGCGTCGCGCCGTTGGCGGCGACCATCATCACGCCGCCGCCGGCGCCGGCCGGCCCCTGCGCACCCTGCGCACCCTGCGGACCCGCGGGGCCCGCCGGACCGGCCTGACCTGCGGGTCCCATCGGGCCCACCGCGCCGGCGGCACCCGCCAGACCGGCCGGGCCTGCCGGGCCGGCGACGCCGGCCGGCCCCACGGGGCCAGCCACGCCCTGCGCGCCGCGTGCGCCCTGCGCCCCCGGCACACCCTGTGGTCCTGCCGGCCCCTGCGGTCCCGCCGGCCCCGGCACACCGCCGCCGCCCGACGCGCCGCCAACGACGACGACGAAGGAGCGCGTGGAGCCCCAGCGCGGATCGATGAGCAGGCGATACGTGCCAGGCGCCACCACCGGGAACTTCGTCCGCATCTTCTCGTGGGTGACCGAGAGATTCTGCAGCACGTTGTTGCCCAGGTAGACCCTGGTGTCGTTGCGGAAGCCGAGGCCTACCAGGACGAGCTCGCTCTTGGCGGCGTCGTGCTGGGCGCTGAAGACCACGAAGTTCTGGGCGGCGGCTGGCGTGACGGCGACGAGTTGTGTCGCGACGACGCCGGCCAGTGTGAGGCGGATGAGGGAGGTCATAGGGGTAGCTCCGCCCCCTGACTAGGCAAGTGGGTTGCCAGAAATCGGTGATTTCCGCTAACTCTCTTGCGCTCAACTTGTTAGCGACGTCAGGCGGCCCCGCGCCGCGGGCCGCAGGCTGGCCGCCGTGCTCCGTTGTACGACACGGCGTTCAAAAGCGGCACGCGGGCCGGAACGGCTGCGTTTGCTGGGGGTTAGGTCGACCGCGGGGTGGAGCCGGATGAAAGTCTGGACGGAAGCAGCTACTTGGCCGCGGCCGCGCAGGCGTTCGAGACCATCGTGACCGAGGTCACGTTGACCCGGCTGACGGGCTCGGCCCTCACGAGCAGACCCTTCACGAGCATCGTGTGGCCCGTGTGCGCCGGCAGGTCGAATTCCGACACCCCGATCAGGCGGAAATCGGTCTTTCCGGTGGTCGGCCCT
>CADEDM010000203.1 GCA_902826065.1 uncultured Acidobacteriota bacterium | reverse complement strand
AGACCTGGAAGAAGATCGAGAGCTCCTCGGCCTTCGTGAAGTCCATGTCGGCGGCGGGCTCGAGTTCCTGCGAGCCGAACGCGAACGGACGCTCGCGCGCTTCGTCGGGCGAGAGCGGCGCGGTGAGGATGTTGACCTTGTCGGCCACGAGCACCGAGCTGGTGGTGAACTCGGCGGCGAGGTCGGGCACGGTGACGCTGGTCTTCAGCAGGCCGGCCTTGGCCACGGTGTTCTTCGGCGCCTTCTCGGCCAGGCGCTCCTTGGCCATGACGTAGACGTCGTAGGTGCCGGGCTTGGCCATGAACACGCGGTTCAGGCGCGCCGGGGTGCCGGCGAGCTGCGCGGCGGGCACGAAGTGCACGTCGTCCCACGGGTACTCGACCTTCTTCTTCGGGTCGACCTTCTGGGTCGGGTCGATGACGCGCACGTAGAGCACGGCGTCCTTCTGCGGCAGGCCCGTGACTTCGAGCGTGAAGGGCACGAAGATGCGCGCTTCCGCCGACTTCAGGAAGACGGGTGCAATCGTCATCGTCACGTCCGTCGGGACCGGCTGACCGGCCATCGCCGCGTCGACCATCTTGACGATCTGCTCGATCTCTTCCTTCTCCTGCTTCGAGCGCTTCTTGTCGTCTTTCTGTGCCAGCGCGGTCAACGGCAGGGTCGCGACGAGGACGGCAGCCATCGTCACGGCGAATCCGCGGTGCGTGAACTTCATGAATGTCTCCCGAGAAATGCCGGAATGCGGAATAGTCTTCAATCATATGGGCAGGGGTGCACGCTGTCAACGCTCCTAAGTCTCTGGCGGTCAACGAGTTGTCGTCGTGCCCCAAGCCCGGCCGCATGGTAGATTGCACGGCGGGGGATCGACATGGTCCGGGACGACACGCTCGTCATCGTGCTCGCCGGCGGCGCCGGTGAACGTCTGTCGCCGCTGACTCGCGAGCGCGCCAAGCCCGCGGTCTATTTCGGCGGGCCGTACCGCATCATCGATTTCGTTCTCTCGAACTGCGTGAACTCGGGCCTGCGCCGCGTCTTCATCGCCACGCAGTACAAGTCGCTGTCGCTCAATCGCCACATCCGAATGGGGTGGAACATCATCTCGGAGGAACTGGGCGAGTTCATCGAGATCCTGCCGCCGCAGAAGCGCGTCGGCGAGCACTGGTACCTGGGCACCGCCGACGCCGTGTTCCAGAACATGTACTCCATCGAGCGCGAAACGGCGCGGCATGTCGTGGTGCTCGCCGGCGACCACGTCTACAAGATGGACTACCGCCGGATGCTGCGCGCGCACGAGGAAACCGGCGCCGACGTCACCCTCGCCACGATCGAGGTGCCGATCGCCGACGGGCGCCGCTTTGGCATCGTCGAAGTGGACGAGCAGTCGAAGGTGGTCGGCTTCAAGGAGAAGCCGGCCAGTCCGCCGCCGATGCCCGGGCATCCGCACCTGGCGCTGGCCTCGATGGGCATCTACGTCTTCTCGATGGACGTGCTCGCGCGCGCACTGCACGACGACGCCGCCGACCCCGACAGCCATCACGATTTCGGCAAGGACATCCTGCCGGCGCTGATTCCCGGCGGCAAGGTCTTCGCCTACGCGTTCTACGACGAGAACAAGAAGGCCGCGAAGTACTGGCGCGACATCGGCACGCTCGACGCGTATTTCGAGGCCAGCATGGACTTGTGCGGCGTCGTGCCCGAGTTCAACCTCTACGACCCGGAATGGCCGATGCGCACGCATCAGCCGCAGGCGCCGCCGGCGAAGTTCGTGTTCGCCGACGACGGCCGCACCGGCGCCGCGCTCGACTCGGTGATCTCGCCGGGCTGCATCATCTCGGGCAGCCGCATCCAGGGCAGCATCCTGTGCCCGAACGTGCGCGTCCACAGCTTCGCGACGATCGAGAACTCGATCCTCATGCCGGGCGTGCAGGTCGAGCGCCACGCGCGCATCCGCAACGCCATCATCGATCGCGACGTGCAGATCCCGCGCGGCGCCTGCATCGGCTACGACGAAGCCGCCGATCGCGCCCGCCACACCGTGACCGAGCGCGGCATCGTGGTGGTGACCGTCGACGAGGCGCCGTTCGTGCCGCCGATCGCCGACGAGGCCCTGGCCCGCGAGGCCCGCGCCGACAGCGCCTGACGCGCGTTCGCGCCGCGGCTGCGCACGCCCTCGCAGCCCTGCAATCCAATCGATGGCGACGATCGCGCCGGCGGCGCGGCCGCGCGGATTTCAGTCCATACTTGAACGTTCGTTCGAACCCGCGGCCTGACCGCCATTCGGCCGCAGCAGGAGCGTGACCGTGCACATCGTGGAGATTCGCGGGCGGGAGATCCTCGACTCGCGCGGCAACCCCACCGTGGAAGTGGACGTGATGCTCGACAACGGCGCGCGCGGACGCGCGGCCGTGCCATCGGGGGCCTCGACCGGCGAACGCGAGGCCCTCGAGCTGCGCGACGGCGACAAGGGCCGGTTCCTCGGCAAGGGCGTCACGAAGGCGGTGGCGCACGTCAACGGCGAGATTCGCCAGGCGGTGATCAACCGTTCGTGGACGCTGCGCAGTCTCGATGACGCGCTCATCGCGCTCGACGGCACGCCCACCAAGGGCCGGCTCGGCGCCAACGCGCTGCTGGGCGTCTCGATGGCGGCGCTGAAGGCCGGTGCCGAAGGCAAGAGTCTGCCGCTCTACGCCTACATCGCGGCGGAAGCCGGCGCCACCGGCGGCTATCGCCTGCCGGTGCCGATGATGAACATCCTGAACGGCGGCGCCCACGCCGACACCAACGTGGACTTCCAGGAGTTCATGGTGATGCCAGTGGGCTTCGGGTCGTTCCGCGAGGCCCTGCGCGCCGGCACGGAGATCTTCCATGCGTTGCGATCGATCCTGAAGAGCCGCGGTCTCGCGACCGGCGTCGGCGACGAGGGCGGCTTCGCCCCGAACCTCAAGAGCAACAAGGACGCGCTCGACGCCGTCATGGAAGCGATCGGCAAGGCCGGCTTCAGGGCCGGCGACGACGTCCACATCGCCCTCGACTGCGCCGCCAGTGAGTTCGGCAACGCCCAGGGCACGTACGAGTTCCACAAGTCGGGCGAGCCGGGCCGCGACTCCGAGGGCATGGTGGCGCTCTACGAAGACTGGTGCCGCCAGTACCCGATTCTCTCGATCGAAGACGGCTGCGCCGAAGGCGACTGGCGCGGCTGGAAGCTGCTGACGCAGGCGCTGGGCAAGAAGGTGCAGCTCGTGGGCGACGACGTGTTCGTCACCAACCCCGCGATTCTCGAGCGCGGCATCAAGGAGGGCGTCGGCAATGCGCTGCTCGTGAAGCTGAACCAGATCGGCACCGTGAGCGAGACGCTGGACGCGATCGCGATGGCGTCGAAGGCCGGTTATCGCAGCGTGATCTCGCACCGCTCCGGAGAGACCGAAGACTCGACCATCGCCGACCTGGCGGTGGGCACGTCGGCCGGACAGATCAAGACCGGCTCGGCGTCGCGCAGCGACCGCATCGCCAAGTACAACCAGCTGCTGCGCATCGAGGAAGCCCTGGGCTCGAGCGCCGTCTACGCCGGACGGTCGGCGATCGCGCAACTCGCCTAGGACCGCTCACCATGCACACCGTCGTCCTGCTGCGTCACGGCGAATCGGAGTGGAACCGGGAGAACCGGTTCACCGGCTGGGTCGACGTCGACCTGAGCGAGAAGGGCCTCGGCGAAGCCAGGGCCGCTGGCCAGATGCTGAAGGCGCAGGGCTTCACGTTCGACCTCGCGTTCTCGTCGGTGCTGAAGCGCGCCATCCGCACACTGTGGATCGTGCAGGACGAGATGGACCTGCTGTGGCTGCCGGTACAGCGTTCGTGGCGGCTCAACGAGCGCCACTACGGCGGATTGCAGGGGCTCAACAAGGCCGAGACCGCCGCGAAGCACGGCGACGCTCAGGTGAAGGTCTGGCGACGCAGCTACGACACGCCTCCGCCGCCCATGCCCGCCGCCGAGGCGCAGAACCAGCGTCGCGACCCTCGCTACGCGTCGCTCGCACCGGGCGAACTGCCGCTCACCGAGTGTCTGAAGGACACCGTGGCGCGCTTCCTCCCCTACTGGCACGAGACGATTGCGCCGGCCATCCGCGGCGGGCAGCGCGTGGTGATCGTTGCGCACGGCAACAGCCTCCGCGCGCTCGTGAAGTACCTCGACGGCATCAGCGACGACGACATCGCGGAGCTCAACATCCCCACCGGGATGCCGCTCGTCTACGAGCTCGACGCCGATCTGCGCAAGATCAGCAGCCGCTACCTGGACGAGGCCGCGGCGAAGGCCGCCGCCGAAGCGGTGGCGAACCAGGCGAAACGCCGCTAGCCAGCCCAGCGCACGGCCGGCGCGCGGCTGGCGGCGTCCTACGGTCGATGGCATTCGACCGGCCCGCACCCGTGCAGCGCTCGGCCGGACGGGGCGCGCTGGCCTCCGCCGCCGCTCACGCCCTGCTCGTGGTCATTGCCCTGGTCGTCGCGCGCGTCGACGCGCCGTCGGCGGGCGCCGACGCCGTGTTCCGGCCCGACCCGGCGACGATGGTCTGGATCCCCTCCTCGACCCCTGAGCCCGCTGCCGGGGGCGGCGAAGGCGGCGGCCAGTTGACGCCAGCGCCGGTGCGGCGGGCTTCGGCGCCCGGCAAGGACACCGTGACGGTGCCGGTCAACCGGACCGCGAGCGCGGCCAACGTGACGACGCCCGTCGAGGAGCCCGTCCAGCAACTCGAGCTGTCGGCCCAGCCGATGACCGCTGGCCTTTCCACGCTCGTCGGTGTGATCGATGCGAACCGTCCCGAAACGGGCGCCCAAGGCGCCGGCGACGGCCCCGGTGCGGACGGCCCGGGCGGGTCGGGCATCGGCGCCGGACGGGGACCAGGCGACGGCCCCGGCGCTGGGGGAGAACGTGGCGACGTGGGCCCGCCCGGCAACGGCGTGTCGTGGCCTCGACTCGTCCGCGACGTCAAGCCGCAATACACCGCGGAGGCGATGCGCGCCCGCATCAACGGCGCCGTCGGCCTGTCGTGCGTCGTCGATCGCGACGGGTCGGTGCGCGATTGCCGGGTGACGCGGTCACTCGATCCCGCCTACGGACTCGATGCCGAGGCGCTGCGCGTGGTCCGGCAGTGGCGGTTCGAGCCGGCGCGGCGGCGCGCCGAGCCCGTGGCCGTGCGGGTGACGATCGAACTCGCGTTCTCGATGCGCTAGCGGCGGCTAGTTCGCCTCTTCGACCGGCGCTTCGTCGGCGGCGATGCGCAGCGAGCGCAGGAAGCGGCGATCGTTGGCCGAGACCTCGTAGGCGCCAGCGGACGCGGCGTCGGCATCCCCATCGGCCTGCGCCTCGACCGGCTCCGCGCCATCGGCGGTCACCGGCGCGAAGCCGACCGTGGCCTCGAGGGTGATGCGGAGCTGGAAGCCCTCGGCGCGCGCGCGGTCGCGACAGCGCTCGACGTCGGAGCTGCCGGCCACCGCGGCGGCCACGGCGTCGGCGAGCTCCCGCGCGAGGCGGTTCTGAACATCATCCATGGCTCTTCCCTCCTCGCGAACGTACCGCGGGAACGGCTGGATGCGGCAGGCTGGGCACCGGCGCGGCAGCCGGGATGATTCTACGGAGCTGTGCAGTTCTGCGCAACCCCCTGCAACACCGTGACTTGGGCCGGTCCCGTCGCGGGTGGCTACAATGCGGTCGATGGCTGGCGTCCCCACCCGGTACCACGCGACCCCCGACGACCTGGCCGACTGGCGGCCCGACGCGGACCTCGGCTTTCCCGGCGAGTTTCCCTATACGCGCGGCATCCAACCGACGATGTACCGCGGGCGCTACTGGACCATGCGCCAGTACGCCGGCTTCGGCACCGCCGAGGAATCCAACGCCCGCTACCGCTACCTCCTCGGCCAGGGCGTGAGCGGCTTGAGCGTCGCCTTCGACCTCCCCACCCAGATCGGCTACGACAGCGACCACCCGCTCGCCGCCGGCGAGGTCGGCAAGGTGGGCGTGGCCATCGACTCGATCGAGGACATGGCGACGCTGTTCGACGGCATCCCGCTCGGCTCGGTGTCGACGTCGATGACGATCAACGCCACCGCCATCATCCTGCTGGCGCTCTACGTGGCCGTCGCGAAGCGCCAGGGCGTGGCGCCCTCGGCCTTGTCGGGCACGGTGCAGAACGACGTGCTGAAAGAGTACGTCGCGCGCGGCACCTACATCTATCCGCCGGCCGCGTCGCTGCGCATCGTCACCGACATCTTCGCCTACTGCGAGCGCGAGGTGCCGCAGTGGAACACGATCTCGATCAGCGGCTATCACATCCGCGAGGCGGGATCGACGGCGGTGCAGGAGGTCGCGTTCACGTTCGCCAACGCGGTCGCGTACGTGGAGGCGGCGGTGGCCGCCGGGCTCGATGTGAACTCGTTCGGGCAGCGGCTGTCGTTCTTCTTCAACGCCCACAACGACTTCCTGGAGGAAGTCGCGAAATTCCGCGCGGCGCGCCGCCTCTGGGCCCGCATCATGCGCGAGCGCTTCGGCGCGACGCATCCGCGGGCGCTGCAACTCCGCTTCCACACCCAGACCGCGGGCAGCACGCTCACGGCCCAGCAGCCCGACAACAACATCGTGCGCGTGGCCCTGCAGGCGCTGGCGGCGGTGCTGGGCGGCACGCAGTCACTGCACACGAACGGGCGCGACGAAGCGCTGGCGCTGCCCACCGAGGACGCGGCCCGGATCGCCCTGCGCACGCAGCAGATCATCGCCTGCGAATCCGGCGTCGCCAACACTGTCGACCCCTTCGGCGGCTCGTGGCACGTCGAGCAACTGACCGATGCGATTGAACGCGGCGCCGTGGAGCTCATGTCGCGCATCGACGCCGTGGGCGGCACGCTGCGGGCGATCGAAGCGGGGTACGTCCAGCGGCAGATCCAGGAATCGGCGTATCACGCACAGCGCGCCGTCGATGCCGGGCAGAGCGTCGTCGTGGGCGTGAATCGCTTCGCCACCGACGAGCGCCCGCCGATGGAGGTGTTCTCACTCGACGCCGGGATCGAGCAGCGCCAGATCGCCAAAGTGCGGGCCCTGAGAGCGAGGCGCGACGCGTCGGCGTGGCAGACGTCGCTCGACGCGATCGCCGCCGCTGCCCGCGGCCGCGACAACCTGGTGCCGCCGATCATCGCTGCCGTCGAGGCCGGGGCCACCGTCGGCGAGATTGCGGATACGATGCGGGGCGTGTTCGGCGAGTTCGAGGAAGTCGCGGTTGAGTAGCGAACCGCTGCTCTCGGTGCACGGCCTCACCACGGTGTTCGACGTGGGGACGGCGCCGCTCGTCGCCGTCAACGACGTCTCGTTCGAGATCCGCAAGGGCGAGACGCTCGGGCTCGTGGGCGAGTCGGGCTCGGGCAAGTCGGTCACGGCGTTTTCGCTGCTGCGTCTCGTCCAGCCACCCGGCCGCATCGCCGCCGGCCGCGTGCTCTTCCAGGGCCGCGATCTGCTGACGCTGTCCGAGAAGGAGATGTGCGGCGTGCGCGGCGCCGGCATCGGCCTGGTGTTCCAGGAGCCGATGGCGGCGCTGAATCCCGTGATGCGCGTCGGCACCCAGATCGGCGAGTCGCTGGTGGTGCACGGGCTGGCGTCGAAGCGCGAGGCGCGGGAACGCGCCATCGAGCTGCTGCGCGCCGTGAAGATCGTCGATCCCGACAAGCGGGTCGACGACTATCCGCACCAGCTGTCAGGCGGCATGCGTCAGCGGGTGATGCTCGCCGTCGCGCTGGCCTGCCGGCCGCCCCTGGTCATCGCCGACGAACCGACCACGGCCCTCGACGTGACCGTGCAGGCGCAGATCCTCGACCTGCTGCGCGAGATGAAGCGCACGTTCGACCTGTCGCTGCTGCTCATCACGCACGACCTCGGGGTGATCGCCGAGGTCGCCGACCGCGTCGCCGTGATGTACGCCGGACGCATCGTCGAGGAGGGCCCGGTGCGCGCCATCCTGCGGTCGCCGGCGCATCCGTACACCCGGGGGCTGCTGGCGTCGATTCCGCACGGACGCGCCGGCGAACGGCTCGCCGCCATCGAGGGCGTGGTGCCGAACCTCGCGCAGTTGCCGCCGGGATGTTCGTTCGCGCCGCGCTGTCCCGAGCGGCGGCCGGAGTGCGACCGCGCGCTGCCGCCCGACGTCACGGTGGCGGAGGGCCATCGCGCACGCTGCGTGCTGCATGCGGCGGCCGCACCCGCCGGGAGCGCCCGATGACGACGCCACTGGTCGAGGTCCGCGACCTGACCAAGCACTTCACGCGTGGCGGCGGGCTCTTCAGCCGCGGCACGGTCGTGAAGGCCGTGGACGGCGTGTCGTTCACGATCGACGAGGGCGAGACGTTCGGGCTGGTGGGCGAATCGGGCAGCGGCAAGAGCACGACCGGGCGCTGCATGCTGCGGCTCGTCGAGCCGACGTCGGGCGAAGTGCGCTACCGCGGCGACGACGTGCTCGGCTACTCGTCGCGCGAGATGCGCGCGGCGCGCCGCCACCTGCAGATGATCTTCCAGGACCCCTATTCCTCGCTCAACCCCCGGATGCGGGCACGAGAGATCGTCGAGGAGCCGCTGATCATCCACAAGCTCGGGGCGAAGAGCGAACGGGCGGCGCGGGTGGCGGAGCTGTTCGGCCTCGTGGGACTCGATCCCGCACACCTCGAGCGTTATCCGCACGAGTTCTCGGGCGGCCAGCGGCAGCGCATCGGCCTGGCGCGGGCGCTGGCCCTCGAGCCGAAGTTCATCATCGCCGACGAGCCGGTGTCGGCCCTCGACGTCTCGATCCAGGCGCAGGTGGTGAACCTGCTGATGGATCTGCAGGAGCGGCTGCAACTCACCTACCTGTTCATCGCGCACGACCTGCGGCTGGTGCGGCACATCTGCCGCCGCGTCGCCGTGATGTACCTGGGTCGCATCGTGGAGATGGGCGAGACCGAGGCCATCTTCGCGGCGCCCGCGCACGCCTACACCCGCGCGCTGCTCTCGGCGATTCCGGTCACCGACCCGGACGCCCCGCGCC
>CADEDM010000202.1 GCA_902826065.1 uncultured Acidobacteriota bacterium | reverse complement strand
CCTTGTTCAGGAACTCGAGGTCCTTGGCTTCGTGGGTGGCGCCGAGGATGTTCGAGTCGGTCGAGTAGGCCTTCTCGACGCTCATCTTGTAGTCGAAGCCGTTGGCGATCAGGTATTCCGACATCTCGGTGCGGCCGCCGAGTTCGTCGATGAACTGCTGGTCGAGCCACGGCTTGTAGACGCGCAGGCTGGGGTTGGCGAGCAGGCCGTAGCGGTAGAACCGCTCGATGTCGTTGCCCTTGAAGGTCGAGCCGTCGCCCCACACGTCGACGCCGTCCTCCTTCATCGCCACGACGAGCATCGTGCCGGTGACGGCGCGGCCCAGCGGCGTAGTGTTGAAGTAGGTGGCGCCGCCGGTGGAGATGTGGAACGCGCCGCACTGGATCGCGGCCAGCCCTTCCGCGACGAGCTGCGGACGGCACTCGATGAGGCGCGCCTTCTCTGCGCCGTAGCCCATCGCCTTCTTCGGGATGTCGTCGTAGTCCGTCTCGTCGGGCTGGCCGAGGTTGGCGGTGTAGGCGTAGGGGATGGCCCCCTTGGCGCGCATCCAATGCAGAGCTGCACTGGTGTCGAGGCCACCAGAGAACGCGATGCCCACTTTCTCGCCGACCGGAAGTGCCTGCAGGATGTTGCCCAACGGAAGCTCCTTATGAACGCTCTATGATACTTGCGCGCGGCACCCCTCCTTGCGGCCGCGGGGGAGTGCGGCTTGGATCGGATCGGTGCAACGTGCCCGATGGCGGTCGCGGACGTCGGCCTGCGGACATCGTTCGCTGCCAGCGGTGTGCCGGCCGGCAATTGCTACGTCCGCGTGCGGGCCGCGAACTACGCGGGTTCGAGCGCGGCGTCCAACGAAAACGATCGTCGAGGTGCAACGATGACGCGCTCCTTCCACCGGTGTTTGGGCCACGCGCTCGCCATGACCGCGGCCCTCGCCGTCGCGCCGGACCTCCGTGCGCAGTCGGTGGCGCACCTCGCCTTCGTGCCAACGCCGCCAAGCACCGACGGTCTGCTGGTCACGGTCGACCCCGACGCCGGCCGCGTCGAGCGCACGCGCGCCATGCCCGCGGCAAGCGGCCTCGGCTCGCTGGCCGGTCTGTACGTCACGGCCGACAGCCGCTACATCATCTGGTCCGGGCGTCACTCGGGCACCCTGGCGCCCGTGCTCACCATCCTCGATCAGGCGACCGACATGGCGGTGAGCGGCACGACGCCGGTCGGCGAGTTCCTGGGGAACCCGGTGTTCCCCGAGGTCTACATCACCGGCAATGCGGGACCGGTGGCCTTGTCGCCGGCGGGCATCCGGCCGTTCGCCGGCTTCGTCTGCGGCGCCGGGCACTTTCAGGCCCGGACCGGCAGCATCAGCACCGACGGCCGGCGTGTGTCCTTCTGGTGCGACGGTCGTGAAGCGATCTTCGACACGGCCACGGGCGCGATCATCCGGTCGTTCACGCCGCTCGGCGGCACGGCGTTGAGCCCCGATGGCCAGTCGTTCTACGACGTGTACCTCGGCGAGCCAATGCGCCGATACGACGTCGACTCCGGCGTCGAAATGGCGAGCGTGCCACCGGCGCAACCGGGACGCCCGGTCGTCGATCCCCGCAACGGTCACGTCTATCTCATCGGCTCCGCGAACCTGGGCCCGCCTCGGTTCGACGTCTACCATGGCCAGACCTTGCAGCCCGTGCGATCGGCCACGGTGCCCGGCCTGACGTCGACGATCATGAGCTGGACGTTCGATCGCTTCCGGCCGCGCGCCTACGCCGTGACCCGCGAGAGCACGACGGGCGTCGACACCTACATGATCGTCGACACCGATGCGATGACGATTCTGCACGCCGCGCAGATTCCCACGTTTCCGACAGACCTTGCTCGCTGGGTGATCGGCTACCGACCGACCGCTCCCACCGCGCTGTCGGCCATCGTGACCGGCGCGAACGTCGCGTTGTCGTGGACGGCCGGCCCGCTCGAGGGCGCCGTGTCGCGTCACGTCCTGGAGGTGGGCTCGGCCCCCGGATTGAATGACATCTTCAGTGGCCTGGACATCGGCGCGCAACCGTCGTTCGCCGCGAGCGGCGCACCGCCGGGCCGCTACTACGTGCGCGTGCGCGCCGCGAACTACGCCGGCGTCAGCGCGGCGTCGAACGAAGTCGTCGTGCAAGTGCCCTGAATTGCCTTGAAATGGCCCAAAGGGGCCCGGTCGAACCACCGGCTGGGCCGCGCTGCTGCGATGGCAGGGGAGGGCCGGGAATGCTATAGTCCCGCCGATCGGCGCCGAGCCGTCCGTCCGGCGCCTTCCGTCCAGCACGTCGAATTCGTCCAGGAAGGAGCGCTCGAGATGAGCCGTCCGTCGATTCGCGTTGCAGTGATCGCGTCAGGTGTCCTCTTGGCCGCGGCTGGCACGGCCGCCGCGCAGGCGCCCGCCGCGCCCACGTTCACCAAGGACATCGCGCCGATCTTCCAGGCCAAGTGCGAGGCCTGCCATCGGCCTGACTCCATCGCCCCGATGTCGCTCGTCACCTACGAGCAGTCGCGGCCGTGGGCGCGGTCGATCAAGACGCGCGTCGCGGCGCGGCAGATGCCGCCGTGGCATATCGACAAGACCATTGGGGTGCAGGAGTTCTCGAACGACCGCTCGCTGACCGACGCGGAACTCGCGACCATCGTGAAGTGGGTCGATGCCGGCGCGCCGAAGGGCGATGCCAGGGACATGCCCAAGGCGGTGGAGTGGCCCACCGAACAGGGCTGGAACTACGCCAAGGAGTTCGGCCAGACCGAGCCCGACCTGATCGTCAAGTCGACGCCGTGGACGCACAAGGCCGGCGCCAACGACGCGTGGTGGAAGCCGGTCGTGCCCACCGGCCTCACCGAGGCCCGCTGGGTGCGCGCCATCGAGATCCGGCCGTCGACCGTGAAGGGCCGCAAGATCACGCACCACGCCATCGCGCGCCTGCAGCAGACCGAGACCGACGACCTCGCCACCAATCCGCCCGATGCCAACGGCAACCCGCTGCCGGGGACGTTCATGGAATGGGCGGTGGGCAAGCAGGGCGAGAAGATGCGGCCGGGCAGCGGCAAGCTGATGCTGCCGGGGTCGAAAATCGTGTGGGACATCCACTACTCGAACGGCGGGGAGGAGATTACCGACCAGGTCGAGCTGGGCGTCTACTTCTATCCGAAGGGCCAGGAGCCGAAGCTGCGTCAGGTGTTGCACCTGATGGGCGCCACCAACGCCGGCGGCGTCGACCTGCCGCCCAACACGGTGAAGGCCACCGAGGGCTACTTCGTGCTGCGCGAGAACGGCCGCATCGAGAGCTTCCAGCCGCACATGCACCTGCGCGGCAAGGCGATGTCGATGGAAGCCATCCTGCCCAACGGCGGCACCCAGGTGCTCAGCCACGTGGCCGAGTTCAACTTCAACTGGCACAACACCTACGTCTACGCCGACAACGCGGCGCCACTGCTGCCCAGGGGCACGATCCTCAAGATCACCGGCTGGCACGACAACACCACGGCGAACCGCGCCAACCCGGACCCGAACGTGTGGGTGGGCTACGGCGACCGCACCGTCGACGAGATGGCGCACGCGTGGGTCAACGTGACCTACATGAACGACGAGGACTACCGCGCCGAGGTCAAGGCGCGCCGTGAGGCGCTGGGCCTCACGACGTCCGAGCGCCAGCAGCAGTAGACGGCGTGATGCGCGCACACGTTCTGGCCGCCGGCGTCCTGGCGCTGGTGGCCGCCACCCTGTCGGCGCAGCAGCAGCCCGCGGCGCCCGCACCACCTGTGCCGCCGCAAGGCATCCTGCTCGAGCCGATGGGCCAGGCGGGCGAAGCGGTCTTTCCAGCGTTCGAAGGTTGGGGGCCGACGAAAGACGGCGGCCAGGTGCTGCTCGTCGGCTACTTCAACCGCAACAAGTCGCAGGAACTCGACATCCCGATCGGGCCCGACAACCGCATCGAGCCCGGTGGTCCGGACTTCGGCCAGCCCACGCGCTTCCACGTCGGCCGGCAGTACGGCGTGTTCTCGATCGTGATCCCGAAGGACTTCGGGACGAAGAAGCTGACCTGGACGCTGCGCGCCAACGGCCACACCTCCACGGTGTCGTTCTGGACCAACCCGCCGTACTGGATCGACTTCTACAAGAACCACGCGAACGGCAACGAGCCGCCGCGCATCAAGTTCGCGGCGACGGGGCCCGAGATCTCCGGGCCGCCGACGCAGAAGAGCGTGCTGGCGCTATCGGGCACGGTCGGCCAGCCGGTCACGCTGACGGCGTGGGCCGCCGATCAGCCACCGACGATGCACGCCGAGGAGGGCGGCGGCGCCACGCCACCAGCGCGGCGTCCCACGCGCGCCCCCGACGAGGAACCGCCGCCGGCGATCATCGGCGGACGCGTCTTCGCCGGTGGACTGTCGGCGCCGGCGCCGCCCGGAGGCGGTGCGGCCTCGCGCAGCGCCGAACGCCGCGGCGACTTCCGCGTGATCTGGAAGAAATACCGCGGACCCGGCGACGTGAAGATCGCCGACGACGTGCTACCGCTCGAGAACGGCGGCGACGCCGCGAAATGGCTCCAGGCCACGACCACCGCGACGTTCAGCGCCCCGGGTGAGTACTGGCTGCGCGCGGTCGTGAACGACAGCTCGGGCGACGGCGGCGGCGGCGATCAGTGCTGCTGGACCACCGCCCACGTGATCGTCAACGTCAAGTAGCCACGCGCGCCGGCCGATACTGGGGCCATGCGCACTCGCGTCCTGGTGCTGTCGGTGTCGGCCGGTGCCGGCCACACTCGCGCCGCCGAGGCCCTCAAGGCCCAGGCGGCGTCGCTGCCCGGGCCGATCGAGGTGACGCACGTCGACGTGCTCACGCTCGTCCCACGCGGCTTCAAGGCGATCTACGGCGAGTTCTACCTCCGTCTGGTCGAGCGTCATCCCGCCCTCTGGGCGTATCTCTTCAACCTCACCGACCGGGCCCCGCGCGACGCGCCATTCCAGCAGATGCGCCGCGGCATCGAGCGGCTCAACACCCGCGCACTGCGCGACTGCCTCGATCGGGTGCGGCCGCACCACATCGTCTGCACGCATTTCCTGCCGGCTGAACTGCTGGCGCATGAGATCAAGCGGCAGCGGGTGACAGCGCCGGTGTGGGTGGTGGTCACCGACTTCGACGTCCACCGCCTGTGGTTGCAGCCGTCGATGCGCGGCTACTTCGCGGCCACCGACGAGGTCGCCTTCCGCCTGCGGCATCGCGGCGTCGGCAACGCCGACGTCACCGTGAGCGGCATTCCGATCATGCCGGCGTTCGCGACCGCCCTCGACCGCGGGGCGTGCGCGCGCGAGGCCGGTCTCGATCCCAAGCGGCCGATCCTGCTGCTCACCTCGGGCGGCGCCGGCGTCGGCGGCGGAGCAGACGTGGTCACGCGCCTGATCCAGACCGCGCCGCAGGCGCAAGTCATCGCGCTCGCCGGCCGAAACCAGCGGCTGCTCGACGACTACCAGCGTCTCGCCGCCGCCCATCCGGCGAACGTGCACGCGGTCGGCTACACCACGGCCATCGAGCGCCTGATGTCGGCTGCGGACGTCATCATCACCAAGCCGGGCGGGCTGACCGTGTCGGAGTGCCTGGCGCTCGGCCGGCCGATGATCGTCATCTCGCCGATTCCCGGGCAGGAAGAACGCAATGCCGACTTCCTGCTCGAGCACGGCCTGGCGCTCAAGGCCAATGACGGCGCCGCGCTCGAGTTCCGCGTGCGCGCCCTGCTCGACGCCCCGGCTCGCCTGACGGCCATGCGCGAACGCGCGGCGTTCGCCGGTCGTCCGGACGCCGCCCGCCGTGTCCTCGAGCACGTCCTCGGCTCGTCCTCGCAGGTCTGAGATGGCGACGCCACGGGCGAACGGCGCTCGCGCCGCCATGCTGGTCGCATGGGTCACGTGCCTGGCGGCGATCTTCGCGCTGACCGAGATTCAGATCGAAGGCAGCGCCGGATGGGCCGCGAATCTGCCGACGTGGCGGATCGAGCAGCACTGGTTGCTCGACGTCTTCTGGGGCGGCCGTGCGATGACCGGCTACCATGCCGGCATCTTCTCGTTCATGGCCCTGGTCTTCCATCTGCCGGTCGTGATGACGTCATGGTCGTGGCGGCTGGAGGCGCGCGTCCTCGGCGCGCTGCTGGTCTTCTGGCCGCTCGAGGACCTGCTGTGGTTCCTCCTGAACCCCGCGTTCGGGTGGGCGCGATTCACGCCGGCGGCCGTGCCGTGGCACAAGCACTGGTGGCTGGGTGCCCCGGTCGACTACTACGTCGCGCTGATGCTGGCCGCGGTGGCGCTCACCTGGTCGTACCGGGGCGACCGGACGTGACCCTCCCGCCCCGCGTGGGTGACGCGCCGCGTCCGGAGCGGTGGGCGACGCCGATCGCCGTCCCCGGCGCCGCCAATGCGCATCGCATCACCGCGACTCTGTATCGCAGCGCCCAGCCGACGCGCGAGGGCATGCGGGCCTTCGCGGAGCTGGGTGTGCGGCGGGTCCTCAACCTGCGTCGATTCAGTTCCGACGTCGACCTGGTGCAGGGAACGTCGCTGGCACTGGACGAGATGCGCATCAACACGTGGAAGGTGCGCGACCACCA
The DNA here is from genome assembly GCA_902826065.1 of uncultured Acidobacteriota bacterium. Classification (GTDB taxonomy): domain Bacteria; phylum Acidobacteriota; class Vicinamibacteria; order Vicinamibacterales; family UBA2999; genus CADEFD01. The sequence continues at coordinate 2,496 of CADEDM010000202.1, read as the reverse complement.
CGTCATCGCCGTGCTGCGCATCCTGCAGCAGTCCGACCGCGGCCCGTTCCTGATCCACTGCTGGCACGGCGCCGACCGCACCGGCCTCATGTCGGCCATGTTCCGCATCGTCGTGCAGCAGTGGAGCCGCGACGACGCGCTCGAGGAACTGGTGCACGGCGGCTACGGCTTCCACAGCGCGTGGCGCAACATCCTCGCCTACGTCGAAGACGTCGACGTCGACGCGGTCCGCGCCGCGGTCGCCGGGCCGGCACCGACCGCGCCGGTACGTCGTCAGCGCACGAAGCCCGTGGCTTCGTAGTGCGCGATGCGGCGGCGCCAGTGCCACGTGAGCACGATGCCGCAGACGATCAGGCCGATCGACAGCCCCATCCACAGCCCGCGCACGCCCAGTCCGAGTGGAAAGCACAACACATAGGCCACCGGCAGGCCGAGCAGCCAGTGCGCGCCGAGGTTGACGAGCATGGCCATCCGCGTGTCGCCGAGGCCGCGCAGTACGCCCGTGGCCACCGCCTGCAGGCCGTCGAAGAGCTGGAACACGGCCGCGACCAGGAGCAGCGACCCGCCCAGCGCGACGACCTCCGGCCCGGCGAGGAACAGGCCGATCAGCGTGTGCGGCATCAGCAGGAAGGCGAGGCCCGTGAGGCACATGAACCCTGAGCCGAGCGCGAGCGCCGTCCAGCCGGCGCGCGCGGCGCCCGCCGGGTCGTGCGCGCCGACGCGGTTGCCCACGCGCACCGCGCCCGCCGAGGCGATGCCCAGCGGCACCATGAACGACGCGCCGGCGATGTTGAGCGCGATCTGGTGCGACGCGCTCGACACGGGATCGAGACGTCCGGCCAGCGCGGTGGCCAGGGCGAAGACGCCGACCTCGATCGAGATCTGCGAGGCGGCGGGGAAGCCGAGCCGCCACAGCCGGGCGAGACGCTCGCGCGAAAGGCGGCGCGAGACGCCGGCCAGGCCGGTGTTGCGGGCGCGGTCCACCCGCTGGACCGCGACCCACAGCACCATCACCATGTAGAGGCGCGAGATCACCGTCGCCCACGCCGCGCCCGGCACGCCGAGGGCGGGCATCCCGAACCTGCCGTGGATCAGCGCGTAGTTGGCGGCGGCGTTCACCAGGTTCGCGGTGACGAGGGCGAAGGCGATGGGCGCCACGACGTGCATGCCCTGCAGGTAGCGGCGGAGCGCCGCGTAGGTCAGCAGCGGCACCGTGCTCCACACCACCACGCCGAAATAGCCCTGAAGGAGCGGCGTGACCTCGGGATGGAACCCCAGCGACGGAAGCGCCGCCGCGACCAGCAGGCACAGAGCCATCACCGGCACGGTGACGAAGGCGGCCAGCGCCACGCCGTGGACCAGCCAGCGATGGCAGTCGCGATGGTCGCCGGCGCCGTAGGCCTGCGACACGAGCGTGTCGAGGCCGAGCAGCAGCCCCATCCCGAAGATGGCGAACGCCATGTGGATCGAGGTGCCGATGCCGGCCGCGCCGATGGCCGCCGGCCCGAGCGGCGCCACCATGATCGTGTCGACGATGCCCATCGACATCCAGCCGAGCTCGGCGAGCACGACGGGCAGGGCGAGACGGAGCATCGGGCCGAGTTCGGCGCGGAGCGACGGCATCGAGGGAGGCAGATCGTACCAGAGCCCGCGCTTACGCACCGCGTAAGGGGCCCGTCCCGGGACAGGCCCCGAAGACATCCCGTGGCAAGGTTGGCAGATCCTGCTACGCTCCGCGCTCATGCGGACCTTGACCCGTCGCCGCCTGCTCCGCGTCCTGTCCGCGGCCCCGATCGCGCTGGCCACGCGTCCTGGGCCCGCGCGGGCCGGCCACGCCCAGCCGGCGTTCGTCGCGCCGTTCGGCGACGGCACGTTGCCGCCCGGCATCCGCTCGCGCGTCTACTCCGGCATCAACGGCATGAACATGCACGTGCTCGAGGCCGGGTTCGACGGTCCTCGCCGTCCCGCCATCCTGCTCGTGCACGGATTTCCCGAGCTCGCCTACAGCTGGCGCAGGGTGATGCTGCCCCTGGCCGACGCCGGCTATCACGTCATCGCCCCCGACCAGCGCGGTTACGGCCGCACCGGCGGCACCAACGTCCGCTTCGACGACGATCTTGCGCCCTTCTCGACCCTCAACCGCGTGCGCGACATGCTCGCGCTCGTGAGCATGCTGGGCCATAGGGAGGTGGCCTGCGTCGTCGGTCACGACTTCGGTTCCCCAGTGGCCGCGTGGTGCGCACTCACGCGCCCCGACGTCTTCCGCGCCGTCGTGATGATGAGCGCGCCCTTTGCCGGAGCACCGCGCCTGCCGTTCGACGCGGTGATCACCGCGGCCAGGTCGGACACGCCGCCCCCGGTCGACATGGACGAGGGCCTGGCCGCGCTCACGCCGCCACGCAAGCACTACCAGACCTACTACACGACCCGCGAGGCCAACGAGAACATGTGGAAGGCGCCGCAGGGCGTGCACGCGTTCCTGCGCGCCTACTACCA
>CADEDM010000201.1 GCA_902826065.1 uncultured Acidobacteriota bacterium | reverse complement strand
GGCGCTCGCTGGCCTCCGAGCCCCTCCGGCTGCGCGACGCCGTCCTCCCGGTGTTCGGCCTGATTGCGATCGTCGTGCCGTTCCTGCCGGTCGTGCCCGACTGGTGGCCGGGGCTGCAGGCGCTGGCCGGCCCGGGCGCGTGGCTGATCTGGGCGCTGGTGGCTGTGCTGATCGGCTGGACCCTGGCGCCGCACCTGCCCGGCGTCGCGGCGTCGTGGTCGCGCGCCAATCTCCGGACGCAGACGGCCGTCATCTGGCTGGCCACGGCGTTGGCGGCCTCGGCCGGCGCCGCGCGCCTCACGCATACGATCCTGTTTCCGTCGGGCGACGAACCGCACTACCTCGTGCTGGCGCAGAGCCTGTGGCGCGACGGCGACCTCAAGATCGAGAACAACCACGCGCGCAGGGACTACGCGGAGTACTTCGGACGCGATCTCGATCCCCACTACCTGACCCGCGGCAAGGACCGCGAGATCTACTCGGTGCATCCCGTCGGCATGCCGGTGCTGATGGCGCCGGTCTACGCGGCCGGCGGCTACGATCTGGTCGTCGCGGTGTTCATCGCCATGGCGGCCACGGCCGCCACGGTGGCGTGGCGGTGGGCGCTGGCGACGACGGCGGCCCTCGGCACCACGACGCTGGCGTGGGCGGCGATCGTGTTTTCGTCGCCGTTCCTGATCAACGCCTTCACCATCTATCCCGAGGTGCCCGCCGGACTCGCCATCGCCGTCGGTCTGGCGCTGGCGCTCCGCCCGGTGCCCGATCATCGGCCGTGGCACGACGTCGCCATTGGCGTGACGGCGGCACTGCTGCCGTGGCTGAGCACGAAGTACGCGCCGATGTCGGCCGCGCTCATCGCCGTGACCCTCGGACGACGGCTGTGGCCGATGCATCCCGGCGAGACCCGCGCCGGCTTCGTCGGCAGCGCCGTCCGCCTACTGTCGCCGTACGCCCTCGGCCTCGCCGGCTGGTTCGCGTTCTTCCACGCCTACTGGGGCAAGTGGTCGCCCAGCGCCCCCTACGGCTCGCTGGTGCAGACCGAGTTGAAGAACACGGTGTTCGGTGTGCCCGGCCTGGTGTTCGACCAGGAGTACGGGTTGCTGATCTACGCGCCGGCCTACGCCCTCGCGGGTTTCGGCTGGTGGACCATGATGCGCCGCGCCAATCCGCTGCGCCGCCTCGGCGTCGAGTTGCTGGTCGTCTTCGGCGGACTCATCATGACGGTCGGCGCCTTTCGCATCTGGTGGGGCGGATCGGCGGCGCCTGGACGGCCGATCACCTCGGGCCTGCTGGTGCTGCTCGTGCCGATGGCGGTGCAGTTGGGCACCGCGGCGCCGGGCTCGGCCCGGCGGGCCGCGCAGCACCTGCTCGTGTGGCTCGGCGTGGCGCTGACCTTCGTGGTCGTCGGCGCCGAGAACGGCATGCTCGTCAGCAACGACCGTGACGGCACGTCGTCGTTGCTCGAGTGGCTGTCGCCGCGCTGGCCGCTGTGGACGCTCGCGCCGACGTTCATCGCGCACGAGGCGCCGCGGGCGATCGTCGATGCCGGCGTGTGGGTCGCGGCGCTCGTGTTCGGATCGTGGGGGCTGGGCCGCGTGCGCGCGGCGACACGCGGCGCGGCGGCGCTCGCAGCGCTCGCGGCCTGCGCCATCGCCGTGGCCAGCGGCGCCGTGGTCCTGCGGGTGTTGCCCGCGGCGGAGCCGGCGCTGCCGGGCATCGATCTCGACGCCCGCGCCCGCCTGGCCGCGCTCGACACCTTCGATCGCGTGACGCGGCCGTTCGCGGTCCAGTACGCGCCCCCGCGCCTGGCCGCCGCCGCGGCGATCGAGCCCACGCTCGCGGTGGGCGTGACCCCGGGGCTGCGCACCGCGCCGCAGCCGCTCCGGGTGCTGCACAACGGTCGGTTCTCGCTGCCCGCCGGGCACTATCGCCTGGTGGTCACGTGGGCCACGCGCGATCCGTTGCCGGCCAGGACCGGCGCGGCGCTGGCCCTGCAGGTGGGCCGCGTCGGCACGCCGCTCACGACGTGGACGGTCTCGCCCACGCCGGGTGCCACCTGGAGTCAGCCGGTGTGGCTCCCGGTCGACGCCGGCTTCGTCGGCCTGCGCGGCACGCCGGAGCTGGAGCGATCGATCGCCGCCATCCGCTTCGAGGCGCTCGACGTCGTCGACGCCGGCGATCGCGTGACGACGCCGCAGGTGCTCGCCGCCGCCGCCTACGGGCCGTTCACCGTGCTGCTGCACGACGAGATGATGTACACCGAGACGACGGGGTTCTGGACGCCGGGCGAACGGACCGCGCGCCTGACCATCGGCTGCGAGGGCGGCTGCGCCCGTGGCGTCCGCCTGCGCGTCCACAGCGGCAAGGTCGAGAACCGCCTGATGGTCGCGGCCCACGGCTGGCGGGATGACGTCGGCCTGCGACCCGAGACGTCCGTGGACGTCGTCGTGCCGCCGGCTGCCGACGGCGGCGTGATCACTCTCGAGACGCGCACCGCCACCGGCTTCGTGCCGATGGACGTGGACCCGTCGATCCACGACCGCCGTTACCTCGGCGTGTGGATCGAGATCCTGCCGCCCGCGGAGACTCCGTGATGTCGATTGCCGATCTCAGACGCGACTACCGCGCCCGCGCGCTCACGGAGGACGGCGCCGGCACCGATCCGCTGGCCTTCTTCCGCGCGTGGCTCGACGACGCCGTGCGCGCCGAACTGCTCGACGCCACGGCGATGACGCTGGCGACGGCCTCGCCCGCGGGCGAGCCGGCGGCGCGCATCGTGCTGCTCAAGGACGTGACCGCCTCGGGTTTCGTGTTCTTCACCAACTACGAGAGCGCAAAGGCTGCTCATCTCGATGCCAACCCGCGCGCGGCCCTCGTGTGCTTCTGGGCAGACCTGGAGCGCCAGGTGCGCGTGACGGGATCGGTGGCGAAGGCGACCGCGAGCGTGAGCGACGCCTACTTTCACTCGCGTCCGCTCGACAGCCAGCTCGGGGCCTGGGCGTCGCCGCAGAGCCGCCGCATCGCCGATCGCACGGAGCTCGAGGCACGGCTGGCCGACGTCACCGCGCGGTTCGCCGGCGCCGACATCCCGCGTCCGCCGAACTGGGGCGGCTACGAGGTGACGGCCGAGACGATCGAGTTCTGGCAGGGCCGGCCGAACCGCCTCCACGATCGGCTGCGCTTCGTGCGCGAGGCGCAGGACTGGCGCCTCGAGCGACTGGCGCCGTAGCGGGATCCGAGTCCGCCTACCACCGCAGCGTCCCTTCTCCCACCGCCACCGCGTGGCCGCCGACGTGGACGCGCGCGATGTCCGCGGGCGACGTCGACTCGGCGCGCATGTGCACGCGGCTCGGGCGACCGAGCTTCACGCCCTGCACGCTGACCAGGCCGGCCGCCGCCGCCTCCGGCGTGACCACGCGATGGCGCACGAGATAGCCGGCGAGCGGGCCGCTGGCGCCGCCGGTCGCCGGGTCTTCGACGACGCCGGCTTCCGGCGCGAACATGCGGCTGTAGACGGTGGCGCCGTCGGCGCCGGGCTCGGCGCTGAACACGAACACGCCGACATGGCTCGAACCGTAGGCACTGACGATGCGCTTCATCGCGCCGCCGTCGGCCTCGCACGCATCCACCGCGGCGCGCGTCGCCAGCGGCACGTAGAAGAACGCGGCGCCGCACGACGCCTCCTCGACCGGCCAACCCGTCGCCGTCCACGCCGCGCGATCGGCATGGATGGCATCGACCACGGCCTCCGGTGCCACGATCGGCGTCTTGAAAGTGGGCGGTCCCTGGTCCATCCACGCCGCCTGCAGGCCGTCGGTGGTCCATTCGAGGGCGACGGGAATCGGGCCGATGTTCAACCCGAACACCCAGCGCGTGCGTTCGCGGGGGATGACGCCGGTGTGCGCCAGGGCGAACGTCGTGCCGACCGTCGGGTGCCCGGCCATCGGCATCTCGCGCGCCGGGGTGAAGATGCGCATGCGGACGTCGGTGCCGGGGGTTTCCGCCGGCAGCAGGAACGTGCTCTCTGCGAAGTTCATCTCGTTGGTCAGCCGCTGCATGGTCGCGGTGTCGAGCCCGGTGGCGTCGGGGAAGACGGCGAGCTGGTTGCCTTCGAAAGGGCGCGACGTGAAGACGTCGTAGTGCAGGTAGCGAAGCGTCGGCATGCGTCATCTTAGAACCGCGGCCACCCGGCCGCACGCCTGAGGGCGTGCACTACAATCGCGCCAGCATGCCGCGGAGGGCACGAACGGCCGCCGGATGGACGTGCGCGGCCGCCATCGCACTCGGGGCCGCGACCGCGGCGGCGCAATCGCTGACCATCGTGGCGCCGGCCGCGCCGGGTGGCGGCTGGGATCAGACCGCCCGCGCGCTGCAGCACGCCTTCACGACGGCCGATCCAGCCTCGCCCATCCAGGTAGAGAACGTGCCAGGTGCCGCGGGCACCATCGGCCTCGCGCGCTTCGTCTCGGCGGAGCGCGGACGTCCCGACGCCCTGCTCGTCACCGGGCTCGTCATGGTGAGCGGCATCGTGGCCACGCGCTCCGTGGTCTCGCTCGGCGACGTCACGCCGATCGCGCGCCTCACCGGCGAGGACGAGGTGATCGTGGTGCCGGCGTCGTCGCCGCATCGCACGCTGCAGGATCTGATCACGGCGTTTCGTCGCGAGCCGCGGCGCGTGTCGTGGGGGGGCGGATCCGCCGGGGGCACCGACGACCTGCTGGCGCGGCTGCTCGCCGAAGCGGTCGGCGTCGCGCCGGCCGACGTGAACTACGTGGCGTTTTCGGGCGGCGGCGAAGCCCTCGCCGCGCTGCTCGGCGGCCAGGTCACGGCCGGCGTGAGCGGCCTGGGCGAGTTCGCGCAAAGCCTCGCCGCCGGGCAGTTGCGGGCCCTGGCCGTGGCCTCGCCCGAGCGTGTCGCCGGCCTCGACGCGCCGACGCTGCGGGAAGCCGGTGTCGCCCTCGACCTCGCGAACTGGCGCGCCGTCGTGGCACCGCCCGGGCTCAGCGACGCCGAGGCCGCCCGACTCGCGGACCGCGTCCGCCGGGTCGTGCAGTCCGCGACGTGGCGCGAGACGCTCGCGCGCACGGGATGGACCGACCTGCACCTCGACGGCCCGCCGTTCCGCCAGTTCCTGCTGGCCGAACAGGCCCGCGTCGAGGCGGTGCTCCGACGCCTGGACGCGAATCGGGCCCCGGCGACGTCATCGTGGACGCCGACGAGCGCCACGCTGCCGCGCCTCGCGATCGCCGTGACGCTCGCGCTGCTCGCGTGGCACGCGTGGCAACGGCGGCGCGGCGACGACAGCCGCGACGAGCCGTCCGTGCCGCAGGCCGGTCACGTGCGGGTGGCGGCGATCGTCGGCGCCGCGCTGTTCCACGCCGTGGCGCAGCCGATCTTGGGCTTCGTCCCCACTGCCACGACGGTGTTCGTGGCCGGCGCTTTCGCGCTGGGCAGCGTCAGGCCGCGCCGTGACATCGCGGTCGGTCTGGCCGTGACCGCCACCGTCGCGATGGTCTTCGCCTACGGACTCGGCGTGCCATTGCCGATGCCGGGCGCGGCGTGGCGGCGATGACGGCGTTCGCGGGCCTCGCCGAGGGCTTCGTCCACGCGCTGTCGCCTGCCAACCTGGGCTGGGGCGCGCTCGGCGTCACGCTGGGCACCGCGGTGGGCGTGTTGCCCGGCATCGGGCCCGCGCTCACCGTGGCGCTGCTGCTGCCGGCCACCTACGGCCTCGACCCGACCGGCGCGTTCATCATGTTCGCCGGCATCTACTACGGCGGGATGTACGGCGGCTCGACGACGTCGATCCTCCTCAACACGCCGGGCGAGAGCTCGACGATCGTCACCGCGCTGGAGGGCCACCAGATGGCGCGCCGCGGCCGCGCCGGCGCGGCGCTGTCGACCGCGGCGATCGGCAGCTTCGTCGCCGGCACCCTCGGCACGCTGGCCCTCACCGTGGCGGCGCCGACGATGGCGCAGCTCGCCATCGCCTTCGGCCCGGCCGAGTACCTGGCACTGATCGCGCTGGCCTTCGTGGCGACCGCGACGCTGCTCGGCGATCGGCCAGCGGCGGGCGCGCTCAGCCTCATGACCGGCGTCGTGCTCGGGCTCGTCGGCATCGATCGTCTCAGCGGCGAGGCACGGCTCACGTTCGGCGTGCCCTACCTGCTCGATGGCCTCGACCCGACCATCGTCGCGATCGGTCTCTTCGCGGTCGGCGAGACGTTGAGCCTGGCCGCCGATCCCATCGGCGCGACGTCGGTGCTGCCGCTCGAACGATCGCGGTGGATGACGCGCGACGACTGGGCCCGCTCGTGGAAGCCGTGGCTGCGCGGCACGATCATCGGCTTCCCGCTCGGCGCGTTGCCGGCGGGTGGCGCGGAGCTGCCGACCTTGCTGTCGTACGCGGTCGAGAAGCGGCTGTCGCGCCACCCGGCCGAGTTCGGCCACGGCGCCATCGAAGGCGTCGCCGGGCCCGAGGCGGCGAACAACGCGTCGGCGGCCGGCACGCTCGTGCCGCTGCTGACCTTGGGCCTGCCGGCGTCGGCGACCGCCGCCGTGCTGCTGGCGGCGTTCCAGCAGTTCGGGCTGCAGGCAGGACCGCTGCTCTTCCAGCACGAGCCGCAGTTCGTGTGGACGCTGCTGGCGAGTCTCTACGTCGGCAACGTGCTGCTGCTGGTGCTCAACCTGCCGCTCGTGCGCTTGTGGGTGCAGTTGCTGAAGGTGCCGGCGCCGTGGCTCTACGGCGGCATCCTGGTGGTGGCGAGCGTGGGCGCGTGGAGCGTGCATCGCGCCGCCGGCGACGTCATCGCCATGACCGCCATCGGCCTGCTCGGCTTCGCGCTGCGCCGCGGCGGGGCGCCGCTGGCGCCGGTGATGATCGGCGTGATGCTCGGCCCGGCCGCCGACATGCACCTGCGCCGGGCGCTCGCCGTCGGCGACGGCGGGTGGGCGTCCCTCGTCGACCGGCCACTGGCAGGCGCGCTGTGGGCCGTGTGTGCCCTGCTGATCGTGGCGCCGCCGCTGTGGCGGCGCGGTCGTGCGGGGACGCCGGTGCGCCCGCCGGCGTCCTAGTGAGGGCTACACTAAGCCAGAGTCCATGGCCGCGCCTTCCTCCCCTCCGCTCGTCGTCGCCATCACGGGCGCTACCGGCATCGTCTACGGTGTACGGCTGCTCGAGCGCCTCAAGGACGCCGGTGTGCCGTCGCACCTCGTGATGAGCCGCTGGGCCGTGCAGACGATGCTGCAGGAAACGGACTACACGGTGGACGGCGTGAAGCGGCTCGCCACCGAGGTGCACAGCCCCGATGACTACGGGGCGCCGATCTCCAGCGGCAGCTTCCTCACCCGCGGCATGGTCGTGGCCCCGTGCAGCATGCGCACCCTCGCCGCCATCGCCACCGGCAGCGGGTCGACGCTCGTGCATCGCGCGGCCGACGTCGTGCTGAAGGAGCGCCGCACGCTGGTGCTGCTGCCGCGCGAGGCGCCGCTCAGCGAGATCCACCTCGAGCACCTGCTGAAGCTGTCACGGATGGGCGCGGTGATCTTCCCGCCGGTGCCGGCCTTCTACCAGCGCCCGGCCACGCTCGACGACGTGGTCGATCACACCGTGATGCGGGTAATGGATCAGTTCGGGCTGCACGCGGATGGCGCCGGCCGCTGGAGCGGCCGGACGGCCGCCCCGCTCGCCTCCCGCGGCTAGTCCCTCCCCGTCCGCCGGTCGTCACGCGCTGGGCTACAGTAGGCCCATGCGCACGTCCTTTGCCGTCGTCCTGGCCGCCCTGACCACGCTCGCCGCCTGCTCGTCGGAGCCCGCCGCGCCGCCGGCTCCCGCGGCCGCCGCGCCGTCCGCGGATCGCACGTATCTGCTCGATCGCGTCGACGACGCCGCCATCGTGCAACTCTACGCCGACGGCTTCAGCGCCCTGCCGCTGAACGAGAAGCGCCTCGTCTATCACCTGGTGCAGGCGGCGATCGCCGGGCGCGACATCTACTGGGATCAGCGCTATCGCCACGGCCTGGCGATGCGTGGCGTGCTCGAGCAGATCGTCACGCACAGCGCCGGCATCGATGCGGCCACGCTGGCCGAGATCACGCGGTACACCAAGCTGCTGTGGCTGAACTCCGGTCCCTACAACAATCTCACCGCCCGCAAGTTCGTGCTGACGTGCCCGCCCGAGGCGTTCGCGGCCGCCGCGGCGCAGGCGGTGAAGAACGGCGCCGCCTTCGCGACCGGGAAGGGTGAATCGCTCGATCAGATGCTGACGCGGATGGGTCCGCTCTTCTTCGACGCCACGGTCGATCCGATGGTCACCCAGAAGACGCCCGAGAAGGGCAAGGACATCCTGCAGGCCAGCGCCAACAATCTCTACAGCGGCGTGACGACTGCCGACCTCAAGGGCTTCACCGAGAAGAACGGGCTCAACTCCCGCCTGGTCAAGCAGAACGGCCGGCTCGTCGAAGAAATCTACAAGGTCGGCGGCAAGTACGACGTCCAGATCCGGGCTGTCGTCGGCCACCTCGAAGCGGCGCAGGCCTTCGCGACGCCCACCATGAAGACCGCGCTGGCCGCGCTCGTGAAGTGGTACCAGACCGGCGACGACGCCGACCGCAAGGCTTATGACATCGCGTGGGTGGCCGACAAGGACTCGCCGGTCGACACCATCAACGGCTTCATCGAGGTCTACCTCGACGCCCGCGGCGTCAAGGGCTCGTGGGAGGCGCTGGTCTACTACGTGAACCAGCAGAAGACGGTCGACATCGAGAAGCTGGCGTCGAACGCGCAGTGGTTCGAGGACCACATGCCGTGGGCGCCCGAGTTCCGCAAGCAGGGCGTGAAGGGCATCACCGCCAAGGCCATCGACGTCGTGATCGAGACCGGCGACTCGGGCCCGATCACGCCGGTCGGCATCAACCTGCCCAACGACCAGAAGGTGCGCGAAGAGCACGGCAGCAAGTCGGTGTCGCTCTCGAACGTCAACGAGGCGTACGACAAGAGCACCGTGCCCGAGTTCCGCAGGGAGTTCGCGTGGGCGCCGGAGGAAGTCACTCGCGCGGACAAGTGGAGCGCGTTCGCCGGCGAGCTGCACACCAACATGCACGAGGTCATCGGCCACGCCTCGGGCAAGG
>CADEDM010000200.1 GCA_902826065.1 uncultured Acidobacteriota bacterium | reverse complement strand
GGCGTGGCGGCTCAGGGCATCGGCATCGCGGAGGCCGCGCTCGAAGAGGCGGTGGGGAAGCTGAAGCAGCAGGAGCGCAGCACGCTGGCGCGCGCCGAGGCCTCGGAACGACTCAACGCGCAGATCGTCGAGGGCCTCGCCTCCGGGCTGCTCGTCGCCGACGTGCAGGGGCGGGTGCGCGTGCTGAATCCCGCCGGCCATCGCATTCTCGGCATCGCGCCGCAGCCGATGCCCGCGCCGATCGACGAGCTGCTGGCCGTGGTGCCGCCCCTCGCCGCCCTGGTGCGTGAGGCGGCCAGCGGGCGCAAGCTGGTGGCGCGGCGGCACCTCGCCACCGGGGTCGCGTCCGGCGGCCCGTCGCACCTCGGCGTCACGCTGTCCCCGTGGACCGGTGGACCCGGGGAAGCCGGCGTGATCTGCCTCTTCACCGATCTATCCCGCGTGGTGGCGCTGGAAGAGCAGTTGCGGATGAAGGACGCGCTGGCGCGTCTGGGCGAGCTGACCGCCGGTCTCGCGCACGAGTTCCGCAACGGTCTCGCCACGATTCACGGCTACGCGCGGCTGCTGGACCCGTCGGCGTTGCCGGCGCCCCACGACAAGTACGCCGAAGGATTACGCGACGAGACCGCCGCCCTCGGCGACGTGGTGACACGCTTCCTCGACTTCGCCCGGCCGGAGCGGGTGACGCTGCAGCCGCTGGCGCTCGAGCTCGTCGTGCGCCGCGCGGTGCACGACGCCGACCCTGAGGGCGCGGCCGTCGCCGTGACCGGCACGTTCGGCCAGGTGGAAGGCGACGACGTGCTGCTGCGACAGGCGTTCTCGAACCTGGTGCGCAACGCGCTCGAAGCCTGTCAGCGGGCTGGCCGCACGCCGGCGGTGGAGGTCTCGGGTGTCCTGCACACCACGGACGGCCTGGTGGAAGTGACGGTGGCCGACAACGGTCCCGGCGTGCCCGAGGCCGATCGCGATCGGTTGTTCCAGCCGTTCTTCACGACACGCTCCGACGGCACCGGCCTCGGCCTGGCGCTCGTCCAGAAGTTCGTCGTGACGCACAACGGACAGGTGCGCGCCGCGAACCGGCCCGAGGGCGGTGCCGCCTTCACGGTGTGGCTGCCGCTGCGTCCTCCGGACGCGGCTCGCGTGCAGTAGCTGCGCCCGTCACGCGCGGACCGCTGCGCAGCTTCTGCCACGCCGCCGGTTCGGACTCGGGGCGACTGCCCCGAAGTTGCGCGGATCGAGCGTCGGCCACGCGTGGCCCGGCCGTTGCACTTCACGGCGGCACGCGGCGGACCACGCCGCGGGGAGGCATCGATGCCGCTGGCGTCCTCGCGCGGATTCTCTCTCGTCGAAGCGTTGATCGTCCTCGCGGTCATCACGACCGGCCTGCTGGCCCTGGCCGCAGTGGCCCTGCAGATGACGGAGCACGTCGCGCAGTCGCGACGGCACCTCCTGTCGGCGTGGCTCGCCGACGAGGGCGTGGCGGTGCACTCGCGCCGGCCGCTGGCGGCGACCGCGGCCGACTGCCTGTTGCGCGACGTCGCTGGCTGTCTCGAGACACTCGACGGCCACGGGCGTCCTGCCAGTACGGCACCGGCGCTGGTGCGGCGCTGGCGCGTCGCGCGTGTGGGGGCGGCGCCCAGTCCGGCGTGGAGCGTGGCCGCCTGTGTACTGCCGGCCGATCGGCGAGCCACCGCGGGTACCAGTCCGGTGGGCGCCTGCGTCGCTCGAGTGGTGCACGAGGTGTGGCCGTGATGCCCGCCCTCGGCAGCCACGCGCCGTCGCCCCGAGCCGCGCCCCGCGGATTCTCCCTGGTCGAGCTGCTGGTGGCGATGACGATTGTCGCGATCGCCATCGGCACCGTCGCCCTGCTGGTCGTGCCCGTGCTCGGCGCGTTCGACGCCGACCCGGCGGCAGCCGACGCCGCCCAACGCGGCCGCGCCGTGATGCACGCGATGTTCGACGACGTCCAGCGCGCCGGCAGCGGGTTCATCGCGGCCACCGCGGAGGGGCCGGGCGCCGCGCTGCCGGCGGTGTGGCCCGACGGCCTCGCCGTCGGGGCGTGGATGATCGGTGCGCGCCCGCAGGTGCTGTCGGCGTGGCACGCGCCGCGTGGGGCCGCGCACGGCGTGCTGCGCACCGGCATCCCGGCCGGCGCGATGGTCCTGCCGCTGGCCCGCGCCGCGTTCTGTTCCGCCGCCACACCAACGTGCGGCTTCCAGGCCGACGACGAAGTGGTCGTGTACGGTCCGCACGGGCGCATCGCCGCGGCGACCGTCCGGCAGGTGCTGGCGCCCCTCGACCTCGAGCTGACGGCGCCGCTCGCAGAGGCGTGGGACGCCGGCGCCGTCGTCTCGGCGGTCCGCGCCGCTACCTACGACCTGCGCCCCGACGCGTCCACGGGGCTCTCCCAGATCACGCGACGCCTCGGCGCCGGCCCGGCGACGCCGGTCGTCGACTTCGTCACGCGTTTCGAAGTGACGTGGTGGCTCGATGCCGGCACGCCACGCGTGGTCGTGGCGCCGCCGGCGGTCGAGGAAGACGCCAGCGTGGGGCCGGCCCCGCCGTCAGCCGCTGCGGCAGGCCTCGCAGCCTGGCCGGCCGGCGAGAACTGCGCGTTCCTCCGCGACGGCAGCGGTGCGGCCGTGTGGCGCGGCGCCGCCGGCGCCGCGGCCCGGCAGCCGGCGCCGCTGGCCGCGTTCAGCGACGGGCCGTGGTGTCCATCGGCGGGCGCGGCGGTGCGCTGGGACGCCGATCTCGCCCGCGTGGCGGAGGTGCATGTCGAGGTCGGCATCGCCGCGGCGGCCAACGAACTCCGCATCGGGCCGCGCCGTCCGGGCGCGCGCCTCGTCCCGGACCTGCGGCTCGAGGCCGTGCTGGTACCTGGGCGGCGGAACGGAGGGGCGTGACGTGCCCACCAGGGACGCGAGGGGTTTCGCACTGGTCACCGTGCTGTTGTGGCTCAGCCTGCTCGGGGTGGCCGCGTTGGGCGCGGCCCTGGCGACCGCGGCGGAGCCACCGGCCACCGGCGCCCTGCACGATCACCTGCGGCTGACGCGCGGGGCAGAGTCGGCCGCCTCGCTCGCCGTGGCCGCGCTTGCCGCCCTGATCGACTGGACCGACGTCCCTGGCCTGGGTTTGGTCACGCCGTTCGTCGACGGCCCGCCCGGCCCGCGAGCGATTGGCGGCGCCACCGTCGACCTCGTGGCCGAAACCAACCGTCGCACGTGCGGCCGCGCGACCCCCTGCGACGACGCTGCCACCGACGCCACCAGCGCCCAACGGCCGTGGGGTGTCCGCAATCCTCGCTGGCAGCTCGTCGTGCACCAGCCGCTCGCAGGCCTCGACGCGGCGCTCGGTGCGGTTTGCCCCTGCTACGTGATGGCCTGGGTGGCCGACGACCCGGCGGACGCCGACGGCGACCCCCGGCGCGACGCCCCGCCGGGCGTCGAGGGGCACGGCGTGCTGCTGGTGCGGGGGGCGGCCGTGGCGGCTCGGGGCACGGTCGCGGAAGTGGAAGTGCTCGTCGCCCAGCCGTGCCGACGCTCGAACGCACCCTGCGGCGGCAGCCGCGTGCAATCGTGGGGACTCGTGACCGACGGGGTGCCCTGAACCCTGTCGTTTCGCGGTCCGGATCCGATATCTGAACTGAGGTTGTGTCGCTCATGACTGCACACGCACTGCGCATCGCCGTCTCCGCCCTGTTCGCCCTGCTGGTCGCCGCGCCCGTCGCGGCGCCGGCGCAGACGCTCGCCGACGTCGCTCGCGCCTCGAACGCGAAGAAGAAAGAGCAGCCGAAGCCCGGCAAGGTCTACACCAACGACAACCTGCGGCAGGACATCACGCCCAGCAATCCCTCGGCAGCCGCGCCCGCCACGCCCGACGCCGCGGCCACTCCGGCGCCCGCCGAGGCGGCCCCCGCGCCCGACGCCGCGGCCGCCTCCGGCGACAGCGGGCAACGCGACGAGAAGTACTGGCGCGGCCGGATGACCGCAGCCCGCGACGGCCTCGAACGCGCCAACTCGTTCGCTGCGGCCCTGCAGTCGCAGATCAACGCCCTGACGACGGAGTTCGTGAACCGCGACGACCCCGCGCAGCGTTCCGGCATCGAGCAACGGCGCACCAAGGCCGTCGCCGAACTCGAGCGCGTGCAGCGCGAGGTCGAGTCGGCGAAGAAGGGCATCGCCGCCGTGGAAGACGAGGCGCGCAAGTCCGGCGTGCCGGCTGGCTGGCTGCGCTGACGGCCGTGCCCGCCGTGGCTGACGCGGCCGACGACGCCGCGGTCCTGGTCGTCGAGGACCGCGACTCGCTGCGCACCATGCTGCGCCTCGCCCTCGAGGCGCAGGGCTACGGCGTCCTCGAGGCGCGCGACCAGCCCGAGGCGGAGGCGCATCTGGCGCGCCGGGTGCCCGCGGTCGTCATCACCGATCTGCGTCTGCCTTCCGGCGACGGCCTGGGCGTGCTGCGCGCGGTGAAGGCGCGCGATGCCGCCATCCCCGTCGTCGTGATGACGGCGTACGGCGGGGTGCAGGATGCCGTCGCGGCCATGAAAGACGGCGCGCTCGATTTCCTCGCCAAGCCCGTCGACCCCGATCACCTGCGCCTCGTCGTCGGCCGTGCCGTCGCCCAGCAGCGTCTCGTGCGCGATCACGAACGGCTGCTGCACGAGGCCGCGGAGCGGCGCGGCGCGCCGGTGATCGTCGGCGTCGCGCCGCCGCTCCAGCGGGCGCTGCAGGCGATGCAGCGTGCCGCCGCCACCGAGGCGACGGTGCTCCTCGACGGCGAGAGCGGCACCGGCAAAGAGCTGTTCGCGCGCGCGGTGCATGCCTGGAGTCCGCGCGCTGCCGGCCCCTTCATCGCCATCAACTGCGCCGCGATTCCCGAGACGCTGCTCGAGCCGGAGCTGTTCGGCTACGAGAAGGGCGCGTTCACCGGCGCCGTGCAGCGCAAGCTGGGGCGCATCGAGCTGGCGCACAAGGGCACGCTGTTCCTCGACGAGATTGGCGAGCTCGCGCCGTCGCTGCAGGCAAAGGTGCTGCGCGTACTCGAGACGCGCGAGTTCGAGCGCGTCGGCGGCACCGCCACCATCCGCGCCGATCTCCGGCTCGTGGCCGCGACCAATCGCGACCTGCGCGTGGAAGTGGCGGAGCGTCGCTTCCGCGAGGACCTCTTCTTCCGCCTGTCGGTCGTGCCCATCACCGTGCCGCCGCTGCGCGACCGCGGCGACGACGTGCTGCGCCTGGCGCACCACGTGCTCGAACGGCACGCGCAGGCGGCGGCCCGGCGGGCCCCCGTGCTCGACGACGGCGCCCGCGCCGCGCTGTTGTCCTACCGCTGGCCCGGCAACGTGCGTGAACTGCAGAACTGCCTGGAGCGGGCGGCCATTCTCGCCGACGGGGGCGTGATTCGCGCGCAGCACCTGCACCTGATCGAGTCGCCCGTGCCGGTTCCGCCCGTCGCACCGGCGGCGGCTGGAGTCGATCTGTCGGGCACGCTGGCGGACGTCGTGGCGCGCGCGCAGGCCGATGCCGAGCGCCGGAAGATCGCCGACGTGCTCACCGACACCGACTTCGACACGCACAAGGCGGCCCGAGCCCTCGACATCCCGTTCCGCGAGCTGGTGGCGCGCATGCGCGCGCTGGGCCTCGGCACCGACTAGCGGGGCGTCGCCAAACCCGCCGGCCGTGACGTGGTGTGGTGGCGGCCAGGACCTGGCGGCGCTCGGCTCCACCCTGCCCCGCTAGTCACGATGTCGCCTGGCCCGTCTTCCCTTCGGTGCGGTGCCGTGCCGTCGGGCGGGCGCGCGGTCAGCCGTTAGCCGTCAGCGGCCACGCACGCCGATCGCCGCCAGCGCCGCCGTCAACTCACGCGTCGAGACGTCGCTGATCGTGGCGGCGCCGTCGGCCGTGACGACGACGAAGTGCAGGCGCCCGTGCACGACCTTCTTGTCGCGACCGGCGGCCGCGAGCGCGTCTGCCGTCCGCACGTCGACAACCGAGGGCAACGGTCCGAGACGGGTGATGAGGGCCGCGGCCTGGTCGGCGAGCGCCCGTGGCGTGACGCCACGCGCGACGCCGAGCGTCAGCGCCGCCCGCATGCCCAGGCCCACGGCCTCCCCGTGGCGCAGTCGTCGATAGCCGGTGGCCGCTTCGAGCGCGTGGCCCAGCGTGTGCCCGAAGTTGAGGATGCGGCGCAGCCCGTGCTCGTGTTCGTCCTCGCTCACGACCGCGGCCTTGATGCGGCAGCTCCGCTCGATGATCTCCGCGAGCACCGGGCCGCGCTGCGTGAGCACGGCGGCGAGATGCCTGTCGAGCAGATCGAGCAGGCCACGATCGGCGATCAGCCCGTACTTGATGACCTCGTACAACCCGGAGCGGAACTCCCGCCGCGGCAGCGTCGACAGCACCTCGGGATCGACGAGCACCGCTGAGGGTGCGTGGAACGCGCCGATCAGGTTCTTGCCGCGCGCGTGGTTCACGCCGACCTTGCCGCCGATGGCACTGTCGACCTGCGCCATCACGGTCGTCGGCACGTGCACGAGAGCGAGACCGCGCAGGTAGGTGGCCGCGGCGAAGCCCACCATGTCGCCGACGACACCGCCACCCACGGCCACGACCGTCGATCCGCGATCGGCGGCCCGATCGAGCAGGCGATCGTAGAGACGCGCGACCGTGGCCAGCGTCTTCGCCCGTTCGCCGTCGGGGATGAGCACCGGCGTGACCTTGCCGAATCCGGCCCCGGCTGCGCGCCAGACCCGCGGGCTCGAGACCACGACGGGCCGGCCGGAGAGGCCGGTCTCGGCGAGTGCGCGCGACAGACGGCGGCGCATGCCTGCGGCGACGACGATGCGATAGGCCCCGTCTCGGGCGGCGACGTCGATGGCTGCGGACATGAGGGCGGCGGGACGTTCGAAACGCGAATGGTAGGATAGCACCCGGTGCGCGAGTCCGCGGATTTCCTGGTGCTTGGCAGCGGTGTCGCCGGCCTGCGCGCCGCGGCTGCACTCGCGGCGCACGGCTCCGTGCTGGTGCTCACCAAGGCGCCGGAAGCCTCCGAGAGCAACACCGGGTACGCCCAGGGCGGCATCGCCGCTGCGGTCGGCAACGACGACTCACCGGCGCTGCACGCGCACGACACGGAGGCCGCCGGCGATGGCCTCTGCGATCACGACGCGGTCGCGGCTCTCGTCACCGATGGACCCGCGTACGTCCGCGAGCTGGCGGAGTGGGGCGCGGCGTTCGATCGCGAGGCCGACGGCCGCTTCTCGCTCGGCCGCGAAGGCGCGCACAGCGTGCGGCGCGTGCTGCACTCGCGCGACGCGACCGGCCGCGAGATCGCGCGCGTGCTGTGGACGCGCGTGTCGTCGCTGCCATCCGTCCGCATCCTGTCGGGGGCCCGGGCGATGTCGCTGGTGATCGAGCGCGGCGTCTGCACCGGCGCGCGGGTCGTGCACCACGAGCGACGTCTGGAGGCGCGGGCGCCGGCGACGCTGCTGGCGACCGGCGGGGCCGGCCGTGTGTTCCGTGAGACCACGAATCCGCCGGTGGCCACCGGTGACGGCGTGGCGCTGGCGTGGCATGCCGGCGCCGCCGTGGCCGACATGGAGTTCGTCCAGTTCCATCCGACGGTGATGGCCGTGCCGCACACGCCGCGCTTCCTGTTGTCGGAAGCGCTGCGGGGCGACGGCGCGTGGCTGCTCAACGTGGACGGCGAGCGTTTCATGGCCCGCTACGAGCCGGCGGGGGAGCTGGCGTCGCGCGATCTGGTGGCGCGGGCGATCGTGCGGGAGGAGGCGCGTACGGGCGCGCCGGTGACGCTGTCGATGGCGCACCTCGACGCGGCGTGGGTGCGACAACGGTTCCCGACCCTCGCCGACGCCTGTCGCGAGCGCGGCCTGGACCTCGCCACCGATCGCGTGCCGGTGTCACCGGCGGCGCACTACGTGATGGGCGGGGTGGCCACCGACATCGACGGCTGCACGACGGTGCCGGGTCTCTACGCCGCCGGCGAAGTGGCCTGCACCGGCGTCCATGGCGCCAACCGGCTGGCGAGCAACTCGCTGCTCGAGGGCCTGGTCTTCGGCGCCCGGGCCGCTGCGTCGATGCAGCACGCGCCGCGCGCCGCCGCCGTCACGGCGCTGCGCCCCCGGGGACGCATGCCCGAGGCTCGTGAGGCGACCGTGGTGCCCGACCCGGATGCCGTGCGCGAGTTGATGTGGCGCGACGTCGGCCTGGTGCGCGATGCCGCCAGCCTCGGTCGCGCCGTCGTGACGCTCGACGGCTGGCGGCGGGCGTTGCTCGCCGCCGGACGCGAGGACGTCGACACCACCGGCGCGCTCGTGACCGTGGCCTGGCTGATGGCCCGCGGCGCCCTGGATCGGGCTGAGAGCCGCGGCGGCCACGCCCGTGCGGATTTCCCTGAGCGGGACGATCTACACTGGATGGTTCACGCAGGCGAGAGCGCGCATGACCAAGACTCCTGAGCAGCACACCGGCGGCGCCGTGACCGAGATCACTCCCCAGTCCGAAGATTTCTCCCGCTGGTACCTCGACGTCGTCCGCAAGGCCGAACTCGCGGACTACTCGCCCGTCAAGGGCTGCATGGTGATCCGCCCGTACGGCTACGCCATCTGGGAGCACATCCAGCGGCAGCTCGATCAGCGCTTCAAGGACACCGGGCACGTGAACGCGTACTTCCCGCTGTTCATCCCCGAGAGCCTGCTGATGAAGGAAGCCGAGCACGTCGAGGGCTTCGCGCCGCAGGTCGCGTGGGTCACGAAGGGCGGCACCGAGGAGCTCGAGGAGAAGCTGATCGTCCGCCCGACGTCCGAGACCATCTTCGGTGTCATGTACCAGAAGTGGATCCAGTCGTGGCGTGACCTTCCCGTGCTGATCAACCAGTGGGCCAACGTCGTCCGCTGGGAGAAGGTGACGCGGCCGTTCCTGCGCACGACCGAGTTCCTCTGGCAGGAAGGCCACACGGCGCACGAGACCGAGGCCGAGGCGCAGGACGAGACGCTGAAGATTCTCGGCATCTACAAGGAGTTCTGCGAGAACGTCCTGGCGATGCCGGTGGTCGACGGCCAGAAGAGCAGCAGCGAGAAGTTCGCCGGCGCCGAGAGGACCTACTCGATCGAGGCGCTGATGGGCGACGGCCGGGCGCTACAGGCCGGCACCTCGCACAACCTCGGGCAGAACTTCGCCAAGGCCTTCGAGATCCAGTTCCAGGGCCGCGACAAGACGCTGCAGCACGTGTGGACGACGTCGTGGGGGGTGTCGACGCGCCTCATCGGCGGCACGATCATGACG
>CADEDM010000199.1 GCA_902826065.1 uncultured Acidobacteriota bacterium | reverse complement strand
TCGCTCCTCGAGGGCCAGCGCGCGGTAAGAGGGCCACGCGGGGTCGTCGGGCGACATCGCCTCGGCGAGTGCGAAGGCGGCCAGCGCTGCATCCGGCAGTTGCGCCGCGTGATACGCCATGCCCAGCGCGCCAATGGTCGCCGCCGACGGCGATCGCCGCGCGGTCGCGTCGGCCTCGCGGACGGCGTCGACGGCCGGTTCCGGCGTGCCCGCCGAGACGGTGAGCGGCGGGATGCGTTCTGCCTGGGTGCGGCGGACGTAGGCGCCGGCGCCGATCCAGGCCACCGCGGCCGCGGCGATGACGACGCCGGCCGCGCTCGCGAGTCCGCGAACGCCTACCGCGCTCCCGGCCATCCGTTGGTCCAGACCATCAGGCGCGACAACCGGTCGTAGGGCCAGCTCATATGCATGCCGCCGGTGGCCAGATCGGGCCGGCCATCGCCGTTCAGGTCGCCGATGGCGAGCGTCAGCAGGTGCGTGGGCGTGTTCGTGACGTCGTGCAGCGTGAACGCCTGGCGCCCGTCGTTCTCGAGCCACAACAGGCTCTGCGCCTGCGGATCGGACCACGCGTTGTAGGCACTCACCACCGCGATATCGAGATCGCCATCGCCGTCGAGGTCGGCGGCCTGCGGACTCGACGCGCCGGGGATGTCGGCGATGCGGTGGTAGGTGAACCGGGCGCCGCCGGTGTTCTCGAGCCACTGCAGGCCGTTCCAGTTGCGGCCCGAGGTCGTGGCGTAGTCGAAGGCATCGCCGTTGCTGTAGACGACGTCCGGATCGCCGTCGCGATCCAGATCGGCGAGCGAGATCCAGCTCGATCCGAAGTCCTCGTTGCTGGCTCCGAAGATCCGTTGCGGCGTGAACGCGCCGCGGCCATCGTTCACGAAGACGTAGATCTCCTCCCACTCCTGGCTGACCAGCGTCACGATATCCAGATCGCGGTCGCCGTCGATGTCGGCGATCTCGGCGTTGATGGGGCCCGAGAGCGCCTGCAGCGGATGGCTCGCGTACTGCCAGGGCCCGGTCTTCTCGAGCCAGCGCGTCTCGCCGCGGTCGTAGCCGAAGTGCGCGACCGACAGGTCGAGATCGCCATCGCCGTCGAGGTCACCGGAGCGGACGTCGGCGACGCGCGCCACCTGGTCGAGCACGACGTGCGGCGTGAAGCGGCCGCGGCCATCGTGTTCCAGCAGCACGACGGCGCCGATGCGGGCGTCGTTGGGGAAGAGCACACCGAGACTGGCGACGGCGAGATCGAGATCGCCGTCGCCGTCGAGGTCGGCGGCGTGGACGTGCGCCGGTCCCGCGACGTCGGCGATCGCGCGCTCGGTGTAGGTGCCGGCCGGCGCCTGCCGCAGCCACACGACCTTGTTGACGGCGGCGTCGGCCGCGACGACGTCGCTCAGGCCATCGCGATCGAGGTCGACGATCGCGACGTTGGCGATCATCGGCCGATCGCTGGCACCCGGCGTCGCGCCGATGGCGCGCCCGCGCAGGACATCGAGGCGTGGCCCTTTCGGCGACGGCCGCGCCGCCGCAATCGTCTCGGTGATCGATGGAGCGGCCGGGGCACGCCCGGCCACCTCCGCCACGGTCAACTCGGCGCGGCGCAACTGCACGAACACGGCCGCGACCGCGGCCAGACCGGCGACGGCGACGACGCCGCCGATGTAGCGCGCCGACCCGGCCACTACTTGACCCGCGCCACCTTCACCACCGTGATGGGCGGCGTCAGCTTCTGCGCTTCGGTGTTGGTCTTGCGGTCGGCCGACGACGGCGCCTGCTGGATCTTCCTCACCACGTCCATTCCGGACACGACCTTGCCGAACGCGGCAAAGCCCTGACCGTCGGGGTTGCGCATGCCGCCGAAGTCGAGCGACGGCTGGTCGTTGATGCAGATGAACCAGCCCGAGGTGGCGCTGTCGGCGGCGCCGCGCGCCATCGACACCGCGCCGTCCACGTGCTTGAGGCCGGTCGTGTTGGTGCGCTCGAGCGGAATGGCGGGGAAGTTCGACTTCGCCCTGGCCTCGGCGACGCCGGCCTGGATGACCTCGATCTTGATCTGGCTCTCCGGCTGGTTGTCCATCTTGACGGTGCGATGGAAGGTGCCACCGTCGTAGTGCCCGGCGTCGACGTACTTGAGGAAGTTGGCGGTCGTGCCCGGCGCCTTGGCCGGGTCGAGCTCGAGCACGATGTCGCCGAGCGACGTCTGCACGCGCACCTGCACGGGCTTGGCGCCGGGCTGGGCGAAGGCGTGCGGGACGATGGCGACCGAGAACACGGCAGCGGCGGTGGCGGCAAGGAATCGGGAACGCGTCATGGTCTCTCCAAATGATACGAGGGCGGATGCCGAAGCACCCGCCCTCGCGGTGTGACAGCGGGTTGAGGCCGGAGTTCCTGGAAGCCCTGGCTCCCGGTCCTCAGCCCCAGTCCCAGGCCTCCGTCAGTATCGATAGGTGATCGCGAACTGGAACTGCCGCCCGGGGAAGACGTTCGAGCCGCCGGTGTGCTGCCCGAAGTTGGCCGCGCCGAGGTTGTTCACGTAGCCGTCGGCGGTGAGGTTCCAGTTGTTGAACACGTTGAACGCGTCGGCGCGGAACTCGAGCCGGTCGTTCCCGACCGCGAACGTGCGCGACAGCGTCATGTCGGTGTAGTTGATGAAGTCGCCGCGCTCGGTGTTGCGGGCGCCGGGCCGCGCCGCTTGACAGCCGCGAGGGCTGCACTGCGTGTTGCTGGTGCCGATCGGGTTGCCGGCGTAGCGAATCGAGTAAGGCGTGCCGCTCTGCGAGTGCTGCACGCCGCTCAGCCGCCAGCCGTTCAGGAGGATGTTGTCACCCGGCAGGTCCCACGTGGCGCTGGCCACGAAGTTGTGCGGCGTGTCGGCGCCAGTGCGGCCGCGATCGAGCTCGGGATCCGAGCTGTCTTCGGGCACGAACCAGTGGTTCAGGCGATCCTCGGCCTTCGACAGCGAGTACGACGCCGTCAGGGTGAGGTCGTTCGACATGTGCTGGGCCTTCACGCGGACGCCCTGGTACCAGTAGCGCCCCTCGTTGGTCAGCAGGTCCATCCGCTTGAAGCCGTTGTTCACCGGCGTGATCGGCCGGGTGGCATCGGCCTGGTTGACCGTGCGGTAGATCGTGGTCAACGGCGCCGCCGCCATCGCCGCGTTGAGCGCCGCCTTGTCGACCGGCACCGGCTGGTTCATGTCGAGGAAGCCGTGCTTCTGGCCGCGGTTCATGTTGGCCGCGATCTCGACGCTGGCCCGCGGACCGATCTGCCGCTGCACGGCGATGTTGCCGGCCCACGCGAACTCGTTCTCGAGATCCGGCGAGATCTCCTGGATGTCACGCGCCGGCAGCACGGCCCCCGGCGGGAACGCCGCGAGGGTGTTGGGGAACGTCGGGAACAGCGGGTTGTCGGGCGCCAGCGACAGCGTCACCTGGCCGTTGCGGCCGCCGACGCCGCCCTTGACGATGGTGAAGATCGGGTGCTGCTGCGTGAAGCGGCCGAAGCCACCGCGGATCGACCACTTCTGCTCGCCGGTCGGATCCCAGTTGAAGCCGAACCGCGGATCGAAGTTGTTGCCGTCGGTGCCGGCCGGCCAGTCGGGGATGTCCTTGATGAACTCCACGTCGTAGCGCAGCCCGAGGTTCAGCGTGAGGTTGGGCAGCGCGCGCCAGTCTTCCTGGAAGAAGCCGCTGACCACGTAGGCCTTGGGATACATCATGCGCGCCTCGGGCGTGAGCGCGAACGACTGGCGGTAGAGCGACGGCGTCGGCGCGACCGCGGGGCTGCCGTTGAAGGTGTAGACGCCGTTCTGCAGCGGCTGGAAGAGCTGATCGGTGACGTCGTAGGTGATCGACGCGCCGGCCTTCATGGTGTGCTTGCCGAACCACATCGACACCGTGTTCGACAGGTCGTAGGTGACCTCGGGGATGACGCCCCACGTGCCCTGGTCGTTGCCGCCGGAGTTGGCGTAGTTGGTGCGCTGGATGCTGACCGTGTCGCTCTTGGCCGCGCGGCGGTCGGTGTAGCGCGAGTACTGGGCGCGCACTTCGTTCAGCAGCCGCGGCGAGATCACCGACGTGAACATGCTGTGGAACGTGTCGACGTCGTTCTCCCAGTTCCATCCGGTCCCGGGCAGGTTCAGGCCACCCGACTCGTTGTCCTTGGTCCAGCGCACGCCGTTGTAGCGCGTCGCCAGCGAGTGGATCGGGTTGAAACGGTAGTCGACGCGGAGGTGGGCCTGGTGCTCGTCGGCCGGCGTCTTCACCGACGGCGGCGCCCCCGGCGCGGTCGACGTGATCGCCACTTCGCTGCGCTCGCGGCGATACTCGTAGCTGCCGAAGTAGAAGATCTTGTCGCGCAGCAGCGGGCCGCCGATGACGCCACCCAGCTGCTGCTGGTTGTAGGGCACGTCGACACGGGCCAGCGGCGGACGCGCATCGAGGTCGCCCGGGCGCGTCATCAGGAACAGCGAGCCGGCGATGCTGTTGGTGCCGCTCTTGGTGATCATGCTGGCGACGCCGGCCGAGTGGCCCCCGAACTCCACCGAGAAGGCGTTGGTGATGAGCTGCACTTCCTTCACCGTCTCGAGGGCGAAGCCGCCCGAGCCCTGCTGCGGCGCACGCTGCAGGGTCAGCCACTTGGAGTGGTTGTTGGTGCCGTCGACGTAGGTGCCGAAGTTCCACACCTCGCCGCCGCCGACGTTCACGGCGTTGGTGCCGGGCCGGCTCTGCACGACGTTCGAGTCGAGCGACAGCAGCCGCATGTAGTTGCGCTGCGCCACCGGCAGCGTCTCGAAGGCGCGGCGGTCGATGGTCGACGACACCTCGGACGTCGTCACCTGGACGACCGGCGCCTGGCCGGCCACCGTGATCGTCTCCTGGATGTTCGACAGCTTCATCGGGATGTTGATGACCACGCGCTGGCCGGCGTTGAAGGTCAGGTTGTTGCGTAGCTGCGTGGCGAACCCGGCGAGCTCGGCGCTGATCTCGTAGCGGCCTTCGGGGGGCAGGGCGGCGAAGACGTAGCGGCCCTCGGCGTCGGTCACGGCCGACCGCTCGAGGCCAGTCGCGACGTTGCGGATGGTCACGGAGGCACCGGGCAGGACGGCCTGCTGGTCGTCCGTGACGACGCCTTCGACGAAGAACGTCGGCGCCTGCGCCGAGGCTGTGGGGACGAACAAGACGTGCAGGGCGAACAGCCCGAGGGCCAACATGGCCGCGCGGGCGGTGGTACTGGGCATTGCGAACCTCCAGGCAGAGTGGGTTCGATCAGGGAAGCGGGCGACGCAGATCCTAGCATGCGGCTGAGCTCGGACGACCCGCACCTTGCGCATGACATGCATGTCCGAACGGCGGTTCGGTATCTCGCCCCGGCGGTGGTACCGTCCCCGGTCCCAGCCGTCGTGGCACCGGCTGCCGTGACGTCTTTCGCATCCGGCCCACGGCGGCATGTCACAGACCCCTTGCACTTCTACAGGTCCCGGCGTAGCCTCCTGTAGAAGTCGGAGGGGAGCGAGATGGGCGACGAACGGCTCGACCTGCCGCAGGGCACGCTGGACCTGCTGATGCTGAAGGCGCTCGGCGCCGGACCGTTGCACGGCTGGGCGATCGCCGAGCGCCTGCACCAGGTGTCGAAGGCGACGCTGCAGGTGGCGCAGGGCTCGCTCTATCCGGCCCTGCATCGTCTCGAGCGGCAGGGGTGGATCGAGGCCGAGTGGGGTGCCAGCGACAACAACCGCCGCGCCAAGTACTACCGCCTGACGCGCGCCGGCCGCCGCCGCCTGGCCGACGAGACCGCCTCGTGGGACCGGCTGGCCAAAGCGGTGCGCCTGGTGCTCGCTCTCGACTGAGGAGACGGCCATGCTGGACCGCCTGTGGAGTGAACTGCGCACCCGCTGGCGTGGGCTCGCGCACGCCGACCGGGCCGAGGACGACCTCGACGACGAGATCGCCTTCCACCTCGAACGCGCGCAACGGGCGCTCGAGGCGCGTGGGGTGCCGGCCGACGAGGCCCGGCGCCAGGCCCATGTCGCGTTCGGCGGCCTCGAGCGCACCAAGGCCGATGCCCGCGACGCGCGCGGCGTACGACCGCTGCTCGATCTCGGCACCGACGTTCGCGATGCCGTGCGCGGCCTGCGCGGCCATCGCGCGTTCACGCTGGGTGTCGCCGGCACGCTCGCGCTCGGCATCGGCGCCAATGCGGCGATGTTCGGCATCGTCGACCGTCTGATGTTCCGCGACCCCTCCGGCCTGCGGTCGCCCGACCGGGTGCACCGTGTCTATGTCGAGTGGACCGAGAACGGCGAGCGTCGGCGCGAGCGCAACCTGGCGTTCCCCCGCTTTCAGGACCTCGCCCGCGACGCGCAGACCGTCGACGCGGTGGGCGCCTTCCAGATACGGAACAGCGCCGTGGGCCAGGGCGACGCGACCCACCAGGCCCTCATAGGCGTCGTGAGCGCGAGCTACGTCGACTTCTTCGACGCCCCGCCGGTGCTGGGCCGCTGGTTCGACACCGCTGACGACCGTTCCCCCGTGGGCGCGCCGGTGGCCGTGCTCGGCCACGCCTACTGGCTGACGCGCTACGGCGGCCGTGCCGATGTCCTGGGCCAGTCGCTGCAGGTCGACCGCATGGCCGCCACCATCATCGGCGTCGCGCCGCCCGGCTTCGCCGGCATCTCCGATCGCGGCGGGCCGGCGGTGTTCGTGCCGATGTCGGCCTTTGCCTACGCCTTGCGCGGACCCGGCTACGACGGGTCGTACAACTGGACGTGGCTGGAGCTGGCGGTGCGCCTGCGGCCGGGTGTGACGACAGAAGAGGCGACGACCGACCTCGGTGCGGCCCTCATCCGAAGCTGGCGGACCGAGAGCGACGTACACAAACGGGCGACGAACGTCGCGCAGGCGACGCCCGCCATCGTCCTCGCGCCGGTGCCGCTGGGTCGCGGTCCCGATGCGCGCCTCGACGCGCGTGTCAGTCTGTGGATCGGCGGCGTCGCGTTGCTGGTGCTGCTCATCGCCTGCGCCAACGTCGCGAACCTGCTGCTCTCGCGCACGGTGTCCCGTCAGCGCGAACTGGCGATGCGCCTGGCCCTCGGCATCGGCCGGGCCAGGCTGATGCGCCAACTCGTGCTCGAGGGCCTCGGGCTCGGTCTGCTCGGCGCGCTGGGCGGCGTGGTGCTGGCACGCGTTGCCGGCGGTCCGCTGCGATCGGTGGTGCTGCCCGAGGCGGAACAGGTGGCGGTCATGACCGACCCACGGACGCTCGTCTATGCCTTCGCACTGGCGGTCGTGGCCGGCGTGCTCACGGCGATCGTCCCTGCCTGGACGGTCGGCCGGCTCGATCTCGCCGCCGCGTTGAAGTCGGGCGGCCGCGGCGCCACCCACCGCCGATCGCGCCTGCAGGGCGGACTGGTCGTGGTGCAGGCGGCGCTGTCGGTGGTGTTGCTGGTGGGCGCGGCGCTCTTCGTCCGGAGCCTGCAACGGGCCGAAACCCATCGCCTCGGCTACGACGCCGAGGCGCTCGTCTTCGCCGAGGTGAACCTGCGTGGCACCCGCCTCGACGACGCCGGCAGCGCCGCGCTGGCCGATCGCCTGCTCGCGACGGCCCGGCAGTCGCCGGGCGTTGCGGCCGCCGCCACCGTGGCGTCGGTGCCGTTCTGGAGCAACGAGGCGCGGCAGGTCACCGTGGCGGGGCACGCCGACGTGAGCGACCTGGGACGCTTCACCCTGCAGGCCGGCTCGGCGGACTTCTTCGCCACGACCGGCACGCGCGTCCTGCGTGGCCGGCCGTTCGATGGCCGCGACCGCGCCGGCACGGTGCCCGTCATCGTCGTCAGCGACGCCATGGCGCGCGTGCTGTGGCCGGGGCAGGACGCTCTGGTCCAGTGCGTCCGCATCGGCGGCGCCGAGACGCCATGCCGAACGGTCATCGGCGTGGCGGAAGACGCGTCGATGGACGCCTTCAACGCGCCCCGCCGCTACACCTACTACCTGCCGGTGGATCAGTTCCCCGACGGCCGCTCGCTGCAGCTCTACGCCCGCGTCGCCGGCGCGCCGGAGACCGCGGCGCCCGACCTGCGGGCACGGCTCCAGCCGCTCCTGCCCGGCGCCGCCTACGTCACCGTGCGTCCGCTGGCGACGACCATCGCGCCGCAGTTCCAGGGCTGGCGGTTCGGCGCCACGATGTTCGTCGCGTTCGGCGCCCTGGCCCTGCTGGTCGCGGTGCTGGGCCTGCACAGCCTGATCGCCTACGAGGCGGCGCGCCGTGAGCAGGAGTTCGGTGTGCGTCTGGCGCTGGGCGCCACGCGCGAGCGGCTGCTGGCGATGGTGGTGGGCCGCGGCGCCACGCTCGCGCTGGCCGGCATCGCCGTCGGACTCAGCCTGGCCCTGGCCGCGTCGCGGTGGTTCGAGGGGTTGCTGTTCGAGCAGTCGGCCCGCGACCCGATCGTGCTCGGCGCCGTGGCGCTCACGCTCGCTGGGCTCGCGACGGTGGCCAGTGCCATACCGGCGCTGAAGGCCTCGCGCCTCGACCCCACCATCACCCTGCGCGCCGACTAGCGCCGCGCCGGACCCGCGCGCTACACTTGAGAGTCGCCGCCATGCCGGCCGCGCCTCTCGGGGCGCGCGGCGGCGGCGCGGGTCGCACCGCGGCCCGGAACCTGTGCAATGTCAGTCTGCGAATCGCGTCAGGGCCGGAAGGCAGCAGCGCTCAGCAGCTCCTGGGATGTGCGGCAGGACCTCCGGGCTGCGGTGGGGCCCGCGCCGGTGACCGCCTCACACCCGCACCACTGCCATGGCCTACCAGTCGCTCGCGCGCAAGTGGCGGCCCCAGACTCTCGATGACGTCCTGGGCCAGCCGGCTGTCACCCGCACGCTGCGCAATGCGCTGAAGAGCCGCCGCATCGCCCAGGCGTTCGTGTTCGCCGGGCCGCGCGGCTGCGGCAAGACCACCACCGCCCGCATCCTGGCCCGCGCCCTCAACTGCGTGCAGGGGCCGACCGACGCGCCCTGCGGCGTCTGCGACGCCTGCGTGGAGATCGCGGAGGGGCGCGACATCGACGTGCTCGAGATCGACGCCGCCACGCACACCGGCGTCGACAACGTGCGCGAGGTGATCATCGAGGGGCTGTCGATCGCCCCGGCCCGCAACCGCTACAAGGTCTTCCTGATCGACGAAGTCCACATGCTGTCGAACTCGTCGTTCAACGCGCTGCTCAAGTCGATCGAAGAGCCGCCGCCGCACGTCGTGTTCATGATGGCCACGACCGAGCTGCACCGGATTCCCGACACGGTGCTGTCGCGCTCGCAGATCTACGAGTTCCGCACCATCTCGTCGAAGACGGTCGCCGATCGGCTGCGCTTCGTGGCCGACCAGGAAGGCATCGCGGTGCCCGACGACGCGCTGCTGC
>CADEDM010000198.1 GCA_902826065.1 uncultured Acidobacteriota bacterium | reverse complement strand
AGTCGGGCCCGGGATTCCCGATGCCCCAGTAGACGAGGTTCAGCGCCGGGTCGTACGACCCGGTCACCCACGCCGGCGCGCCGCCGGTCTGCCAGTCGTCGGCGTCCCACGTGTCGTGGTTCTTCTCGCCCGGGCCGGGAATCGTGTAGGTCTTCCACGCTTCCTTGCCGGTCTTGGCGTCGTAGGCCGCGACGTAGCCGCGGATGCCGTACTCACCGCCACCGACGCCGACGAGCACCTTGTCCTTCACGACCAGCGGCGCCATCGTGATCGAGTAGCCGGCCTTGACGTCGCCGACCACGGTGTTCCAGCGCGCCTTGCCGGTGACGCGATCGATGGCGATGAGCCGCGCATCGAGCGTGCCCATGAACACCAGGTCGCCGAGGATGCCGAGGCCGCGGTTGTTGGCGCCGCAGCACACCTTCGCGTCGGGTGACGGCGTGTGGCGGTAGAGCCAGTAGAGCGCCCCGGTCTTCGCGTCGACCGCCATCGCGTCGTTCGGCCGCTGCGTCAGGTACATCACGCCGTCGACGACCAGCGGGTTCGATTGCCACGCGCCCGGCACCTGGTTCTGCACCACCCACTTCAGATCGAGGCGCGACACGTTGGCCGGCGTGAGCTGGTCGAGTGTGCTGTGGCGTTGACTCGTGTACGCGCCGCCGTAGGTGAGCCAGTTCTGCGGCTCCTTCGCCGCGGCCAGCAGGCGATCGGCGGTGACCTGCGCAACCTGCGCGTCGAGCGCGAGCGTGCCCGCGGCCAGGGCCGCCGCGAGGGTCAGGGCAAACGTGAGTCGGCGGCTCATTGCACACCTCGCAGCGAGAGCAGGTAGCCGACCACGTCGGCGATGTCGTCAGGGGTGAGCGCCTTGGTGGCGGGCGGCATCGGCGACGCCGTGGCCGCGTCCATCGCCTTGATGTCGGTCTTGACGACCGTCACGAGCTGGCCGGCGTCGTCGACGAGCTGCACCGAGAAAGTGTCTTCGTTGGTGCGGCGTCCACGCACGGTCTTGCCGGCCTTGGTCGTGATCGTCACCGGCCGGTTGATGGGCAGCATCGCCTGCGACGGATTGAGCAGCGACCGCTGCAGCGCCGCCGGCGTGCGCTGCGCCCCGATGTCGCTGAGGTCCGGGGCCGTGAGCGGACCGACGCCGTTGATGCGATGGCAGGTGGCGCAGCCGCCCTTGCCGCTGAAGGCGGTCTTGCCGCGCTCGACGTTGCCCACCTTCACGGCCGTGCCGCTCGGGTCGAACCCGGCGCGAATGAAGGCGATGACGCCGCGGCTTTCGTCGGCGGAGAAGGCGAACCCGGGCATCGCCGGCGGCACGCCCTTGGCGATGACTTGCGCCAGGTCTTCGTCGGTGACCGCGCGCCTGAAGCGGCCGAGGCGCAGGTTCACGCCTGCCACGGTGTCGCCGTTGGCGCCGTGGCAGAGCTGACACTGCGCGCCGTAGAGGCGAACGCCGGTGGCGACGTCGGCGGAGCTGTAGGTGTGGTCCTGGGCGGAGGCCGCCGCCGACGTGCAGGCGAGGGCCAGGGCCGCCAACCAGAGGGTTCCGGGCCGTGGCATGCGGCGCATTGTAAACGGGTCTGTCGCCCTGCCACGGAGACATCTCGCCGTTTGTCTTCGGTGCCAGTCCCGGTTACAAGTACGCATGCGCCGCCACGCGTTGGCCTGGACGAATGCCGCTCTCATCGCACTGGCCTGCTGGGGCTGCGGCGGTGGCGGGGGCGGGGGCTCGACTCCGCCCGGCAACACGACGCCGCCGCCATCGGGATCGGCGAATCCGTGCGCCACGGCGTTCACGGCCGGCGAACTCGCCGACGCCGCGCCCGCCCGCAACATCACCGCGGCCGCCGACCGGAAGCGCGGCAACGTCCGCGGCCAGACCAAGGGCGACGTCCGCGAGCTGCTGTGGACCCATCGCGCGCCCCGCAACGACGACCCCGGTCGGCGTGCCGAGCCACGCGACGTGCCTGGCCCCGCGTCTCCCGCCGCCACCGAGGACGTCGGCGAGATCGCGGTCATCGAAGACGACGGCACCATCTTCCTGCCGGCCAACGCCTTCGACCTCGCTAACACCGGGCTTCGCTTCCGCCGCAGCGGCGCCGGCTACGAGGTGCTGCGCGGCGACGCCGCGTTCCGCACGGCGCTCGGCACACGCCTGGCGCTCGGCGACGACGACACCACCCGGGTGGCCCTCCCGACGGCCGTCAGTTTCTTCGGCGGCAGCGCCACCGAGGCGTTCGTGAACGCCGACGGCAACATCACCTTCGGCAGCGGCGACAACGCCAGCACCAGCCGCAGCGTCGGACGCTTCCTGGGCGGGGCGCCGCGACTCGCGGCGTTCTTCGCAGACCTCGACCCGTCGGTCGGCGGACGCATCTTCGCCGCGGCCGACGGCAGCGGCCTCACCGTGACCTGGTGCGCGGTGCCCGGCTTCGACGACGCCCGCACCGTGACGGTGCAGGCTACCGTGCAGACCGACGGCACCGTCGACGTCCGCTTCGGCGATGTGGCCCTGCTCGAGGCCGTCGTCGGCGTCTCTCCCGGTGCGTCAGGCCCGTTCGCGGCCGTGGACCTCAGCACCACCGGGCCGACCGCCGGCGGCGCCGGCGCGGTGGGCGAGCGCTTTGGTTCGAGCGCCGAGGCCGACCTCGCGGCGGCGGCGCAGCGGTTCTATCGCGGCCGCAGCGACATTTACGACCAGCTCGTGTTCTGGGGACAGACCGGCCTCATTCCGATCGGCCAGGCGTTCGCGCAGGAGTTCACCGTATCGAACTCGGTGCGCGGCATCGGCGTGCCGCAGCTCGCGACCGCGGGCGAGTTCGGCAGCCCCGGCCAGCTCCAGAGCATCGTCAACATGGACCGTATCCTGAAGTACCCGCAGGATCCGGCACAGAAGTTCCTCGGCGAGGACACGGTGCTCAGCCTGCTCGGGCAGGAGTCGGGCCACCGCTGGCTGGTGTTCCTCGAGTTCATCGACGCCAACCGGCAGCGCTCGAACGCGCTGCTCGGCCGCGACGACGCGCACTGGAGCTTCTTCTTCGACTCGGATGCGTCGGTGATGGAAGGCAACGACATCGAGGCGCAGGGCGGCGGCGCGTTCCGCACAGTGGGCGCCGTGCAGCGCTACAGCCGCCTCGATCAGTACGTGATGGGGCTGATCCCACCGGATCAGGTGCCGCCCTTCTTCTACGTGGAATCGCCCACCAACGTCGTGCCGGGCCGCGACCGCGAGTCATCGCCGGAAACCGGCGTGACCTTCAACGGCACGCGCCGGGACGTGCTGATCAACGACGTCATCGCCGCGATGGGCGATCGGCAGCCGTCGTCGGCCACCGCGCCGAAGGCCTGGCGCCAGGCGTGGATCTATCTCGTGCGCCGCGGATCGACGGCCAGCAGCGACGAGGTCGGCCGCATCGAGCGCTGGCGCGCCGCCTGGGAGACGTTTTTCCTGCAGGCCACCGACGGCCGCATGCGCCTCGACGCGAAGCTCCGATGAGGACGATGGGTACGACGACGAAGAAGCCCGTCACCATCGACGACTACATTGCGGCCGCCGCGCCGGCCGCGCAGCCGGCGCTGCGACGCATCCGTCGCGAGGTGCGCACGGCCGTGCCCGATGCCACCGAGAGCATCGCGTACCAGATGCCGGCCCTGCGCCGGCCGAAGGTGTTCTTCTACTTCGCGGCGTTCAAGAAGCACATCGGGATCTTCCCGCCCGTGAAGGGCAGTGCCACGCTGCAGAAGCGCCTCGCCCGCTATCGCGGGCCGAAGGGCAACCTGCAGTTCCCGCTCGACGAGCCGATGCCCTATCCGCTCATCGTGCAGGTGGCGAAAGCCCTGGCCAGGGAACACGCCGGCTGACACCGGCGACAGCTGCCTCACGCGGCTGCACGCCGCGCGTCCCCGTGGCCGTCCCGCCGCGAACCTGCGTGCTAGCATCCGACGCATGTCCTCGGTCGTTCGCCGCGCGTCCCTGACCGCGGCCCTGGTTCTGTGCTGTGCGCTCCCGGTCTTCGCGCAGGCACCGGTACGGTATCGCGTGTCGTTTGCCTCTGCGCAACATCGCTGGATGCAGGTGGAGGCGACGTTCGCCGAGGTCCCACCCGGGCCGCTCGCGGTGCGCATGAGCCGCAGTTCCCCGGGCCGCTACGCCCTCCACGAGTTCGCGAAGAACGTGTTCGACGTGGAGGTGAAGGACGGCCGCGGCCGCGTGCTCACGCCGCAGC
The DNA here is from genome assembly GCA_902826065.1 of uncultured Acidobacteriota bacterium. GTDB lineage: Bacteria > Acidobacteriota > Vicinamibacteria > Vicinamibacterales > UBA2999 > CADEFD01. The sequence continues at coordinate 5,311 of CADEDM010000198.1, read as the reverse complement.
GGCCGACGCTGCACCAGTGGGACGTGACCGGCCACGACGGCACCGTGGTGGTGAGCTATCGCGTCTACGGCGATCGGGTCGACGGCACCTATCTCAGCGTCGACGCGACGCACGGCCACCTGAACATGCCGGCGTCGCTGATGTGGGCGAAGGGCCTGGAGCAGCGGGCGGCGCGGGTCGAGTTCGTGCCGCCGCCAGGCCAGCCCTGGAACGTGGCCACGCAGCTCTTTCCCACCAGCGATCCGCGCGTCTTCACCGCGCCCAATCTGCAGTACCTGATGGACAGCCCCACCGAAGTCGGGATGTTCACGCTGAAGACGTTCAGCCTGGCCGACGGCAGGAACCCGGCGCAGACCTACCGCATCGCGCTGCACCACGCCGGCACCGAGGCCGAGGCGGACGCCTTTGCCGGGGACGTCGAGGCCATCGTGCGCGAGACGCTGCCGATCTTCGGCGAGTTCCCGCGTTATGACGCCGGCACCTACACGTTCCTCTCCGACTACCTGCCGTGGGCCAATGGCGACGGCATGGAGCATCGCAACAGCACGGTGCTGTCGTCGACCGGCGCGCTCGCCGTGCCGTCGCAGCGGCAGGGCATCCTGGGCACGGTGGCGCACGAGTTCTTCCACTCGTGGAACATGGAGCGCATCCGCTCGCGCGGCGTCGAGCCGTTCGACTTCGACGACGCCAACGTCTCGAAGGATCTGTGGTTCGGCGAGGGCGTCACCAGCTACTACGACGCGCTGATCGTGCATCGCGCCGGCCTGCAGTCGCGCGAGGACATGCTCGACGACTACGCCGGCCTGATCAACGCCATCGCGCTCTCGCCGGGGCGCGGCTTCCGCACCGCCGAGGAGATGTCGCAACTCGCGCCCTTCGTCGACGCCGCCGTCAGCATCGACCGCACCAACTGGCAGAACACGTTCATCTCGTACTACACGTGGGGCGCCGCCCTCGGCCTGGCCATGGACCTCTCGCTGCGCGATCTCACCGGCGGCAAGGCGACCATGGACGACTACATGCGGATGATGTGGACCGAGTACGGGCTGCCCGGCACCAAGGCCGCGCCCGGCGTGGTGGGGAAGACCTACACCGCCGAGGACCTGCAGGGCCGGCTGGCGCAGCTCTCGGGCAACGCCACCTTCGCGCGCGAGTTCTTCGGGAAGTTCGTCCAGGGCCACGAGGCGCCGGACTTCGCGACGCTGTTCGCGCGCGCCGGGTTCGTAGTGCGCAAGCGCGCCGCCGGCAAGGTGTGGGCGGGCGGCGCGCCGCTGGTGCAGGGCACCGGCGGGGTGCGGGTGGGCGTCGTGCCGTTCGACTCGCCGCTCTACAAGGCCGGCCTCGCGCAGGACGACCAGATCACCGCCCTCGACGGCGCGGAGATCACCTCGGCTCAGCAGTTCACCGACGCGCTGGCCAAGCGGACCCCCGGCGGGGCCGTGCCAATCACGTTCGTGCGCCGGAGCGGCGGCGCCCCGGTCACGGCCAGCCTGCCCCTCGAGGAAGATCCCCGCGTCGAGATCGTCGCGGCCGAGTCCACGGGCGCCACGCTGACGGCTGAGCAGCAGGCGGTGCGCGCCTCGTGGCTCGGCTCGAAGGCGCGGCGCTAGCGGGTATCCTGTGAGCAGGAGTCCGCGCATGCACCGACGCTCGCTGTCCACCGCCCTGCTGGCCTTCGTGGCCGCCGTGTCGCTCCATGCCGGCCAGGCGCCCACGCAGGGCGAGATGAACAAGGTGCCGCGGCTGTCGCTGGCGGAGTACAAGCCGCTGCAGGCGAAGAACGCCGTGCTCACGATCGACGTGCGCGATCCGCACGGCTTCGACGCCGGCCACATCCCCGGCGCGCTCAACGTCTCGATCGTCGACATCGAGATCATGGGCAACAAGGTGCTGCGCGACAAGCGGCCGGTGGTCGCCTACTGCGCGTGTCCCGACGAGCACTCGAGCCTGGTGGTCGCTGCCAAGCTGGCGAAGATCGGCGTCAAGGACATCAAGGTGCTGGTCGGCGGCTGGAACGCGTGGACGAAGGCCGGCGGCAAGGTCGAAGTCACGCCGCCGCGCTAGCCCTCGGCCTCGAAGCAGGTCCGACCGGTGACGCCGTGACCATCCGGCACCCGCTTCTCCTCGCGCTCGCCAGCGCCGCCCTGCTGGCTGGGGGCTGTCGCGACGCCTCCCCGCTCGCCACGCCGGAGACGGTGGCCACGCCCGCGTCGCCGGCCGGTCCCATCGCGCCCGCCATCGCCACGGCCGTCGTGCCCAACGACCCCGACGATCCGGCGGTGTGGGTGCACCCCACCGACCCGGCACGCAGCCTGATTCTCGGCACCGACAAGATCGAACGCGTCGGTGGCCTTTACGCATTCGGCCTCGACGGCACCCTCCGCCAGACGATCGCGCCGCTCGATCGTCCGAACAACGTCGACGTCGAGTACGACGTCGCGACGCCCGACGGCCCGATCGACATCGCGGTGGTCACCGAGCGGATGCGGCATCGGCTGCGCGTGTTCCGCATCCACCGCGACGACGGCCGGCTCGAGGATCTCGTGCCCAGGGGCCTGCCGGTGCTGGGCGGCATGCGCGGCGACCGCCAGGAGCCGATGGGCATCGCCATCTACAAGCGGCCAGGCGACGGGGCAGTCTTCGCCGTCGTGGCGCCGAAACTCGGCGGCTCCACGGAGTACCTCTGGCAGTACCGCCTGACGTTCGACCACGGCGCGCCGTTCGCCACGCTCGCCCGCCGCTTCGGCGGGTTCAGCCGGCTGGGCCCGCGGCAGGGCGTCGAGGGCGAGATCGAGGCGGTGGTGGTGGACGACGAACTGGGCTTCGTCTACTACGCCGACGAGCGCTTCGCGCTGCGCAAATGGGCCGCCGATCCCGACGCCCCGGGCGCCGATCAGGAACTGGCCACGTTCGGCCGCGAGCAGTACCTCGGGGATCGAGAGGGCCTGGCGATCTACCGGCGCGACGACGGCACCGGCTATCTCGTGTCGAGCGACCAGGTGCCGGGCGGCACGCGGCTGATGGTCTATCCGCGGGAAGGGCGGCCGGGCGCACCGCACGAGCATCCGCTGCTCGCCGTCGTGCCGACGCCCGCCGACGCCACCGACGGGCTGGACGTCACATCCAGGTCCCTGCCGGGGTTCGACGGCGGCCTGCTGGTGATGATGAACAGCCGGCCGCACAATTTCCTGGCATTCCCGTGGGCGGCGGTTGCCGCCCGGCTCCCCGGGCAGGCGGCGCCGGCCGGCGGGAATCAGGGGTCCGGGTTACACTGAATTTGGCGGCCACGTCGGCCCCTGGAGCCCGAGAGCGATCCTCATGACCACCACTCGACTGTTCGCAGCGGTCGGCGCCACCGTGGCGCTGGCTTTCCCGTTGGCCCTCGCTTCCGTCGACGCGAGGCAGATGAAGAACGCGAGCGAGGGCGTCTACACGGCGGCCCAGGCCACGCGCGGCAGCACGCTCTACGACACGTCGTGCGCGTCGTGCCACGAGCTCAGCAAGTTCAAGGGGCCCGAGTTCGTGAAGGCGTGGACCGACAAGCCGATGACCGAGCTGCACGCCGCCGTCATCTCGATGCCGATGGACGCGCCGGGCAGCATGAAGCCGCAGGAATACGCCGACATCATCGCGTATTTCCTCAGCCTCAACGGCTATCCCGCCGGCCAGGCCGAACTCGCCGGCACCGACGCCGCCATCAAGGGCGTGAAGATCGACGTCAAGAAGTGACCCGCGCGCCGGCGCAGGGCGCCGGCACCCGATCCACACCGATACGGCCCGGCCGCTCACGCGCCGGGCCGTTGTCGTTCTACTGCGCCTTGATCGCGTCGTCGGACGACTTCTTCATCTCCTTCACCAGGAAGTAGGTGCCGGCGAGGCTGGCGGCGGTGACGAGCAGCGTCATCAACATCATGCCGCCGCCCCCGCCGCCGCCGCCCATCATCTGCGCTTCCTTGCGCACCGGCGCATTGCGCTTCAGCGGCTGCGGCGCCTGCGCCGCCTGATCGGCGGCGCGCGAGATCGAGGCGCGCAGCGGCGTCGGCTGCGGCGCCGACTGGGCGTGGGTGAGGGCCGGCATCGTGGCCGACAGGAACGCGACGACGGTCACGGCGGAAACGAAGGGCGCGACTCGCATGGGGCGTGCTCCGTGAGAATCCGGCGCGACCTGTTCGCGCCCGGTATCTGCATACGCGACAAAAACGCCTGCGGGGGCCCATCGCCCCGTGGCGCCGGCGGCACCTGATGGCCCGCCGACCCGGGATGTGATTCGGTCATGCGTTGAATCAGGCCCATTCCAGCCCGTAGACTCCGCGGCATGCACTCGCGGTACTTCGTCATTCCTTTCGCGCCCGTGCGTCCCGCCGTCTTCGCCCCGCTCGCCACCCGCCAGCGTTCCTCCGCCGTCAGCGCCCTCCGCCAGCCCGCCTGTCAGCAGCCGTTCCGACAGCAGTAGCCGTCCGCCCTTCTCCCTCGTTCGGTCGGTCGCGCTGACGGGACCCCTGCGTCCCGCCCACGCGCGGCTGGAGCGCCAGCTCCAGGAGGTCCCCAATGAAGGCGACGTGTGTGCTCGTGCTGTTCGTGTCTCTGCAGGCGGCGTCCGTGGCGGCCCAGTCCCTGGGTTCCGTCCGCGCCATGGATCCCGAGGCCGAGGCGGCGCTGACCTTCGGCCGCGAGGCATCGCCGTCGTTCCGCACGCTGACCGAGTCGTTCGACGCCGACCGGGTCGTGGTGCACGTCACCTGCGGCGACACGCGCGTGTTCGGCACCACCGGCGCGACCAGGCTCGCCTCGGCCGTCGGCAGCTGGCGCTACGTGCGCATCGTGCTCGACCCGCGGCTGCGCATCGACGAGCGGACCGCGGTGCTGGGCCACGAACTGCAGCACGCCCGCGAGATCGCCGAGGCTGGCGTGACCACGCAGGACGACGTGCGCGGCCTCTACGAACGGATCGGCCGGCCGGTACCCGGGTATCACGACGCGTTCGAGACGTCCGCGGCGGCCGACGCCGGCAGCCGCGTGTGGCGGGAACTGCGTCAGGGTGCGGGCGCGAGCCGGGCGACCTCGTCGGAACGAATCGCGACCCGCAGGCTCACCGCTTCGAGCCCGGCCAGCCGCCCACCGGAGGACCGATGATCCTGGCAGGATCGGCGTTGGCCCTGGGGCGGAACTTCTGCGAGCGGTCGTTGGCGACCTCGGTGACGTAGAGGTTGCGCTCCTGGTCGACGCTGATCTGGTGCACGCCGTCGAACTGGCCGGGCTGCGCGCCGTGGCCGCCGATGTCGAGGATGTAGCGGCCGTTCAGGTCGTACTT
>CADEDM010000197.1 GCA_902826065.1 uncultured Acidobacteriota bacterium | reverse complement strand
ACTGGTCTTGTCGCCGCCGCTCACCTGGTTGACGTCGGCGCCGGCGTCGAGCAGCACCTGCACGGCCTCCATCGAGCCCTGGCGCACCGCGAACAGCAGCGGGGTCATGCCGCCCTGCCAGCCGACCAGCTCGTTGTAACGGAAGTTGCGATCGACGCCCGGCTTGCCGGCGAACGGATCGCGACGTCCACCACCACCACCACCGGCGGGCGTGGCGGCAGGGGCGGCGCCTCCGGGACGGGCCTGTGCGGCGGCCTGCGGCGGCTGCTGTTGCTGCTGGAACTGCTGGCGGAAGAACTCCTCTTCGGGCGAGGTCAGCACCGCGAGATTCACGACCTTCGACGCCGACTTCACGTTGGCGCCGGCGGCGATCAGGGCCTTCATCACGTCGACGCGGGTGTTGGCGGCCGCGAACATGAGGGCCGTCTGATCCATCGACGACTCTTTCGCCTCGACCGGCGCACCCGCCGCCAGCAAGGCCTTGACCGCCTCGACGCTGCCCGACGCCGACGCCAGCATCAGCGGCGTCGTGCCGGTGGCAGTGCCCGACGTGGCGTCGGCGCCGGCCTTGAGCAGCACGTCGACGACGCTGGCGTGGCCGTTGCGCGTCGCGATGACGAGCGGCGTGTTGCCGCCCAGCCGCGTCGTGGCCTTCACGTTGGCGCCGGCGTAGACGAGCATCTGCGCCAGCTCGCTGTCGCCCTTCATCGCGGCCCAGTGCAGCGCGGTCATGCCGTCGCCCTGCGCGGCGTTGACGTCGCGGCCCTGCTGCAGCAGCGCCTTGACGCTGCCGCGATCGCCACCCATGGCCGCGTCGGCCACCGAGGCCGGCGCCTGCGCACCCAGCACCGCCGCCAGCGCGACGACGCCCGTCACCGAGAGGAACTGTCCGAATCGACGCATTCGCGGTCTCCGCTAGAGCGCCGCCACCGTGGTCTCGGAGGCTGCGTTGAGGTCCGTCGCACCGGTGCTGTCGCCGAAGGTCGCCATGTCCGTCATGCCCAGCGCGTGCATCGCGCCCAGCAGCGGGTTCGCCATCGGCGTGCCGTCGGTCAGCTTCATGTGCAGGCCGCCCTTGAGCGTCCCGCCGGCGTGGCCCGCGAAGAACAGCGGGCAGCGCTTGTGGTTGTGCACGTTCGAGTTGCCCATCGGCGAGCCGTAGATGACCAGCGTGTTGTCGAGCAGGCTGCGATCGCCGTCGGGCGTGTTCTTCAGCTTGTCGAGGAAGTACGGCAGCTGCGCGATGTGATAGCGGTTGATCTTCTCGAACTCGCGGATGCGATCCTCGCGATCCTGGTGATGGCTGGCCGGATGGAAGCCCGCGGTCACACCGCTCTCCGGATACGCGCGGCTCGAGCCATCGCGGCCCATCTTGAACGAGAACACGCGGGTGATGTCGCTGGCGAACGCCACGGCCTGCAGATCGAACATCAGCCGGACGTGCTCGGCGAAGCTGTCGGGCACGCCCACCGGCGCACCGGGCAGCTCGCGCGGGTCGCCGCTCGAGTTCGACGACTCGACCTTCTGGATGCGCCGCTCGATCTCGCGCACGTCGTCGAGGTACTCGCCGAGGCGCGCCTGGTCGGCCGGGCCCAGTTCCTTGCGCAGCTTGGCGACCTCACCGGTGATGAAGTCGAGGATGCTCTTGTCGCGCTGCCGGCGCGCGGCGCGCTCCGCCGGCGTGGCGCCCACGCCGAACAGCTGATCGAAGGCCGCGCGTGGGTCGCGGATCATCGGCAGCGGGTCCTTCGGTGACGACCAGCTGATCGAGTCGGTGTAGACGCACGAGTAGCCGTAGGCGCAGCCGCCGGCCTGGTCGATGGCCTCGATGCACAGCTGCATCGACGGGATCGGCGTCTCGCCGCCGACCCTCTGCGCGTAGAGCTGATCGAGCGAAGTGCCGGCCAGGACGTCGCTGCCCTGTGTCTGCTTCGGGTGGCACTGCGTGAGGAACACCGCGCTCGACCGGAAGTGATCGCCGCCGATCTCCGGCAGCTCGAACGCCTCGGCGTTCTTCACGTCGGTGTTGCTGACGATGGTCAGGTGGTCGCGGAATGCCTCGAGCGGCGCCAGGCTCGACGGCGACAGATCGAACGCCTTGCCCGTCGCCGCAGGCGACCACAGATTCTTCTGCAGGCCGACCACGGTGGCGCCGGCCGAGCCGTGCACCATCTCGATCGCGGCCAGCCGCACGCGGTTCGACGCGGCCGTCTTCGCCAGCGCCGTCGCCGCCGGCACCATCGCCTCGAGGAACGGCAGGGCCATCGTGACGCCGAGCCCCTTCAGGGCGGTGCGTCGAGAGAGTGATTTCTGGGTGATGAACATGGCGCTTACTCTTTTCCCGGTCCCTGATCTCTGGACCCTGAAGCCTGGTCGGCCGTCGATTCCGCGGCCTCGACGCGGCTCATTCGGAACGCGGGCGCGTTGACGACGCCCAGAATGAACGCCGAGAGCCTGTCGTCGCTCTTGCGCGCGTCGCGGATGATCTTGCGCACCGCCGGCATGTCGTAGGTCTCCATGCGCCGGCCGGTCGCGTAGGTCATGAGGTGCTCGGTGAAGCTGAGGAGGAAGGCGTCCTTGTGGCGCAGCAGCGCCGCGGCCAGCCCGTCGGCGCCGGTCATCTGGGTGCCGTCGTAGAGCACGCCTTCGGCGTCGACCGGCACGCCGTTGTCCTTGATGCGCCACTTCCCCGTCACGTCGAAGTGCTCGAGCGCGAGGCCCAGCGGGTCGATGACCTTGTGGCACGACATGCAGGCCGGGTTCTTGCGGTGCTGCTCCATGCGTTCGCGCACCGAGAGGACGCGTCCGCCCTGCGCGGCGCCGGTCTCGTCGAGCGCCGGGACGTTGGGCGGAGGCGGAGGCGGTGAGGTGCCCAGCAGCACTTCCATCACCCACTTGCCGCGCTGCACCGGCGACGTCCGATCGGCCACCGACGTCAGCAGGTGCACGCTGGCGTGGCCGAGGATGCCGCGACGCTCCGGCGGCAGCTGCACGCGGCGGAACTCGGCGCCCATCACGTTGGGGATGCCGTAGTGGCGCGCCACGCGTTCGTTCACGAACGTGTAGTCGGCGCGCAGCATGTCGAGCAGCGAGTGGTCCTCGCGCACCAGGCTGTCGAAGAACAGCTCGGTCTCGCGCACCAGGTTCTCGGCCAGCGTGTGATCCCAGTAGGGGAAGAGCAGCGCGTCGGGGCGGATCTTCTCGACGTCCTGCAACCGCAGCCACTGGCTGGCGAAACGCGTCGCCAGGGCCTCCGATCGCGGATCGGCGATCATGCGCCGCACCTGCTTCTCGACGCCGGCCGGGGTGCGCAGCCCCCCCGCCGACGCCGCCTTGAGCAGCTCGGCGTCGGGCCCCGTGGCCCACAGGAAATACGACAGGCGCGAGGCCAGGTCGAGGTCGCTCAGCGCGAACGTCTGCCCCACCTTCGCGCTGGCCGGCGGCGCCTCGAGCTTGAACACGAAACGCGGGCTGGCGAGCAGCGCCTCGAGCGCCGACTGGATGCCGGTCTCGAAGTCGCCCTTCAGCCGGCCGCGGTCGTAGAAGGCCATCAGCGTCTGCACGTCGGCGGCGGCCGCCGGCTCGCGGTAGGCCTGCGATGCCATGCGCTGCAGGATCTCGCGCGCGCACGGTACCTCTTCCGCCGGCGCCGTCGGCCGGCACGAGAACACCGCGCGGCGGCTCACCGTGTCGGACACACCGGTCACGGCGAACGGCCCGCTGATGCTGAAGTCGCGGACGTGCGGCAGCGTGGTCACGCCGACGCCGCTGCCGATCTGCGAGTCGGCCAGCGTGTAGTCCTGCGGCGCGAGGATGTCGTCGACCGGCGCCTCGGAGCGGCGCAGGAACGCCGCCGACACGCGCTGCGGCCCGGCGCTGACATGCACCTTCGGCGTCGTGAGGTTCATGCCGTTCGGGTCGCGCTCGCTCATCGAGGGCGTGATGTCGAGCACCGCCACCCGCGCGCCGTTGATCGAGATCTCGATCTGCTCGCCCTTCACCGCGCTGCCGTAGAGCTCGCCGGTGGGAATCGAGTGCAGCATCACGCGGAAGCTGTAGTCGCCATCGGCCGGGAAGACGTGCACGAGCGAGACGCCGCCGCGCGTGCCGAGCGGCGTGCCCTCGATGTGCACCATCTGCGACTGCGTCCGCGGCACCTTGTAGGTGGCCTCGGTCGGTGCCGACGCCGGGTCGCCCAGCGCGAGCTGCGTGATGCGGCCGGCGGCGCGCAGGTAGCCCTCCATCAGCGTTGGCGAGAAGCCCTGCGCGTCGGCGACGTTGTCGAAGCCGTTGCTGATCGTGTCTGCAGGCAGGAACGCCGTGACGTCGACGTCGAGGCGCAGCAACTCCTTCACCGCCGCCGCGTACTCCGCACGGTTCAGGCGCTGGAACGGCCGCCAGCCCGGATTCGGGTTGACCGCCGCGAGCTCGTCCATCCGCGATTCGAGCGCTGAGGTCAGCCCTTCGATCGTCGCCGCATCGGGCCGCTTCGAGCCGGCTGGCGGCATCATCCCGGCGCGGAGCTTGCGGATCATCTTCTCGACGATCTCGGGATGCTCCTGCGCCTGCATCGCGTTGAAGTCGGCGAGCGAGAGGCCGCCGGCCTTGCCGCGTGCGCTATGGCAGGTGGCGCAGTAGGTCGTCACGAGCTCGGTCTGGACCGCGGCCGAGAGTCCGACGGGATGCGCGGCGACGGGCGCCGAGGTACGACGGGCCGGTGGCGCCGTCTGGGTCGCCGGCGCGGACGTGGCGGCGGGCCGCGACGCAGGCAGAGCGCCCTGACCGCTGACGGCGGCGGCGAGACCGGCGGCGAGCGCGGTCGTGATCGCGATGGCTGACGCGATGGACTTCATCTACTCCCCTGCTCGAACGCCCCTAAGTGCCTGATTCCAGACACCGATTTACTCAAAGTATACGGCCGATCCCGCGCCTCCCCGGGTCGCGGCACGCCATTTGTAGTCTGGGCTTGTGTACGCTTGTCATGCCCGAATCGTGCACGCCGTTGCAGGCGTCAAAGCGGGTGCGAGGTGACACGAATCATGCAGCTCTCGAGCTTGTTCGGCGGTGGCGTTCCCGGCCTCTCGGACTTCCCGGAACCGGCGCTCGACGTCGCCCCGCGCGGCCCTGAACCGCAGCAGGCGGTGCTGGCCGGCGGGTGCTTCTGGTGCACCGAGGCGGTGTTCCTGCCGCTCGCCGGCGTGCAGGGCGTGGTCTCGGGCTACATCGGCGGCGGCGCCGACACGGCGAATTACCAGGCCGTCTGCTCGGGCACGACCGGCCACGCCGAGGCTATCCGCATCACGTTCGACCCGGCGCAGATCACGTTCGGGCAGATCCTGCGGGTCTTCTTCGCGGTGGCCCACGACCCGACCCAGTTGAACCGTCAGGGACACGACCGCGGCACCCAGTACCGGTCGGCCGTCTTCCCGCAGGACCCCGAGCAGCGCGCCGTGGCCGACGCCTACATCGCGCAACTGACTGCGGCCAAAGCGTTTAGCGATCCGATCGTGACCACGGTCGAAGGCGACGGGCCGTTCTACGTCGCCGAGGACTACCACCAGAACTACGCCGCCCGGAACCCGGGCCAGCCGTACGTGGCGGCCGTCGCCCAGCCCAAGGTCGACAAGCTCCGGAAGTACTTCCCGGACCGCCTGCGCTGACCCCGCGGGCGGCGCCGTTCGAGCCGCCCGGGCCGCCGGTCGGGGACGCCAAGGCTCCGGCCGCGGCCCGAGGGTGAACCCCGGCCGTGGCGCTGCGTCAACTCCGCATAGGAGATTGAGCAGCCGTGATGCACACGATGCGGTCGGCGGCGTTCCTGGTGAAGGCGCCGTTCATCCTCGCCTTCCTGTTCCTCATCAACCTGATGACGTCGCCTGGCCACTGGTGGGTGCAGTGGCCGGCGCTCGGGTTGGGTCTCGCCTGGGTGTTCAGCCTGATGCGGGTGCTGCGGGCCGTGGTGCTGGCCGGCGGTCTCGCCGCGCTGGCGGCCGTCCTGCTGAAGCGGCGCTGACCGCTCGCGGCCCGACGCACTACGGCACGGCGATGGCGACGGCGGCCGCGTAGAGCATGGTCCGGTCGTTGTCGCGCGCCGCCCACGTCAGCAACGTGCGCACGTCACGGGCCACCGGGCCGTCGTAGACGGGGCGGCCGTTGACCGTCACCGTCACCGGCTGCGCGAAGTCGACGGCGTCTGGCGACAACAGCAGCGTGAAGCGCGCGACGCCGCGCGTCCTCGCCTCGAGGGTCTGACCGCGGCGCACGATGTCGACGCGGCCCGACGGCCGGCCGCGCGCGAACAGCGGGCGCGGCGGGCCGACGCCGGGCACGGGCGGGAACGGCCCCTCGAGTGCGTGGCGCTGGCCAGCCCGGTCGACGACGAGACTGATCCGCGGTCCGCCGTTGCGATCGAACGCCGCCTGAATCGCGGCGATGTCGGACACCGGACGGCCGTCGACCGCGACCAGGCGGTCGCCGGTGCGGACGCCCATCCGCTCGGCATCACTGCCGGGCAGCACCTCCACGACGCGCGTGCCGCGTTCCTTCCTGGCGTCGCCGCGCATGCCGAAGTCGGGATCGCGGCGTTCGCTGACGGTGTTCGTGTCGGCGAGCGCGATGTCGCTCGCTCGCGTGCCGAGTTCGTCGATGACGAGCCACTGGATGCGGTTGAAGCGATCGGTACGCTCGGTCTCCCACGACAGCAGCGGCGGGTGCGCCGGCCGCGCGTGGTCGTGCACGAAGCGCTCGTAGAGCGGCCGCTCGGACTCCCACCAGGTCGTGTCGTGGCCGCCGATCTGCTGCGGCCGGAAGATCACGGTGACGCCGGCGGTCTGCAGGGCCTCGACGTACGGCACCATGCGGCCCGCCGGGTACAGCGGATCGCGCATCGCGTTCACGACGAAGAACGGCCGGTTCACCAGGTTCGAGACGAACAGCTCGCCCTCGACGCCGGTCTGCGGATTGGCGAGCACGCCGATGTGGCCGATGAGCGGCAGGACCGACGCGAAGAGCGTCGGCTCGCGCATGGCCAGGAAGTAGGCGCCGGTGCCGCCGTCGGACGTGCCGGTCAGGTAGACCTGCGACTCGTCGACGTTGTACTGGCGCTTGACGCGATCGACGAGGGCGAGGATGTTGTCGACCTGCGAGGCGTGCCACCACGCCGACTCGCGCCAGCCGAACGGCTCGACGACGATCTGCGGTGCACCCGGCAGGCGGTTCCCGCCGCGGCGCCTGCGGCCTTGTTCCGGATCCTGGCGATCGACACCGCCGTGCAGTTGCACGCGCAACGGCCAGCGCCGCGTGGCGTCGTACTCGGCCGGCACGTCGATGGCGTTGTCGTAGGCCACGCCGGCCTGCGCAGAGAACCGCAGGCTGCGGGCGCCCGTCGGCGCGGCGCCGAAGGTCCGTCCCGCTTTCAGACGCGCCCACGCCTCGTCGAACGTCACGCCGGCCTTGAGCAGCTTCTCGGCCTCGGACACGGCCGCCTTCGGCGAATCCGCACGCCAGTAGGCCTGCCACAGGAGATCGAGTGACGGCTGCGCCGACGCGTCGGCGCCGAGGAGACGCGCCGTCATCGCCGCGGCGGCGAGCAGGACGGCCGCACGCGCCGCAGTCCGGGGCGGAAGTACGCGCATGGTGGATGTCGTCCGGCCGCAGGGCGCCGTGCTGCCGGCGTTCGGACGTATTCTGGACCACCGGCGCGGCCGCGCCAAGCCTCCGTCTCTCCCGTGCCTCGCATCGCTCCTCCTGTCCGCCGTGCGCTCGTCGTCACGGCCCTCGTGCTCGGCGCCTGGGCCGCCGTTGTCGCCCTGACCGGCGGCGGCACCGTGATGCTCGGGCCGGTGCGCCTGTCGTCGCGGGCGTCGTCGCGCCCGGCGATCGCGGCGCTGGCGCTCCTGGCCGCCGTGATGCTGACGGCCTCGCCCGAACAACGACGGCGCGGCCTCGTGCAGGCGCGCGAGCTCGCCGACCGCGTCGCGCCGTGGCTGGCGGCGGTCCTCGCTCTTGCGCTGGGGGCGACGTCGGCGATGTTGAACGAACACGTCGCCGGCGGCGCCGACTCCTCGGGATACCTCAGCCAGTCGCGGCTGTGGAACGCCGGCGTGGTCAGCGTCGCCGCGCCGGTCTATTCCGACGACGCGTGGCCGCAGCGTGGCTGGCTGGTGTCGCCCCTCGGCTTCGCGCCCAGTGCCGTGCCCGACCGGCTGGGGCCCTCGTACGCGCCGGGCCTGCCGTGGCTCATGGCGTTGAGCGCGATCGTCGCCGGCGAGCCGGGCCGATTCATCTGGACGCCGATCGCCGTGGCGCTGCTGGTCTGGCTGACGTTCGTGCTGACGCGACGCGCCGCGCCACCGACGGTCGCCCTGGCGGCCGCGGTGCTCGTGGCCAGCAGCCCGCCGCTGCTCTTCGCGGCGATGCAGACGATGAGCGACCTCACCTGTGCCGCGCTGTGGGCACTGGCCGTGGTGGCCGTCACACGGCCGGGCCCGGGCGCCACCGCGGTCGCCGGGCTGGCCGCCGGCCTCGCGCTCGCTGTGCGGCCGAACCTCGTGCCGCTGGCCGCGCTCTTCGGCCTGGTCGCCGTGGCCACGGCGCAGGGATCGTGGCGTGCCCGGGTGGCGCGCGCGGCGCTGCTCGGCGCGCCGATGGCGGCCGCCGCGCTGGCCATCGCTTTCATCAACGCGCAACTCTGGGGTGGTCCGTTCGCGTCCGGCTACGGTGCCAACGAGGACCTCTTCATCGTCGGCCGCGCGCCCGGGAACCTCGCGCGCATCTTCCGCTGGTCACAGGAGACCGCGGGTCAGTGGCTGCTCCTGGGCGTCGCGGCGCTGCTGGGACTCGCCATGACACCGCGACACCGCGAGTGGCGACTCGGCCTCGCCGTGGTGGTCGGCGTGCTGGTCAGCTACCTGCCGTATGCGCTCTTCGAGGAATGGTGGTACCTCCGCTTCTATCTGCCGGTGTGGCCGATGGCCGCCGCGGCCGTCACCACCGTCGCGTGGCTGGCGCTGCAGCGCGTCTTCGGCGCTGTCGCCCCGTTCGTCGTGCTGGCGTCGGCCATGGCCGTCGTCTCGCCGTCGCTCGCGGCGGCCGCCAGGGTCGGCACGTTCGACCTGTGGCGCGGGGCCCAGCGCTACGAGGCCGTCGCCACGCATGTCGCGGCCACGGCGCCGCGTGGCACGCTGGTGCTGGCCGTGCAGCACAGCGGCGCGCTGCGCTACGCGCATCTGGTGATCGGGCGCTGGGACTACATCGCCCCCGCCGCACTCGATCGCACCGTCGACACGCTCGCGGGCGCCGGGCGCCAGGTGTGGCTGGTGGCCGACGATCTCGAAGAGCCGTCCTTCCGTGCGCGATTCGCGCAGGCGCGGCGCGGGGCGCTCGACTGGGCCCCGCTGGCCGAAGCCCGCGTCGGCACGGCGCGCACGCGCGTCTACGATCTCACCACGCCGACGCGGGCGGTGGCGCCGGCGCTGATTCGCATGGGCGCGGCGATGGGGCCGCCCTGGGCGCGGCGATCGGCCGGGGCGGCGAAGTAAGATCGCGACCGTGACCCGTTGGCGTGCACTG
>CADEDM010000196.1 GCA_902826065.1 uncultured Acidobacteriota bacterium | reverse complement strand
CGGTCACCTCCGTGACGTCCTTCGACGCCACTTCCTGATAGCGCGGCGCCGTCATCTTGTGTGCGGCCGGAAGGTTGGCCCACAGCTGGAAGCCGTGCATGCGTCCCTGGCCGTCGCCATGCGGCATCTCCTGATGCACGATGCCGCGGCCGGCGGTCATCCACTGCACGTCGCCCGCGCTGATGGCGCCCTGGTTGCCGAGGCTGTCGGCGTGGTCCACCGTGCCGGCCAGCACGTAGGTGATGGTCTCGATGCCACGATGCGGATGCCACGGGAAGCCGCGCAGGTAGTCGTTCGGCACGTCGTTCCGGAAGTCGTCGAGCAGCAGGAACGGATCGACGCTCTCGGTGTCGCCGAAGCCGAAGGCGCGGCGAAGCCGGACGCCGGCGCCCTCCATCGTGGGCGTGGACGTGACGTGGGTGCGGACAGCGCGAAGGGACATGAGCACTCCTGATTGAGAGGGCGGGCGAGCCCGCCGCAAGGCACTACGGTTTAGACGCGGCGCCCGTCGCCGCCGTGTCGCGCGGCAGGCACAGCACCAGCAGCGCCCCGGCCACCAGCCCGGCCGCCAGCACCCACAGTCCAGCGGCGAAGTTCCCCGTCGAATCGCGGGCGTAGCCCACGACCGTCGGCCCGACGAACCCGCCGATGTTGCCCACGGCGTTCACCAGCGCCACGCCACCCGCCGCCGCCGTGCCGCGCAGGAACGCGGTGGGCAGCGCCCAGAACGGCCCCAGGGCGCCCCAGATCCCGAACGCCGCGATCGAGAGCGCCGTGAGCGACACCGCCATCGACGGCGGCAGCGTGGCCGCGGCGACGAATCCGGCGGCGCCGATCAGCGCCGGTCCCGCCACGTGCCAGCGCCGTTCGCCGGTGCGGTCGCTGCGCGCGCCGACGGCCACCATGCCGACGGCGGCCACGACGTAGGGCACGGCCGCGATGAGCGCCACGACGGCCGACGACGCCGGGCCCAGCGTCTGGACTATCTGCGGCAGCCAGAACGCCACGCCGTAGAACGCGAGCACGAGGCACAGGTAAACCGCCGACAGCAGCCACAACCGCGGTGTGGCCAGCGCGCCGCGCAGGTCGTGGCGGACGTCAGGACGCGTGTCGGCCGCTTCGGCCGCGAGCGTCGACACGAGCCAGGCGCGTTCGGCGTCCGACAGCCAGCGCGCGTCTGTCGGCCGCGCATCGAGCCGCCGCCACACGACCGGCGCGAGGAGAATCGCCGGCACGCCTTCCACGATGAACAGCCACTGCCAGCCGCGCAGCCCGCCCACGCCGTCCAGGCCGAGCAGCGCACTCGAGATCGGCCCGCCGATCACGCCCGCAATCGCCGTGCCGGTCATGAAGAGCGCCACGGCGCGCGCGCGTTCGCCGGCCGGGAACCACTGGGTGAGGTAGTAGATGATCCCCGGGAAGAACCCGGCCTCGGCGGCGCCGAGCAGGAAGCGCAGCAGGTAGAACGTGGTCGTGTCGCGCACGAAGGCCATCGCGATCGACACCAGGCCCCACGTCAGCATGATGCGGCCGATCCACAGCCGCGCTCCGACGCGGGCCAGCATCAGATTGCTCGGCACTTCGAGCAGCGTGTACGACACGAAGAAGATGCCGGACCCGAGGCCGTAGGCGGTGGCGCTGAAGCCGAGGTCGCGGTTCATGTCGAGCGCCGCGAAGCCGATGTTGACGCGGTCGAGGTAGGCGACGACGTAGAGCAGGAAAAGGAACGGGATCAGCCGCCGGCGCAAGGCGGCGATCGCGGTCTGGGCGGGGGCGCCGGGCATCGCGCGGGATCATGGCACAGCCGTGGCGGGGTGCCCACAGGCCCGACGGCAAGTGTCGAACCGTGCACTGAAGTCTCGACATGTCGTTGGCGAGAGATTGCAAAGTCAGCCAAACGGCGGAAAAGAGATTGGGCGTGTCACGACTCTTGAGCCCGTCATCTGCCAGAAACGCTGGAAACACTCAGGAAATCACCGCTGGTACGGACCCTGCTATCTCGACCGCACAGAATGGACCCGTCCGCGAAGAGCCCCCTCACCTCACTCCACATCGCCGCCGAGCGCGATCGCCGATCGCAGCCGCGGCTCAGCGCCGAGATCCTCGGCCTGGACGTCGACGCCAGCCTGTCGCAGGGCGTCTACGTCCGCGTCTTGAACGTGTCGACGGGCGGTGCGCTGGTCGAACTGGACGAGTGGATTCGTCCTGGCACGCGTAGCGCCATTCGTCTCTCCCGGCCCGGCGACGCGACGACCGCCGCCGAGCGGCACGTCGCCAGCGGCCAGATCGTGCGCTGCTGGGTCGACCGGTTGGCGCCCCTGCGCTATCGCGCCGCCATCGTGTTCACGGCGCCGTCCGCCCGGCCGGCGCCATCCCTCACGGACGAGGACCTCACCACGCAACTGGAGCGCCTGGCATGACGATCACCGAGGCAACGCACGCGCTAGCCCGAGCCCGCCGCCCGACGACCCACATGCCGGTTGCCAGCGGGCCGCTCCGGCTGTCCGACGCGATGCGCCGGGTCGAGGCAACCTGGGTCGAGGCCGTGGCGGTCGTGCAGGCCGTCTGCACTCAGTTGCCGGCCGGTCGCGCCATCCCGGCGCTTGAGACCATCACGATTGGCAATGACGGCGCGGTCACGTTCAGTGACACACCCCCAGCCGACGACGCGGCGGCGGTGGCCGGTGCCGGACACCTCCTGACGTCCATTCTCGGCCGCGGGGAGTGCCCGATGCAGATCTGGGAGGCCGCTGAACAAGCGCGATTCTCGCCGGCGCGCGTGGGCACACCGCAGTCGTTGATGGCTCGCCTGACCTGTCTGCCGGTCGCCGAAGGGTCGCGTGAACTGGCGCGGTACTATCAGGCGGCACAGCGCCCGGCCGCATCGTCCGGTACCATGTGGGCTCGACTCTCCGGCTTCGAAACGACGACGCGGACGGCCATGCTCCTGGTCGTGGTGCTGCTCGGCGGTGTCGGCACTGGCGTATCGGTGGGAGCCTACGTAGCCGCGCGCGCGGTGGCACCGGCACCGGCGCCATTGCTGCTGCTGACCTTGTCGCGCTGATTCACGCGGGCCGTTGCGCCGCCGCAGTCGCCTGCAGGTAGCGTGATCGAAGTGGAACATCGAGCCGCGAGGCCAGGCCGTACGACGCCGCAGCGACGCCGTCGATCGCCACCCCGGTCGCGATCCCGAGGCCGTCGAGCACGTAGAGCAGATCCTCGGTCGCGAGATTGCCCGACGCGCCCGGCGCGAACGGGCAGCCCCCCAACCCGCCGGCCGACGCGTCGAACGTCGCGATGCCGGCGTCGAGTCCCACCAGGACGTTCGCCAGGGCCGTGCCACGTGTGTCGTGGAAGTGCAGGGCCAGATGCTCGCGGGCGATCGTCGACGTCACCCGGGCCAGCAGCGCCGCCACCTGTCCGGGATGTCCGATGCCGATCGTGTCGCTGATCGCGACCTCGTAGACGCCGGCGGCGAGCAGCGCCTCGGTGACCCGAACGACCGCGTCGGGCTTGATCGCGCCTTCGAACGGACAGCCGAACGCGCATGACACGTAGCCGCGCGTGCGCACGCCGGCGGCGCCGGCCGCGCGGACCACGTCGGCGTAGCGGGTGAGCGACTCGTCGATCGTCTGGTTGATGTTGCGCCGGCTGAAGGTCTCCGAGGCGGCGGCGAAGACCGCGATCTCGTCGACACGCGCGGCCAGCGCGCGGTCGAGGCCGGCCAGGTTCGGGACCAGCGCCGTGTAGCGCACGCCGGGCCGGCGTGCAATCGCGGCGAAGACCTCAGCCGCGTCGGCCATCTGCGGCACCCATTTCGTCGACACGAACGCCGAGACCTCGATCACGCGGTGCCCGGCAGCCGACAGGCCGTCGACGAAGGCCACCTTGTCGGCGGTGGACACGGCGGCGATTTCGTTCTGCAGGCCGTCGCGCGGCCCCACCTCGACGATCGTGACCGCGGGCGGGTGGGTCACCCGTCGATCTCCACGAGCGGCGTGCCTGGTGTCACGAGGTCGCCGACGGCGCAGTGCACCGCGCGCACGACGCCGGCTTTCGCCGCGCGTATCGTGAGCTCCATCTTCATCGCTTCGAGCGCCACGACTGCCGCGCCGGCGTCCACGCGGTCGCCGACGGCGACGGCCACTCGGACGACCGTGGCGGGCATCGGCGCTGTCATGCCGGTCTCGCCGGCCCGCGGGGCACTGCGGCGGTGCGGCGATCCATCCGCCACGACCTCGACAGCCTGGCCGCCGGTGACGGTCCACAGCGCGTGCGGCGGACCGGCGACGGCGACGAGGCTGGCCGTGCCGTCCGCAGCCGTCACACGATACCGTCCTGCGCCGGCCGCAGCCACGCGGTAGGGTGTCCCGTCGATCGTGACCAGTCCGTCGGCGGCGACATCGACGTCGTGCTCGACATCGCCGGTGGAGACGCGGACGCGGCGGTTCATCGCATCAGCTCCGCCACCCGCGCAGCGTGTCGAACGGATCGGCCATCGCTGTGGCAGCGGGCCCGGCACCCTGCGGGCCTGCCGCGCCCTGCGCCGCGTGCCACGCGGCAGCGGCCGCGACCTCGGGCGCGAGCGCCGGCCGCGCCGTGAGCGTGGCCAGTTCGCGGGTCAGGAAGCCCGTGTCGATGCGTCCGGCCACGAAGTCGGGGTGGCGCAGGATGGCCGCGCAGAACGCGACGTTCGTCCGCAGGCCCAGGATCTCGAACCGCGACAGCGCCTCACTGGCGCGCGCAAGACTCTCCGTGCGCGACTCGCCCCATGTGATGAGCTTCGCGAGCAGCGGGTCGTAGTAGACCGACACCGCGCCGCCCTCGACGACGCCCGAGTCGACGCGAACCCCGGGGCCCGACGGCTCGCGATAGCGCAGCAGCGGACCGGCCTGGGGCAGGAAGTCCTGCCCCGGATCCTCGGCGTAGATGCGGCATTCGACCGCGTGCCCGCGCTGCGTCAACTGCTCCTGTCGCCAGGGCAACGGTTGCCCGGCGGCGATGGCGAGTTGCGCGCGGACGAGGTCTACGCCGACGACGCACTCGGTGATCGGGTGCTCGACCTGCAGGCGGGTGTTGATCTCGAGGAAATAGAAGCGCGCGTCGTCGCCGTCGCCCTCGAGCAGGAACTCGACGGTGCCGGCGTTGCGATAGCCGACCGTCTCGGCGGCGCGCACTGCGGCGGCGCCGATGCGGGCGCGGACGGCTGGCGTCACGGCCGGCGACGGCGTCTCCTCGACGACCTTCTGGTGGCGGCGCTGGGCTGAGCACTCGCGCTCGAAAAGGTGCACGGTGCGGCCGTCGGCGTCGGCGAGGATCTGCACCTCGATGTGCCGTGGACGTTCGACCAGGCGCTCGAGGTAGAGCGTCGGATTCCCGAAGGCCGCCTGGGCCTCGCGCCGGGCCTGCGGCAGGAGCGTGGCGAGGTCGTCCAGCGACCGCACGGTCTTCATGCCGATGCCGCCGCCACCGGACGCCGGCTTGATCAGCAGCGGTACGCCGAGGGCCGTGGCCGCAGCCATCAGCGCCGCATCGCTCTGGTCGTCGGACGTCGCACCCGGAACGACGGGCACGCCGGCCGCCTCCATCAGGCGGCGGGCGCCGGTCTTGGATCCGAGCCGCGTGATCGCGTCGGCCGATGGGCCGATGAACACGAGGCCGGCGTCCTCGACCGCTTGCGCGAAGTGCGCGCGTTCCGACAGGAAGCCGTAGCCGGGATGCACCGCATCGGCGCCGCTGCTGCGGGCGGCGTCAATCAGGGCACCGACGTTCAGGTAGCTCTCAATGGCGGGCGGGGGGCCCAGACGCACGGCGCGGTCCGCGGCCATGACGTGCGGGGCGTCGGCGTCGGCGTCGGAGTACACAGCCACCGTGCCCAGGCCGGCCGCGCGACAGGCGCGGATGACCCGCACCGCGATCTCGCCGCGGTTGGCGATGAGCACGCGACGAATCACTTCACGACCCATCCCGCCGGCCGCCGTTCGAGGAACGCGCGCAGACCGTCCTGGCCCTCGGCGGATCCTCGTTGCGCGGCGATGGCCGTGGCCGTCAGCGCGGCGACGTCTTCGGGCGGGCGGCCCCAGACCCTGGGAATGAGCGCCTTCGCGGCCGCGATGCCGGTGGGGGAGGCGGTCAGCACTTCGGCGACGTATTTCGCGACCGCGGCATCGAGCTCGGCCGCCGGCACCACGGCGTGGACGAGGCCGATGGCCTTGGCGCGGGCGGCGTCGAACCGAGCGCCCGTGAGGAACAGCTCGCGCGCTGCAGAGACGCCGATCTTGGGCAGGACGAAAGGCGAGATCATCGCCGGCAGAATGCCGAGCTTCACCTCGGTGAAGCCGAAGATCGCCTGGTCGTCGGCGACCACGATGTCGCACACGGCGGCCAGTCCAGAGCCGCCGCCCAGGGCCGCGCCCTGGATGCGCCCGATCACGACCACCGGCAGCCCGTTGATCGCCCGCAGCATCGCGGTCGTGGCCAGCGCGTCGCGCTCGTTGTCCTCGCGCGACGCGGCGGCCATGCGCGCCATCCACGCGGCGTCGGCCCCGGCGCTGAAGACCGGCCCGGCGCCACCCAGCACTACGACCCGCACGACGGGATCGGGGGCCAGCTCCTCAGCCCACTGGCGCAGCTCGGTCACGACCTCGTCGTTGAAGGCGTTACGCACGTCGGGGCGGTTGAGCGTGACTTGCTCGACCGGACCGTCTCGGCGCACCTGCAGGTAGCGGAACATGGGGATCACATCCGGAAGATGCCGACGCGCGGCGGCGGCACCGGCGCGTTGGCCGCCGCCGACAATCCCAGCGCCAGCACGGATCGCGTGTCGAGGGGATCGAGGATGCCGTCGTCCCACAAGCGCGCGGTGGAGTAGTACGGCGAGCCTTCCTCCTCGTACTTGGCCAGGATCGGCTCGCGAATGGCCGCTTCGTCGTCGGCGCTGAACGCCTTGCCCGCGCGCGCCAGCTGGTCGCGCTTCACGGTCGTCAGCACCCCGGCCGCCTGTTCGCCGCCCATGACCGAGATCCGGGCGTTGGGCCACATCCACAGCAGCCGCGGTTCGTAGGCCCGGCCGCACATGCCGTAGTTGCCGGCGCCGAACGATCCGCCGATGACCACGGTGAACTTCGGCACGACCGACGTCGCCACCGCGTGCACCATCTTGGCGCCGTCCTTGGCGATGCCGCCGCGCTCATAGGCGCGGCCGACCATGAACCCGGTGATGTTCTGCAGGAACAGCAGCGGAATGGCCCGCATATTACAGAGCTCGATGAAGTGCGTGGCCTTCAGCGCGGACTCGGAGAACAGCACGCCGTTGTTGGCGACGATGCCGACGAGACGGCCGTGCACGCGCGCGAAGCCGCAGACGATCGTCGGCGCGTAGCGGGCCTTGAACTCGTCGAAGCGCGAGCCGTCGACGATGCGGGCCAGGATCTCGCGCACGTCGACGGCGTGACGCAGGTCCGCGGGGATCACCCCGTACAACTCGGCCGGGTCGTAGCGCGGATCCTCGGGCGTCGTGACATCGCCAGCCGCCGGCTTCACCGAATGCAGCGTCGACACGATGATGCGCGCCTGGTGCAGCGCATGACGGTCGTCGTCGGCGAAGTAGTCGGCGACGCCGGACTCACGGGTGTGGACGTCGGCCCCGCCGAGATCCTCCGCGGTGACGTCCTCACCGGTCGCCGCCTTCACCAGCGGCGGGCCCGCGAGGAAGATGGTGCCGGTGCCCTTGACGATGATGGTCTCGTCGGACATCGCCGGCACGTAAGCGCCGCCGGCAGTGCACGAGCCCATGACGACGGCGACCTGCGGGAGACCGGCCGCCGACATCCGCGCCTGGTTGAAGAAGATGCGCCCGAAGTGATCACGATCGGGGAAGACCTCGGCCTGCAGCGGCAGGAAGGCGCCGCCCGAGTCGACGAGGTAGACGCTCGGCAGGTGGTTCTGCAGGGCGATGTCCTGCGCCCGCACGTGCTTCTTCACCGTCATCGGGTAGTAGGTGCCGCCCTTCACGGTGGCGTCGTTGGCGACGATCATCACCTCGCGGCCGGAGACGCGGCCGATGCCGGTCACCAGCCCCGCCGCTGGCGCGTCGCCGTCGTAGAGATCCCACGCCGCGAGGGCCGAGAGCTCGAGGAAGGGCGAGCCGGGATCGAGCAGCAGGTCGATGCGCTCGCGTGCGGTCAGCTTGCCCTGGGCGCGATGCCGCTCGACGCCCTTGGCACCGCCGCCCTGGCGCACCTGCGCGAGGCGGGTGCGGTACTCGGCCACGAGCCCGGCCATGCGCTCGCGGTTCGCGGCGAACTCCGGATCGGTCGTGCGCAGCTGCGACTCGAGGACGTCCATGACGCGGGTCCGGCTACCAGCCGCAGCAGTCGGTCTTGAAGCGGCAGTTCGGGCAGCGCCACACCGCGTGCATGCGGTACATCTCGGCACCGCACCGCTCGCACAGCGTCCGGGCGTCGTCGGCCGCCGGCGGGCTGGCGCGCAGCGCGGACAGGATCGGGGTGATGGGCGGCAAAGGGCGCGGATCGGCCATCGCCGCGATTATAGCCAATGCGTCCGGGCCGTCCCGGGAGGGATTGGTGATAATGGACGGAGATGGCCCGCGCGCAGTCGCGCCGGCGCCGCGTGCTGGTCGTGGACGACGACCCAGCCACGGTCGACTGGCTGAAGATGGTGATCGAACAGGCCCCGGCGGACCCGCCGTTCGACGTCCGCGCGGCGGGCCTGGGCCGCACCGGTCTGGCGCTCTTCGACGAGTGGCGGCCCGACCTGGTGCTGCTCGACCTGCTGCTGCCCGACGGCGACGGCCTCGACGTCCTGAAGCGCATGAAGGAACGCGCGCCGGGGGCTGAGGTGATCGTCATCAGCGGCCAGGGCACCATCGCCCGGGCCCTCGACGCCGGCCAGGCCGGCGCCTTCTTCTTCGTCGAGAAGTCGCAACTCGATCCGGCCGGGCTGGTCGGCATCCTCGAGCGCGCCGCCCACCAGGTCGACGAGCGGGTGACGCACGAGGAGCTGCGGGCCAAGCTGCGCGACCCCGATGGCCTCGGCGCGGTCATCGGCCAGAGCGAGGTGATGCGCGAGCTGTTCGATCTCGTCGAGGCGGTGGCGCCGAGCAACGCCAACGTCCTCGTCCAGGGCGAGAACGGCACCGGCAAGGAGCTCATCGCCAACGCGCTGCACCAGCGCAGCCCGCGTGCCGACGGGCCATTCATCAAGATCAATTGCGCCGCGATCCCGAAGGACCTGATCGAGTCGGAGCTGTTCGGCTACAAGAAGGGCGCCTTCACCGGCGCCTCCACCGACAAGGTCGGCCTGCTGGAGCTCGCCGAGGGCGGCGCGCTCATGCTCGACGAGATCGGCGAGATGCCGTCGTTCCTGCAGACCAAGCTGCTGCGCGTCCTGCAGGAGCGCGAGTACCGTCCGATCGGCAGCGACCGCTTCGTCAAGGTCGATTTCCGGCTGATCTGCGCCACCAACATCGACCTCGACGCCGCGCTCTCCGATGGCCGCCTGCGCGAAGACCTGTACTTCCGCATCAACACCATCCAGTTGCGGGTACCGCCGCTGCGCGAGCGCACCGAGGACATCCCGCTGCTGTGCGACTGGTTCGTCG
>CADEDM010000195.1 GCA_902826065.1 uncultured Acidobacteriota bacterium | reverse complement strand
GCCGGCGCGGCGGGCGGCATCGGCGAGTCCGGCCGAGGTGCTGCGCACCGACTAGCGCCCCGGTCGGGCCGTTGCCATCACGCGCGATCGAGGGCGAGGCACGCCGTACGATTGTGCGGCGGGAGGCGCTGCGCTAGAGTCACGCGACGCCAGCCGCCCCGTGATGTGTCCCGCCCCCCTCGCTCGCCGGCCGGCCGTGTGGCCGACTCTTGCCGCCTGTGTCGTGCTCGTGTCCGGGCGCGTCATCGCGGCGCCGGTGCTGACGAACGCGGACGCCGCCGTGCGGTTCACCTCGCCGCTCGCGTGCGAGGTCGCGCTGACGCTGACGGTGACGGGCGCGACGGACGTGGAGCACCGCCTCGAGCTGCTCGAGGGGGCGTCGGTCCGGCTTGTTGCCCTCGAGCGGGCCGTCGAGGCGCGTCCCGCCCAGGACATCGGTCGCACCCGGACACTGGTGGTGGCGCCGGCGGCGGGAGCTCCGCAGTACGTGCTGCGCTATCGCATCCAGCAGGCGCGGTCGCGCCCGGGGCGGTGCCCGATCTGGTTGCCCACGGTGCCCACCGATGGCCGCTCGCGCAGCGTCCGGGTGACCATCGATCTGCCCGACGGTCAGACGGCATCGGGCACGATGCCGACGTTCGCCTGGCAGGGCACGCGCGGAACTGCGGTGCTGGCACATCTGCCGGCGTTCGTCATCGTCCCCTTCGCCGATGCCGGGGCGCCGCGGCCGTGGGACATCGCGCGCGTCATGGACGCCGTGGCGCTCGCCTCGCTGGCCGTTGCGTCGGCGGTGTGGCTGCGGCGCCGGAAAGGCGCGCACTGACATGGGCTTCGGCTGGAGCCTTTACGGCTTCTTCGTCGCGGCCGTCGTATGGGTGTGCCTGTACTTCCTCTGGGCGTGGCGCGCGGCCCGCCGCGACCGCGAGCAGGGCCGATGACCATCGCCGACTCCGCCACCCTGTTCTGGGTCACCGGCGCGTATCTCGCGCTCGTGCTCGGTGTGTCGATCTGGGGCTTCCGGAAGAGCAAGACGGAGGAGGACTTCCTGGCCGCCGGCCGCAGCATCGGTCCGTGGGTGGGCGGCGCGGTCCTGGCGGCCACGCAAATCAGCGCCGGCACGTTCGTGGGCACGCTGGGCCGCTACTACCAGACGGGTGTGAGCTGGGGCTGGGGCTGGTTCGGGGTGTGGGCCGGCTGGGTCGTGTCGGCGATGTTCGTGGCGCCGAAGCTGCGCAAGTTCGGCGCGCTCACGGTCGCCGACTACGTGGGCACGCGCTTCGCCAGCGAGCACGCTCGCACCATCGCCGCGGCGCTGATCATCATCTGCTACAGCATCCTGCTGACCGCGCAGTTCCAGGCCATCGGCGAGATCGCGTCGGCGGTGTTCGGCATCACGCCGCGCACGGCGATGGGGCTGTTGCTGGCGAGCACCGGCTTCTATACGGCGCTTGGCGGGGTGCGCTCGAGTTCGTACATCGAGTTCGTGCAGACGCTGATCATGATTTTGGCGCTGGTGTTCGCCGTGCCCGTCGTGCTGTCGCACGTCGGCGGCATCACCGCGCTGGGCGAGTACGTGGGCTCGATCGAACCGCGTGTCACCGGGTGGTGGTTCACGTGGAAGGAGATTCTGGCGACCGCGCTGGCCTTCGGCCTCGGCATTGCGGCCGCGCCCTACGAGATGACGCGCTACTACTCGATGCGCGACGTTGCCACCGTGCGCTACGCCATCGGCATCTCGATGATGCTGCAGGTGCTGATTGCCGCCAGTGTGCTCACGCTGGGCATCGGCATGCGTGGCATCTTCCCGTACCTGCCGTCGGCCGACCAGGCGTCGAGCATCATGGCGTCGACGATCATGTCGCCGCTGCTCGGCTCGCTGTTCGTCGTGGCGATGCTGTCGGCGATCATGTCGACGGTGAACTCGATCCTGCTCGTCACCGGCGGCGCCTTCGCGCACGATCTCTACAAGCGCCTCATCAACCCGGCTGCGTCCGAGACCCGGCTGCTGTGGGTGAACCGGATCTCGATCGTCGTGCTCGGCATCGCGCCCTTCGTCGCCGCCGGCATGCGGCTCGGCGACGTCCAGGCGATCGTCGTCGAGCAGGCGAAGTTCATCGCCAGCTTCTTCTTCGTGCCGGTGGTCGTGGGCCTGAACTGGAAGCGAGGCACGAAGCAGGGCGCGATCTGGAGCATGGCCGTGGGCTTCATCGGCTGCCTGGCATGGACGTTCACGGGCCAGCACTCGGTGGGGCGGCACGGCATCGACTCGGTGGAAGTCGGCGTGGTGCTGAGCGCGATCGCGTTCGTGGTCGCCAGTCGGCTGTCGGCGCCGACCCCGGAGAAGAATCTGAAGATCTTTTTTGACTGAGTACGCAAAGCCTGCACGCTGCGCGTGCCGAAACGAGACAGGGGCCTGTCCCGGGACAGGCCCCGATGACGAAAGCGTATGTTCAAAGACACTGAGTTGGAAGCCGCGGCGCGTGACGCGATTCGCCTCGACGAGTCGAAGGCGCTGCTCGACACGTTCATCCACCTGATTCGCGAGTCGGGCACCGAGCACGAGCGGCAGGCCGCGCAGTACATCGTCGGCCGCCTGCAGGCGCTCGGCGTGCCAGTGACCGTGCACGAGCCGGAGCTTTACATCAGCAACCCGATTCGCGCCGAGCTCGCGATCTCCGCGGACGGCGCGACCCGGTCGCTGCACGCGCGGCCGCCGGCCATGGGACGCAGCACCGGCGACGCCGCCATCGAGGCGGAGATCTGCTACGTGCCGTCGAAGTACGCCGGCGGGACGATGTCGCTCTTCGACTTGCCGGACGCCGCGCGCGGCGGCGGCGCCGGCGCCGATGATCCCGTCCGCGGCAGGATCGTCCTCACCGAGGGCTACTCGATGCCGGCGGCAGTGGGCGCGTTCGAACGCCGCGGCGCCATCGGCGAGATCTTCATCCACCCGGGCCAGAACGTGCACGAAGGCATCTGCACGTCGATCTGGGGCGCGCCCACCGCCGAGTCCCTTGGCCGGAAGCCGGCAATCCCCGTGGTCTGCATCAACAACCCCGACGGCCAGGCGCTGATCGCCGACATCGCGCGTGGCGCCACCCGCGCGTCGATCAAGACCTGGCTCGACGAGGGCTGGAAGCGCTGCCCGCTGCCGGTGGTGGAGATCCCCGGCACCGACGACCCCGACGAGTTCCTGCTCGTGCACGGCCACTACGACTCGTGGTACGAGGGCATCGGCGACAATGCCACCGGCGACGCCGCCCTGCTCGAGCTCGCGCGCGTGCTGTGGAATCTGCGCGGACGCCTCAGGCGGTCCGTGCGTATCGCGTGGTGGCCCGGCCACTCGACCGGCCGCTACGCCGGCTCGACGTGGTACGCGGACACGTTCGCCGACGAGATCGACGAGCACTGCATCGCGCAGCTCGACATCGACTCGCCTGGCTGCGAGGGTGCCACCGCCTACGAGGAAGTGATGTGGATGGCGGAGGCCGACGCGCTGTGCCGGTCGTCGATCCAGGACGCGCTGGGCGTCGAGAGCGAGCGCGTGCGGCCGCTACGCGCCGGCGACTACTCGTTCAACCAGATCGGCCCCACCGGCCTCTACATGCTGCTCTCGAACATCCCGATCGAGGAGCGTAAGCGCCGCGGTTACTACGCCGTGGGCGGCTGCGGCGGCAACATCGCGTGGCACACCCCCGACGACCTCATGCCGGTGGCGGACCTCGAGATCCAGCGCCGCGATCTGTGCGTCTACCTCACGACGATCGTCCGCATCCTCAACGCGCCGCTGCACCCGTTCGACTACGCGGCGGCGGCCGACGAGATGCGCGCGGCGGTGGAGAAGTACCAGGAGGCAGCCGCAGGCGAGATCGACCTGGCGCCGGTCGTCGACGACTTCGGCGGCCTTTCCGCCGAACTGCGCGCCTGGCAGCAGACGGCGTCCGCGGACGCGGCGTCGGCATCGACGGTGGAACGCCGAAACCGTAACGCGCGCCTGCGCCGCATCGCCCGGCTGCTGGTGTCGACCAACTACGCGAAGGGCGAGCGCTTCGACCACGATCCGGCGCTGAAATTCGGCACCGTGCCACGGCTCGAGGCGGCGGCGTCGATTGCGGCCGCACCGGCGCCGATGAAGCCGTTCATCCGCACCGGCCTGGTGCGCGAGATCAACAAGGTGCGGGCGACGCTGCGCGCCGTGCGGCGCGAACTGGAACGCTAGCGGCAGTGACCGCGGGGAGGCAGTGATGGCGGCCACACGGTCGCGAACCCCACACGTACCCGGCGTCAAGTCGCGACGGTTGCCCGCCCGGCTGGTTGCCGCCGCCGACGAGGCATCGATCCTTGGCATTCGCGCCGGCGCCGCGTCGGTACACCGCTTCGTCGGCGTGTGGCCGATCGTGGTCGAGGGGCGGCTCTTCGCGCGGTCGTGGACCGTGCGCCCGGGCGGGTGGTTCGACACGTTCCAGCGCGACCCGATCGGCGTCATCACCATCGGCGAGCGGCACGTGCGCATCCGCGCGGTGCGGGTCCGCAGCGAACGGCTCAAGGATGCCGTCTCCGCCGGCTACGCCACGAAGTACTCCACCAAGGGCAGCCGGGCGTTCGTGATCGGCTTCCGGCGCCCGCGGCGCCGCGACGCGACGATCGAGTTCGTGCCGCGCGCCGCCCGCTGACGCGGCGGCTACTTCTTCCCGGGCGCCAGCGCGCCGTCGCCGGTCAGCACACGGCGGAGGTAGTCGATCTGGCCCAGGTGGTAGTGCAGGTGGCCGAACAGGTGCATCACGAAATGCCGGTGCGTTAGCGGCTCGCCCAGCACGTCTTCCGGAAAGGTCTCGTCCCAGCGGCTGGCGGGCGTGCGTTCGAGCACGCCGGGAACGAGTGACACCAGCTCGGCGATCGCGGCGGTCATCTCGGCTCGTGGCACCGGCGTCGCGCCGAACTCGCGGGCGCGGTCGCGCACGTAGGGCACGCCGCCCATCTGCCGGCCGATGTACTCGCGCAGGTTGCCGTTCAAGTGCAGCAGCAGGTGGCCGGCGGAGTTGGTGACCCCGGGCCGCACCTCCCACAGCCGCGCGTCGTCGATGGCGTCGAGCTGACGCTCCAGCCTGGCGAGGTGACGGCGGAAGAGGAACGCGAGCTCAGTGCTGGTGGTCGTGGCGGCAGTCATGTTGCTCCCTGAGACGCCGGCGCCCCGCGTCCCGTGTCGCCGGTGCGGCTGTCCCCGCGGATGATGCGCTACGATGCGCGGTCATGCGTGTCCTGCTGCTGCTCGCCACGATCGTCGCCGGCCTCGTCGCCACCGTGGCGACGCCCGGTGCCCAGCCCGCCATCGCGGTTGGCGACTGGCCCAATCACGGCGGCGATCCCGGCAGCACGAAGTACGCGCCGCTCGACCAGATTACGGCGGCCAACGTCGGCGGCCTGGCGATTGCCTGGCGCCGGCCCGGCGTGGATCCCGCGGTAACGGCTGCACATCGGGACCTCGTGGTTCCCACGAACTACCGCAGCACGCCGCTCAAGGCCGACGGCCTGCTGTTCGCCACCAACGCCATCGGCCTCGCCGAGGCCTTCGACCCGGCCACTGGCCGCACGGTCTGGGCGCAGGCGGTGGAGGCCGACGATCTCGGCGGCGCCGGCGGTGCTCGCAACGTCGCTTACTGGACCGGGGCGTCGGGCGCGCGCGTGTTCAACGCGCGCGGGCGGCATCTGTACGCGCTCGACGCCCGCACCGGGCGGCCCGCCGACGGCTTCGGCGTGGCCGGACGCATCGATCTCATGGCGGGACTCGGCGACAAGGTCACGTCGTTCCGATGGAGCGCGCCGGGGCCGCTCGTCGTGCGCGATGTCGTCGTCATCGGCGGCCAGGGCTGGACCGACTCGGGCACGCAGGTCGACATCCCGCCCGGCGACGTCCGTGCCTTCGACGTGCGCACCGGCGCTCTGCGGTGGACGTTCCACGTCGTGCCGCGGCCCGGCGATCCCGGTATCGAGTCGTGGGAGAACCGATCGTGGCGCGAGACCGGCAACGCCAAGGCGTGGAGCCTGATGAGCGCCGACGAGGAGCTGGGCCTCGTCTACCTGCCGTTGAGCAGCGCCGCCAACGAGTGGTACGGCGGCCAGCGTCCCGGCGCGAATCTGTTCTCGGACAGCCTGGTGTGCCTCGACGCCGCCACCGGCGCGATGAAGTGGCACTACCAGACGGTGCATCACGACCTGTGGGATTACGACAATCCGACCGCGCCGGTGCTCGCCGATATCACCGTCGGCGGCCGCCGCATCAAGGCCGTGGTGCAGGTGACGAAGCAGGCGTTCACGTTCGTGTTCGACCGCGTCACCGGCGCGCCGGTGTGGCCGATCGAGGAGCGGCCAGTGCCGAAGTCCGCGGTGCCCGGCGAGTGGACCTCGCCCACGCAGCCGTTCCCGACGAAGCCGGCGCCGTTCGATCGCCAGGGCCTGACCGACGACGACCTCATCGACTTCACGCCGGAGCTGAAGGACGAAGCGCGCGCCATCGCGAAGCAGTGGACCATCGGCCCGATGTTCACTCCGCCCACGCTCGAAGGCACCGGGCCAGCGGACAAGAAGGGCACGCTGTACCTTCCCGGCTGGGTGGGCGGCGCCAACTGGGGCGGCGCGGCGTTCGACCCCGAGACGTCGACGCTCTACGTGCCGTCGGTGACGTTCCCCTGGCTGGGCGCGCTGATCAAGGGCCCGGGTCGCTTCACCTACACACAGACGCGCAAGCGGCTCGATCGCGAGCCCGGGCCCGGGCCCCGCGGGCTGCCGATCACGAAGCCGCCGTACGGCCGCATTACCGCGATCGATCTCAACAGCGGCGACCACCGCTGGATGGCGCCGAACGGCGATGGCCCGCGCGACCATCCCGCGTTGAAAGCGCTGAATCTGCCGCCGCTGGGGCAGCCGGGCCGCGCTGCGCCCCTCGTCACCAAGACCTTGCTGTTCGTCACGGAAGGCAGCGCCGCCGGTCTCAGCATCCCGCCGGGCGGTGGTGGCCCGCGCATGCGTGCCTTCGACAAGCGCACCGGCGCGGTCGTGGCCGAGATTCCCTTGCCCGCCGGCGCGACCGGCGCGCCGATGACGTATCTTCATGAAGGACGGCAGTACATCGTCGTCGCCGTGGCTGACGAGTCGCATCCGCCGGAGCTCGTCGCCCTGGCGACGCCGCGCTAGCCGCCGTGAAGGAGTGGGAGATGCAGGTCACGGCACGCGCGGCGTTCACGGCGCTGCTGGCCCTGGCGGCCGGGGGCGCGGGCTGCGAGAATCCGCGTCTGCCCACGGGACCCTCGGAGCTCACGTCGGGAATCGTCGTCTACGAAGACGCCAACTTCCGCGGCCAGTCGGCGCATATCACCGGGGACGTGCGCGATCTCGCCGACGTCCGCGGACCCTGCGAGCACTACGACTCCGACGCCACCGGCGGCCGCTACTACTACGACTGGAACGACTGCATTTCGTCGGTGCGGGTGGCGCCGGGCTGGCGGGCGACACTGTTCCGCGACGACAACTTCCGCGACGACTCCCTGGAGATCACGGCCGACGTCGCGAACCTGCAGCTCGAACGTCACGACTGCCCGCACGACGGCCTGAACGACTGCGTGACGTCGGTGCGCGTGCGCCAGCAATGACAAACGGCGGAGCCGGAGCCCTGCTCCGGCGTCCGCCGTCTGCTGCCGTCGGCGCGACTGCCGCGCTCTAGCGGTTGCTCGTGCCGGTCAGGTACCAGACGCCGCCCATCCGCACCATGTCGGCGGTGCCCTTCACCGACTTCCCACCCTCGACGCCCTCGTAGTCGACGAGGGCCGAATCGCCGTCGACGGTGCCGCCGGTGACCTTCACCTTGCGCGGCGACATCGCGCGCAGCATCCCGAACATCTCCTTGGCCTCGCCCGACTTCTCGGCTTCCTGCATCATCTTGCGCTGCTCGGGCGGTGCCGTGGCCATCAGCGCCTTGAAGTCGCCCTTCTCGATGGCCGCGAAGTGCGCCATCACGGCGCGGCCGGGCTCGCCGCCGTCGGCGGGCAGCGCGGTGCCGGCAGGCGTGGCCACCGACTCGACCTTCAGATCGAACGTGACGTCGGCCTTCTCGCCACCGGCGTTCAGTTTGAACGTGCCCGCGACACGATCCGCGGTGCGTGCCGTGAGCTTCAGCGCCTCGGTGAAGTCGCTGTTGCACGACGATCCGCCCCCGCCGTCGGACTTGAAGTCGATGCAATTGAAGCTGCCGTCGGCGCCGATTCTCAGCGTGGCCGCCGTGACGTTCGACATGCGCATGATGTCGAAGCTGTCGATCTTCCGGTCCTTGGCGGCGCCGAGCCGGTCGAACTTCGTCGAGAGCAGCGCCACCTCGATGCCGCTGTCGGTCTTGTAGGCCACCGCGTCGGCCACGGTGAAGCTGGCCCGCTTCAGGGCCACCGTGCCCTTCGCCTGGGCGAACGCCGCCGGCGCCACCGCCGTCATCGCTCCCAGCACCACTCCAGCCACCATCGCACTGCGCATGTCGTCGCCTCCTCATCCACTAGCGGAATCGCCCGCGAAATCCCGTCATCCGTGCCGGAACGTTTGCTAGACTCCGCGCCACGGAGTGCCAGTCATGACCATCCCGGGCCGTTCGATCCGTCCCCTCTGCCTCCCCGTCCTGCTCGCGCTCGCCCTCGCGGTCACCGCGCCGGGCTGCCAGACCGCGACCGCGGGCGACCCCACCAAGGCTGCCGCCACCACCGGCACCGAAATCCTGTGGGACCGCTACGGCATTCCGCACATCTTCGCGCCCGACCACGCCAGCCTGTTCACCGCCTACGGCTATGCCCAGATGGAAGCGCACAGCGAGTTGCTGGTGCGCCTCTACGCCCAGGCCCGCGGCCGCGGCGCCGAGTTCTACGGCCCGCAGTATCTCGAATCCGACCGCTGGGTGCGCACCAATGGCCTGCCCGAAACCGCGAAGCAGTGGGCAAAAGGGCAGAGCGCCGAGTTCGCGCCGCTGATCGAGGCCTTCGCGAAGGGCCTGAACCAGTGGGCGACCGAGCACCCCGCGGACCTCAGCGCCGCGGCCAAGGCGGTGCTGCCGCTGACCGCCGAGGATGTCTACGCCCACGGCCTGCGCGTCATCCACTACGACTGGATCGTCAGCCCGCGCCGGCTCGAAGGCCGCCTGGCGCGCTGGGAGGACGAGGTGCACGGCTCGAACGAATGGGCGGTGGCGGCATCGCGTTCGGCCACCGGCAAGGCGCTGCTGATGAGCAACTCGCACCTGCAGTGGGGTGACATCCACACCTATTTCGAGGTGCAGCTCACGGCCCCCGGCGTGACCTCGTACGGCGCGGTGTGGGTGGGCTTCCCGGTGCTGCGCCAGTGCTTCACGGAGTACGTGGGCTGGACGCAGACCACGAACAACCCGGCGGAATCGGATCTCTACGGCCTGGTGCTGAAGGACGGCGGCTACGTCCTCGACGGCGCGGTGAAGCAGTTCGAGACGCGCACCGAGACGCTGAAGATCAAGCAGGCCGACGGCTCGATCAAGGAAGAGGCGCTCACCGTGCGTAAGAGCGTCCACGGTCCCGTCGTGGCCGAGCGCAAGGGCTTGCCGATCGCGATGCGCGTCGCCGCGCTGGATCGCCCGAGGATGTTCGAGCAGTTCTGGAAGATGGGCCTGGCGAAGAACTACCAGGAGTGGGACGCGGCGATGCGCATGCAGCAGCTGCCGCTCTTCAATACCGCCTACGCCGACCGCG
>CADEDM010000194.1 GCA_902826065.1 uncultured Acidobacteriota bacterium | reverse complement strand
CCCGCTGATTACAAATCAGCCGCTCTACCGGGCTGAGCTACGCCAGCCAGACGAAACAGGGATGGTAGCACGTCCTGTGCCAGAAGTGCAACAGGGCAAAGCCGTGCATGGACGCGGTGCGCCCAGGATGCGCCGATGGGACGTTCCTTGCTTCCTCCTCCGGAGTCCAGACGGCCCCTCGCCCCTGCCCTTTCGGGCATCAGGCGCGGAACCTCCCCCGGTTGCGTTGGCGGACCGCCTCGAACAGAAAAATCGCGGCGGCCACCGAGACGTTCAGACTACCCAGCCGGCCCCGCATGGGAATCGAAGCCAGCCGGTCGCACCGCTCCCGCACCAGACGCCTGAGTCCGGAGCCTTCGGCTCCGACCACGAGCGCGGTGGGCAGCGTGAGGTCCACGGCATCGTACTGCAGATCGGCGTCGGCGTCGAGCCCGATGGTCCAGATCCCGAGGGTCTTGAGTTCTTCGAGAGCCCGCGCGACGTTCACGACGTCCGCCACCGGGACGTGGTGGACGGCGCCGGCCGAGGCCTTGGCGGCCGCTCCATCGAGCGGCGCCGCCCGACGACTCTGACGGACGACGCCGCGGGCGCCGGCCGCGTGCACGGTGCGGAGGATCGCTCCGAGGTTGTGCGGGTCCTCGACGCCGTCGAGGACCACGAGCAGCGGCGCCTCGTCGGACGGCGTCGCAAGTGCTTCCAGGGTCGTGGCCGGCGCTGGCCGCACGTGCGCGGCGATGCCCTGGTGCACGCCGTCGGGGACCAGCCGGCGGAACGCATCCGCGGATACGCCACGCACCGGCAGATGCGCCGCGCGCGCGGCGTCGATGACGCTCCGCACGCGGTCGCCGTGCGGCTCCTGGACGACGACGTCGGTGGCGCGTCCGGCGCGCACCGCCTCGAGCACGGGGTTGATGCCGTAAATGATCATGACCCGTTCAAGGGCTCGAGCCACGCCGTCCCGACGTCTCTGTGTCGCGCCGTCACGACGTCACGCGATCGAGCGCCGCGACGAACGCGGCGGCGCGCTCGCGGCACCCGGGCACTGGTGCCAGGCCGTCGGCTGGCGTGAAGTCCGCCGCCTGGTCGATGGCCGGCACGAGCACGTCGAGTTCCGGGCCATCCGGCAGGCCCGTGGTCACGAGACGAATGGTGTGGAACAGCGCCTTGCCCTTCGCACCGGTGCGCGTGCCCACGTCCTTGGCGAGGGCACGAAATGCGTCGCGTGCCGTCAACCGCGGTGACGAGGCGAGCGCATCGGCCCAGGCGCGGCTCACGGCGGGAGCCGGCGCGGCTGCGATCTCGGCGCGCACGTCGTCGCGGGCGAGCGCGGCCTCGGCGTCGAACGCGAACAGCAAGTGCATCCGATCCGGCAGCTCGTTCAGCCGATCGAGCGATGCCGCCAGGGGCGGCACGATCTGCGAGAGCCACGTCTCGGCGGCGGCGGACAAGCCGCCGGTGACGCGGCCGGCAGATTGCAGATACGGCACCGCCAAGGCCACCAGGCGACCAGGTGTCGCGGCCTTCAGGTAGTGGCGGTTCATCCACGCCAGCTTCGCCTCGTCGAAGACGCCGGCGCTGTGGCCGACATGCGCGAGATCGAATCGTGCCGCCAGCTCGTTCAGCGGCAACAGCTCCTGCCCGTCGCCCGGCGACCAGCCGAGCAGCGCCAGGTAGTTCGCGAGTGCCTCGGGCAGATAGCCTTTGGCGCGAAACTCCGCGACCGACGTGGCCCCGTGGCGTTTCGACAGCGGCGCATGATCGGGCCCGAGCACCAGCGACAGGTGCGCGAAGGCCGGCGGCGTCCAGCCGAACGCCTCGTAGACGAGGAGCTGGCGCGGCGTGTTCGAGATGTGATCCTCGCCGCGGA
This sequence comes from uncultured Acidobacteriota bacterium, assembly GCA_902826065.1. GTDB lineage: Bacteria > Acidobacteriota > Vicinamibacteria > Vicinamibacterales > UBA2999 > CADEFD01. The sequence goes on along the minus strand of CADEDM010000194.1, from coordinate 7,892 downwards.
CGACGTGCGTGATGTGCATCAGCGCGTCGTCGATGACGACGGCGTAGTTGTACGCGGGAATGCCGTCGCCGCGGACGATCACCGGGTCGCCGATGACGTCGGTGTGGAACGCGACGCGGCCGCGCACGATGTCGTCGAACGCGACCTCGCGGTCCGCCGGCACGCGCAGGCGGATCGCGGGCCGGGCCCCCGCCTCGACACGCGCCTCGACATCGTCGGGCGCGAGGTCGCGGCAGGTGCCGGGATACTTGGGCGGCGCGCCGGCGGCCAGGGCAGCCTGGCGCTGGGCCTCGAGCGTCTCCGGTGCGCAGAAGCAGCGATAGGCATGGCCCGACTGCAGCAGCTGTCGGGTGTGTGCGGCGTAGAGGTCGAGCCGCTCCGATTGCCGATAGGGCCCGACGTCCCCGCCGGCATCGATGCCTTCGTCCCACGACAGGCCGAGCCACCGCAGATCGTCCTTGATCGTCGCCTCCGACTCCGGCGTCGAGCGCTCGCGGTCGGTGTCCTCGACGCGAAGGACGTAGGTGCCGCCGCCGTGGCGCGCCAGCAGCCAGTTGAAGAGCGCCGTGCGGGCGTTGCCGACGTGCAGGTGGCCCGTGGGACTCGGCGCGAAGCGCACCCTCATCGGCCGGCTCCCGGCACGAGCAGGGCCACGGCATGGCAGGCCATCGACTCGCCGCGTCCCATGCTGTCGACGTGCTCGTTGGTCTTGCCCTTCACGCTCACCGCCGCGATCCCGACTCCGAGCACACCGGCCAGGGTCTCGCGAATTGCCGGCACCCACGGCAGCAGCTTCGGCCGCTGCGCGATGACGGTCACGTCCACGTTGCCGACGCGGAAGCCGGCCTCGTGCACGCTCGCCATCGCGCGTCGCAGCAGGTCGACGCTGTCGGCGTCCTTCCACGTGGCGTCGCTGTCAGGGAACAGCCGGCCGATGTCACCGAGGGCCGCTGCGCCGAGCACCGCGTCAGTGACAGCGTGGCAGATGATGTCTGCGTCCGAGTGTCCGTCGAGGCCGAGGTCGAACGGCACGCGCACGCCGCCGAGCACGAGCGGCCGTCCGGCCACCAGGCGATGCAGGTCGTACCCGGTGCCGATGCGCGGCATGGGCGTGGCGGCCCGCCCGCGCGCGGCGGCCAGATCGTCGGCGGTCGTGATCTTCACGTTGGCAGGATCTCCCGGAACCATGGCCACGCGTCCGCCCATCCGCTCGACCAGGGCGGCCTCGTCGGTGGCGGGGCCGCCGGCAGCGCCGTGGTCGATGGCCGCGGCCAGCACGGCGCGCGTGAACGCCTGCGGCGTCTGGGCCAGGTGCACCCGCTCGCGCGGCACGGTCGACTCGACCCAGGTGCGGCCCGCGCCCTCGACGCCGATCTTCACCGTGTCGGGTACGCCCACGACCGGTATCGCGGCGCCGCATTCCGCGCCCGCGGCGATCACGCGGCTGACGAGCGCCGCGCTCGCGAACGGACGGGCGGCGTCGTGGACGAGCACGACCTCGCAGCCGGCCCCGAGGGCCGCGAAGGCGCGGGCCACCGAGTCCTGGCGACGCTCGCCGCCCTCGACCGCGTCGACCGGGCGCGGCCACGCCCTGGTCACGCATTCAGGCAGAGGATCCAGATGTGCAGCAGGCAGGGCCACGACGACCTCGTCCACCTCCGGGTGCGTGGCCAGCGCCGCGATGCTGAGCTCGAGCATCGACCGGCCGTCGAGATCGAGGAACTGCTTCGGCTGACCGGCGCCCAGCCGCACACCGATGCCTCCCGCCGCCACGATCGCGCCGACCCTCGGACGGCTCATGCGATCCACCGGCCGACCTCGGCGCCGCCGACGGCCGCGGTCACGACATCAGCCGTGCGATCGAGCACTGTTGCCAGCCGCGCCGCGGGTGTCGCCAGGGGAGCGTAGACGACGACCAGTGCCGCCTGCGTCGCCGCCGTGACCATGGCACGCGCCGAGTCGGAGGTCGGGTTGCCGAACGGGCCGCGATCGTCGGCGACGGTCACCCGTCCGGCCACGTGCACCGTGTCCTTGCGGATGCCGTCGTAGGCCTCGCCCGCCTGTCCGAGCCGCAGCGTGATCGGGCCCTCGAGCGCCGCGCGATCGTAGACGCCGTAGGGCAACTGGCACTCGAGCGAACACAGGTTCACGGCGTCGACCAGGGCGTTGACGCGCGGGAACGGATCGCCGCGGCGCACGCGACGCAGCAGCGCCTCGTTCGAGGGCCGCGTCTTCGTCGGGTCGAGACCGATGCGGCGATACATCTCGCGCACGGCTTGCGTGTCGTCGGGCGGCGACGCGACGACGGCCGTGCTGACCTCGCGGATGATCGCGTCGAGGTGCGGCGCCTCGGGTGACACGGTCGCGCCGTCCCACCACAGCAGCGCCGGCCGCACCACGCGAGCCAGCGTGTCGTCCACGGTGAACGGCGTGCGCACGGCAGAAATTCTACCTTGACCGGGACGGCACGGTTCTGCCGTGCAGGTACACTAGCCGGATGATCGATTTCCTGCTGCACGTCGACGAGCGGCTGGTCGCCATCGTGAACTGGGCCGGGCCGTGGTCGTACGCCGTGCTGTTCGCCATCATCTTCGCGGAGACGGGCTTCGTCGTGACGCCGTTCCTCCCTGGCGACTCGCTGCATTTCGCGGCCGGCGCGCTGGCCGCGACCGGGCTGTTCGACATCCGCATCCTGGTGCCCGTGCTGATCGTCGCGGCGATCGCCGGCAACACGGTGAACTACTCGATCGGCGCGCGGGTGGCGCGCGCGTTCCTGAGCGGCAACGACCAGCAGATCCGGGGGCCGCTCGGCCGGTTCGTGAAGCCGAAGCACGTGCACGAGGCCCACGCCTTCTTCCTCAAGCACGGCGGCAAGGCCGTGACCCTCGCGCAGTTCGTGCCCATCGTCCGCACCTTCCTGCCGTTCGTCGCCGGCGGCGCGGGCATGCCGTACACGGCGTTCCTCACCTACAATGCCATCGGCGCGATCGCCTGGGTCGGCATCTGCGCCGGCGCCGGCTATCTGTTCGGCAACATCCCGGTGGTCAAGGAGAACTTCGAGCTGGTCGTCCTCGGCATCGTCGGCGTCTCGGTGCTGCCGATCCTCATCGAGTTCGTCAAGATGCGCCGCGCCCGCGCCTGACGCGCCGCGGGTCAGCCGCGATCGGCTTCGGCGTCGACCGCGTCCCGCACCGTCTCGCGCAGGCGGGCAGCGAGGTCGCGCATCTCGTCGGGCACGGGCTCGGGCGTCGCCACCGTCGGTATCGGGGCATGGACGATCAGGCGGACCTCGCCGGGCTTCGTGGTCAGCTCGCCTTTCCGCATCACGTGCCGGCTGCCCACGACCGACACCGGCACGATCGGAATGCCGGCCTGCACCGCCGGGAACAGGCTGCCGGCCTTGAACGGCGCCACATGGCCGTCGCGGCTGCGCGTGCCTTCCGGAAAGACGATCAGACACAACCCACGGGACGGCAGCGCCTTCGCCCACGCGAAGATGCCGCCACGATCGGGGCGTCGCCGGTCGACCAGCATGTGGCCGCTGCGGCGCAGGTGCCAGCCGAGGAACGGAAACGAACCCAGCGAGTCCTTGGCGATGATGCGGAGCTGGAACGGCAGCGCGCCGAAGATCACGGGGATGTCGTAGATACTCTGGTGATTGGCGACGAACACGTAGGTGGCGCCCGGCGTGAGCCGGTCCAGCCCCTCGACCTGCACACGCACGCCGGTCGTGGCCAGGATCAGCCACGACCACCACTGGGCGCAGCGATGCGCGACGTGACCGTGCCCGCCGAAGAGCGTCGAGGCCAGCGACAGCGAGCCGAGGAGGATCGTGTAGACGGCGATCGCCGGGATCAGCCAGAACACCGTGCGCAGCAGGTGGAACGACGGCATCGCGATCAGAGCAGCACGTCGAGCGCCTCGCCGACGTGGCGGACGCCGACCAGCGTGGCGCCGGCTTCGTCGGCGCTCTTGCGGCTCTCGTCGTCGAGATTGGCGGCCGGCAGCACGACTCGGGTGAACCCGAGCTGGCGCGCCTCCCGGAGGCGCAGCGGCGCCTGCGGCACGCCGCGCACTTCCCCGCCCAACCCGACTTCTCCGAACACGGCGGTGCCCGGCGCCAACGGCCGGTTGCGCACGCTCGACGCCAGGGCCGCCAGCACGGCCAGATCGGCGGCCGGCTCGTCGAGGCTCATGCCGCCGGCGATGTTGACGTAGACGTCCTCGCCCACGAGCACCAGGCCGGCGCGCTTCTCGAGCACGGCGAGCAGCAGCGACACGCGGCCGGCGTCGATGCCGATGGCCATGCGGCGGGCCGTGCCATAGGTGGCGGTGCTGACGAGCGCCTGCACTTCGACGAGCAGCGGACGGGAGCCTTCGACGCAGCACAGCACGGCCGACCCCGGCGTCGCCGTCGGCCGTTCGGCCAGGAACAACTGCGACGGATTCGGCACCGGCCGCAGGCCGCCGCCCGTCATCTCGAACACCCCGAGTTCGCTCACCGCCCCGAAACGGTTCTTGATGGCCCGCACGACGCGATGGGCGTGATGCCGCTCGCCCTCGAAATACAACACCGTGTCGACGACGTGCTCGAGCACCTTCGGCCCCGCCAGCGCCCCGTCCTTGGTGACGTGGCCGACGAGGAACGTCGGCAGATCGTGGCCCTTGGCCGCGAACAGGAACTGCGTCGCCGCCTCCCGCACCTGGCCGATGCTGCCGGGCGCCGATTGGAACTTCAGCGAGAACACCGTCTGGATCGAGTCCACGACGAGCAGGCGCGGCCGCACGCGGCCGATCTCCTCGAGGATCCGTTCGACGCAGGTCTCGGCGAGTAGGTACAACGGGGCGTCGCCGACGCCGAGCCGTTCGCCGCGCAACTTGATCTGGTGCTCCGATTCCTCACCAGAGGCGTAGAGCACCGGGCCGTGCAAGCGGGCGAAGTTCGCGGCGGCCTGCAGCAGCAGCGTCGACTTGCCGATGCCGGGCTCGCCGCCGAGCAGCACGAGCGATCCGGGCACGATGCCGCCGCCGAGCACGCGGTCGAACTCGTCGATGGCGGTGGTGAGCCGGGCGGTGTGGCTCGACTCGACGTCGGCGTACTTCTTGGCGCCGCCGGCCGCGCCCGGCAGCGAGTAGCGATGCCCGCCCGCGGCGAGTCCGGCGCCAGCCACCGCCTCCACCGGCCGTTCCTCGACGAACGAGTTCCAGGCGTTGCAGTCGGGACAGCGGCCCAGCCACTTCGACGACTGGCTGCCGCACTCCTGGCACACGAAGACGGGCTTCGGAGCCTTGCTCATCCCGACGATCCTACACGTCTTCGCCGGCGCGACCCGCCGGCAGCATCTGCGTACCGCTCGGCGCGACGGGCCGCGTCGCACGCATCAGTCGTAGCGTCGCGCCACGCGCGCGCCGAGCCGGCACAGGACCTCGTAGGGGATGGTGCCGATCCACGCGGCCATCTCACGGGCGTCGATGGTCTGCCAGGGCTCGGACCCCTGCGCACCGAGGAACACGACCTCGTCGCCGGTGGAGACGCCGTCGATGCCGCTGACGTCGATGGTGAGCATGTCCATGCTCACCGCGCCGACGATCGGCGCGCGCCGTCCGCGCACGAGGACGACGCCGCGGCCTTCGAGGCGCCGGTCGAGACCGTCGGCGTAGCCGGCTGGCACGACCGCCACCGACATCGGCGACGCCGCCTCATGCCGCCCGCCGTAGCCGATCCGATCACCGGGGCGGAGGCCCTTGACCGCGACGACGCGGCTGGTGAGCCGCATCGCGGGTGCGAGCGCCAGCGTCGCCGCCATCGGCGGTGGCACGAGCCCGTAGAGGAGCAGGCCGGGTCGGACGGCGTCGGCCCAGGTGCGCGAATCGCGCAGGCTGGCGGCGCTGTTGGCCGCATGGACGATGCGCGGGCCGGCGCCGAGGCCGCGGATGGTCTCGAGCGCCGCGGCGAATCGCGTCCGCTGCGTCTCGAACAGCGGGTCCTCGGCGTCGTCGGCGGTGGCGTAGTGGGTCGACGCGGCCTCGATGTCGAGCGCCGGATACGCCAGCACCTCGGGCAGCGTCCGCGACAGATTGTCGAAGCGAAACCCCAGGCGGTGGAGGCCGGTGTCGACCTTCAGGTGGCAGGCCAGCCGCACGTCCCGCGCCGTCGCCGCCGCGGCCAGGGCGCGGGCCGCCGCGGGACTCGAGATCGTCGGCGTCAGCGCATGGCTGAAGACGCCTGACACGTCGCTGACACTGAGCGCACCGAAGACCAGGATGCGGCCGGGGATGCCGGCCTCGCGCAGCTCGATGCCCTCTTCGATGTCGGCCACCGCGAGCCACGTGGCCCCGGCGTCGACGAGCGTGCGCGCCACCGGCACCGCCCCGTGGCCGTAGGCGTTGGCCTTCACGACGGCGATGACGAACGGCGGCGTGACCGGACCGGCGCCGGCCCGCGTGTTGATGGCGGCTTCCGCGGCGAAGTACGACGCCAGCGCCCGGTAGTTGCGCGCGATCGCGTCCAGATCGACCGCGGCCGACGTGCAGCGGATCACTGCGCGTCGGGGGCGAGGGGCATGAACTTCGTCTGCCCCTTCAGGAAGGCGGTCTTCACCGTGCCGGTGGGGCCGTTGCGCTGCTTGGCGAGGATCAGCTCGGCGATGCCGTCGGACTCGTGCGGCTCGGTCTTGTCGAGCTTGTACATCTCCTCGCGGAAGATCAGGATGACGACGTCGGCGTCCTGTTCGAGCGCGCCCGACTCGCGCAGATCCGAGAGCTGCGGCCGCTTGTCGCTGCGCGCTTCGGGCGCACGCGACAGCTGCGACAGCACGAGGATCGGCACGTTCAGCTCCTTGGCCAGGCCCTTGAGCGACCGTGAAATCGACGCCAGTTCCAAGGTGCGGTTCTCGAACCGTCCGCGTCCGGTCATCAGCTGCACGTAGTCGACCGCCAGCAGGTGCAGGCCGTGCTCGGCCTGGAGGCGGCGCGCCTTGGCGCGCATCTCGAGCACGCCGATCCCGGCGGAGTCGTCGACGAAGAGCTGCGCCTCGGCCAGGGTCTCCATCGCGTGGGTGATCTGGCCGTACTCGCGCTGGCCGATCTGCCCACTCAGCAGCCGGTAGCTGTCGATCTTCGCTTCCGATGCGAGCATGCGCATGAACAGCGATTCCTTCGACATTTCCAGGCTGAACACGCCGGCCACCTGACCATGTGTCGCCACGTGCTGGCAGACGTTCATGACCAGCGACGTCTTCCCCATCGACGGGCGGGCGGCGACGATGACGAGGTCGCCGGGCTGGAAGCCGCGCGTCATGCGATCGAGATCGGGCAGATGGCAGCCGACGCCGGTGATGAACGACTGGTGCTCGAAGAGCTTCTCGATCTTCGGGAAGCTCTCCTGCACGAGCTGCCGCATCGGCACGAAGCCGGCCTTCACGCGGTCTTCGGCCACCGAGAAGATGGCGCCCTCGGCGTCGTCGAGGATGAGATCGGCGTCCTGATCGGCCTCGTAGGCGTTGGTGACGATCTTGTTGGCCGCGAAGATGAGGCTGCGCAGCGTGGCCTTTTCTTTGACGATGCGCGCGTAGTGCTCGACGTTGGTGGCGTGCGGCACGCCGTCGACGAGCGAGGCCAGGTAGACCATGCCGCCGACTTCCTCGAGCTCGCCGGAGCGCGCGAGCTCCTCGCGCAGCGTGACGACGTCGATGGCCGTCCGCCGCTCGGTGAGGTCGATCATCCGCTCGTAGATGCGGCGGTGCGCGTCGCGGAAGAACGCCGGCGGCGTGACGATCGCGATCGCGGTGTTGAACGCCTCGTTGTCGAGCAGGATCGCGCCCAGCACCGAGCGCTCGGCGTCGAGGTTGTGCGGCAGCGTGCGTTCGGCGGGCGTGGCGACTTCAGGCATG
>CADEDM010000193.1 GCA_902826065.1 uncultured Acidobacteriota bacterium | reverse complement strand
GCAGCCGCAGGTTCTCGTCGGGCCCGTGCTGGTTGTTGTCGAAGTTCACGATCGACACGCCGACCGTGGGCATCTGGTACTGGTCGCTGAAGGTGCCGAACGGCAGGCTGCCGCCCAGCGTCGGCAGCTGCACGGGCGGCACGCCGTTGAACGTCAGCGCTTTCACCACGGCCTGCGCCCTGGCGTCGTCCATCGAGACACGCGACGCCGCCGAGCCGCGGCGCGGGTCGACACGCGCCAGCAACGGATGCGCGCGACGCTCGTCGTCGGTGGGCTCGCGGCCGCTGATGACGTGATACCCCTGAGCCTTCACGTGCTCGAGGATCAACTGGTTCTGCGTCTCGGGCACGAGGTCCTTCACCATGCGCACCTCGATGCGCGCCGTGGCCGAGCCGGGAATCGCCGAGCGTCCGGGAATGCCGCTGGTCGACAGTTCGAGGATGCTGAGCGTCGGCTCGTTGAGCTTCGCTTCCAGGCGCTGCTCCGGCCGTTCGGGCCGCGCCACGCCGAAGTCCTTCGCCAGCAGTCCCTCGACGTTCGGTGCGGTGTCGAGCGCGGTGCGCTCCGTGGGCGTCAGCGGGCGCACGTCACGATAGAAGTCCTTGATCAGGACGCGGCCGCTGTCGTCCTTCATCGTCGCCAGCAACTTCGCCATCCGCATCGACGGGTCCGGGGCCCAGTTGCCGTAGTTGCCCGAGTGCAGGTCGCCCTTGGCGCCGTAGACGGTGAGCGTCACACCGGCGCCGCCGCGCACGCCGAAGTACACCGTGGGCCGGCCGCTCGGATGCCGTGGGCCGTCGAGGGTGACGGCGAGGTCGGTTTTCAGCGACGCCGCGCGCGCGGTGGCGAAGCGGCGGAAGTTGGCGGAGCCCGCTTCCTCCTCGCCGTCGAGCACGACGCGCAGGTTCCAGCGCGGCCCCGATCCGGTGGCGCGCAGCGCATCGACTGCGTTCAGCAGCGCGACGATCGGTCCCTTGTCGTCGGAGGTCGAACGTCCGTAGAGGCGCCACTCGGGATCGAAGGTCGTGCGCGCCGGATCGGCCGGCACCGCACCGCCGGCACTGAACAGGCACGGCGTGAAGGGCTTGCAGCGGGTCCACTCGGCGGGGTCGACCGGCTGCCCGTCGTAGTGGATGTAGAAGGTCAGCGTGCCCGCGGCGTTGGGCACGTCGAGGCTGGCGAACACCACCGGCGAACCCGGACCGCTCACGGTCTCGACCGTGAACTTGCGGGCCGTGAACAGCGTCCGCAGCCGATCCGCGTTCTTCTGCATGTCGGCGTCGTTGCCGGCGACGTTCGGCAGGGCAACGAGTCCGCTCAGCTCGTCGACGATCGCCTTCTCGTGGGCGGCGCGCCAGGCGGCGACGCCAGGCGGCTGGGCAGAGGCGACGCCAGCGGCCATCACGGTCAGTACCACCGCAGTGGTCAGGGTTCTCGAGATCACGGGCATGACACGCTCCAACGTGCGCGCATGCTACCGCAGCGCGATGGGCGTCAGCCACTTCTGCACGCCGGCCAGCCCCAGGTCGACCATCGCCGCCAGCACGGCGGCCGGCACGGCGCCCGACAGGATCATGCGGGTGTCGGCCAGCGCCAGCCCGGCCACGATCGGATCGCCGAGGCCGCCGCCGCCGACGAACGCCGCCAGCGTGGCCGTGCCGACGTTGGTGACGGCCGCCGTGCGGATGCCCGCCATCAGCACCGGCATCGCCAGCGGCACGCGCACCCACCACAGCACCTGGCGCGGCGTCATGCCCAGGGCGGTCGCGGCATCGACGGCCTGCGGGTCGGCCTGGCGCACGCCGGTCACGGTGGCGCGGACGATCGGATAGAGCGAGTAGAGGAACAGCGCGACGATCGACGGCACGATGCCGATCCCGAGCGCCGGCAGCATGAACGCCAGCAGGGCGATGCCGGGCACCGTCTGGAGCAGGCCGACGCCGCGGGTCACCGCCTCGGCGGCGCGCGTGCGCGACAGGGTCAGCCCCAGGCCGACGCCGACGGCGATCGCCGCCAGCATCGACACCGTCGTGAGCCACAGGTGGCGCGCGCTCAGGGCCAGAATCGTCTGGCGTCGGGCCCACAAGTAGTCGACGAATCCGCTCGAGCGCGCGCGGCCGGAGTCGGCACCGGCGGTCGCCGCCGCTGCGGCGTCCGTCACGAGCCCGAGGTCGGCCAGTGCGGTGCGCGCGACCGACGCCGCCGGCTCACCTTCCACTTCGAGGCGCGCGTTCAGGCGGCGCATGCGGACGACGTCGAGCCGGCCACTCAACTCGGTGAGCGCCGCCACGACACCCGGCCGCTCGCGGGCGACGGCGCCGCGCACCAGCGCAGCGGCGTCGTAGGGCGGGAAGACATGACGGTCGTCCTCGAGCACGGTCAGCGGATACCGATCGAGCAGGCCGTCGGTCGAATAGGCGTCGATGATGTCCACGTCGCCAGCGGCGAGGGCGCGGTACTTGAGCGCCGGCGCGAGCGCATGGACTTCGCGCGGCGCCAGGCCATACGTCGCCCGCAGCCCCGGCAGTCCGTCGGGCAGGCCGATGAAGTCGGCGGTGAACCCGGCGCGCAGCGTGCCGCCCACCTTCGCGACGTCGCTCAGGGTGCGCAGCCCCAGGCGCGTGGCCATCTCGGTACGCACTGACATCGCATACGTGTTCTCGAAGCCGAGCGGCGGCAGCCAGCGCACGTCGAACCGTCGCAGCGTCTCGCGCGACACCGTCTCGAAGACCGCGGCGCGATCGGATTGCCTGGGCGCCTTGAGGATGACGAGCAGCCCGGTGCCGGTGTACTCCGGGAAGACGTCGATCGCGCCTGACGCCAGCGCGGGAAACGCCACCTCGGTGGCGCCCAGACCGGGCCGGCGCGTCACGACGAAGCCGCGCGCCTCGAGGAGCTGCGCAAACATCTCGGCGAGCAGGTACGACTCGCCGAACGGCTTCGACCCGACGACGATGGGGCGGGCGTCGGGCGCCTGCGCGACCACGGTCGCCGCGGTCAGTGCCACGACCGTCATGAGCGCCGCCGTCGCGACCGTGCGCGCGAGCTCGCGCCGCCTCATGCCGGCGCTCCGGTCAGGCGGGCCCGGGCCAGCAACGCGGCCACGTAGGGCGTGGCCGGACGCGCGATCAGCTCGTCCGGCGGCGCGATCTGATCGATGCGGCCGGCCGACAGCACGGCGATGCGATCAGCGAGCAGTGAGGCTTCGTGAAGGTCGTGCGTGACGAGCACTGCCGTCAGGCCGGTGCGACGCCGCAGCGCCTGGAACATCGCCTGCAGGTCGCTGCGCGTGATGGCGTCGAGCGCGCCGAAGGGCTCGTCGAGCAGGATGACGCGGGGGCCGGCGGCGAGCGCCCGCGCGAACGCCACACGCTGGCGCTGGCCGCCCGAGAGTCCGCGCGGCCAGCGGCCGCCGAACTCCGCCGCGGGCAGGCCCACGAGGTCGAGTGCCGCGGCGCCCAGCGCGGCGTGGTCCGCGTGGCCGTCCAGCCAGGGCACGAGCCCGGCGTTGGCGGCAACCGTCCAGTGCGGCAGCAGGCCGCCGTCCTGCGGCACGTAGCCCACGGCCCGCCGCAACGCCACGGGATCGGCGGTGCGCACGTCGAGGTCGCCGACCCGCGCGTCACCGCGATCGGGTACGGTGAGCGCATTGAAGACCCGCAGCAGCGTGCTCTTGCCCGACCCGCTCTCTCCGACGAGCGCGACGCACGAGCCCGCGGGCACGTCGAGGTCGACATCGTCGAGCGCGACGACGGCGCCGAAACGCTTGGCAATCGCCCGGGCGGCGAGCGCGACGCCCTTGGTCTCCACGTTCGCTAGAACCCCGCGAACACTCGAAGACTTGCCGTTGGCAGGCCGCGCACGCCGTCGTCGAACGCGATGCCGCCGCTGCGCCACTGCCAGCCGAGCTCTGCTGTCAGCCCGAGCGACGGCGCGGGCCGGCCACCGCCGCCGCGGAGCCACCAGTGCACGCCCGCCCCCGCCATCCACGCCTGGCCGGTCTCGACCAGCACGTTCTCGTCGTGGAGCTGACGCAGGTACGCGCCACCTGCGGTCGCGAACGGGCGGGCGCGGCGGCCGAGCCAGCGGCCCGGCAGCAGCAGGCTCGCGCGTGCACCTGCCAGGTACTCGGATACCTGTTGCGTGGCGTCGGTGGACGGCGCGCCTTCGGCGTCGCCGCTGATCGCGGTGGTCATCGTCCGCCGGCCGGCCGTGCCGAACAGGTCGATCGACAGCGTGCGCGTGACCGGCACGGCGATCACGGCCTCGCCGCGGCCGCCGCGGTCGAGTGTCGACTCGGTCCGGAACAGCGTGAACGGCGGCGGCGTCGTGGTGCCGACCGCCACCGAGCGCGTCTCGATGGTCCGATTGCCGAGCGCCTCGCTGCCGACGATGCCGCCGCCGATCGACACGAGCGGATGCCAAGGCCGGAACGTCGGTGACTCGGCGCCCGGCTGCGCGTCCGCGGCCGCGGCCGTCGTCAGCGTCAGCGCCAGCACGCCGGCAGTCGCAACTCGGCTGACGCGGGGCGTCATCGTGTGCGCACCTCGACCGTCACCGGCGATGTCGCCCCGCCGGCCTGCACCACGGGGATGACCGTGGCGTAAGTCACGGCGAAGTCGATGTCGACGTTCGCCGCGCCGAAGAAGCTCTCGAGGTCGGCGTCGTCCAATGGCTCGACCCGCAATATGTAAGGGCCGGGGCGCAGTCCCGCGATCACGAACTCCCCGGTCGACGACAGCGTGTAGCTGGCGACGAGCTCGCCGCTCTCCAGGCTCGCCGCGACCACATGTGCGCCGTAAACGCCGCGCCCGCTCTTCGTCACGCGGCCCTGGACGCTGCCGAAGTCGTCGGCCGGCAGCGCGCCGTAGAGGTCGCGCACGCCGGCGACGTCGTCGGGCTGCAGCACGCGATCCGAGATGCTGCCCGACGGCCCGGAGATCGGGAACATCACGGCGCCGCTCGACAGCACCCGCCGTCCGCCACCGCCGAGCTCGGTCTCGCCAATCGCGGAGTGGCCGAGCCCCAGCAGGTGCCCCAACTCGTGCAGCGCCACCGACTCGAGATCGACGGCGCCGACCTCGCCCGCCGCCGCGGTGGACCAGCGGAAGCGGGTGTTGAAGTAGACGTCCGCCTCGATCAGCGCCCCAGTCGTCGCGTCGAGCAGGAACGTCGTCGCGCCCAGCACGCGTTCCTGGTCGGGCCGGTCGAGGAAGCCGATCGTCGAGCGGCCGTCGGCCTCGAGCGGCTGACTGCGCGTCAGCCCCTGAGGGCTGAACGACACCGGCAAGCCGGGCACCCCACTCCACGTCGCACTGGCGCGGCCGATCGCGTCGCCGAACGCCTGCGCCGACACGCCGCCGACCTCTCGATCGGTGATGAAGTAGCGGATCGGACCCGGCGCCCAGCGCACCGCGACGGTGCGTCCGCCGACCTCGACGCCGAACTTCAGATAGGCGTGGGCCGGCGTCGCGCCGAGCACTGCCGCCGTCGTGAACGCAAGCCAGAACCGGCGCGCCGTCACGGGCGAGCCTCAATGGCCCGCACGTCGGCGCTGAACGCCGCCAGCGTCCGGACCGGCCGCGAGACCGAGCCCCGCGACACTCGTCCGGCGACTGACGCCGCGCTGATGGGCGTGGGGATCACCCGCGGCACGCCATCGCGCCCGGGCGCGACGCGATACACGCCGAGGGCCAGGCCGACCGGCTGCGGCAGCGACGGCGCCCGTCCGCGCAGGAACACCACGACGTCGTCGCCGGCCCGGAACACCGGGGCGCCGGGGATGACCAGGATGCGATCGCCCGCTTCCCCACCCGGCACGACGAAGGTCGTCGCGTCCACGTCGGTGCCCTTGAGCACGTCGGCGACCTCGAGCGTCACCACCGACTCGATGGTGCGGCGGTCCGCCGTCCAGCGGCCGCGCACGTCGGCGACGCGTCCGTGCACGACCGACACCGACTCGCGGACGAGTTCCTCGAACGTGGCTGGAAGGACGGTGACGGCGCCCAGCGGCGGCGTCGCGACGAGCGACAGAGCGAGACACGCGACGGCGATGCGCATGTCCCTGAGTCTACCCCGCGACACCCGGGGCGCCGGCGCAGCCGCGTTACGCTCGAGCCGACCGCTGCGCGACCTCGAGCACGGCATCCGCCACTCGGCCCGTGGATCCTCGCGGCCCGAGTCGCGCCCGCGTCTCCGCGAGCCGCGCGTGCGTGCGCTGCCAGCGAGCGCGATCGGTGAGGAACGATGCGGTCTCTGCGGCAATGGCGTCGGGAGTGCACGCGTCCTGGATCAGTTCCGGCACGACGCGCTCGCCGGCGATCAGGTTCGCCATCGCATAGGTGTCCACGGTGACCAGTGGCTTGCCGAGCCGGTACGTGAGCGGCGAGAGCTTGTAGACGACCACCATCGGCCGGGCGTGAAGCGCGGCCTGCGCGGTGGCTGTGCCCGACGCCGTGATCACGACGTCGCTCGACGCGAGCACGTCATCGGTGCGTTGCTCGACGACCGGTGTCTCCGGCCGGACGCGCAGGATGTCGCCGAACTCGTCGCGGCGGCGTCCCGGCGCGCAGGCGATGACGAACTGCACGGCAGGCACTGCCCTGGCAATCGCCGGCAAGGCGTCGGCGATGACCGGCACGAGGCGCGACACCTCGTTGTGGCGGCTGCCGGGGAGGAGCGCGACGACCGGCCGCAGCGGCTCGAGTCCCAGCGCGGTGCGCAGCGCCATCTGCCGCGCCTGCGCGGCTGCCGGATCGGCGTCGGGGGCAGGCACGCTGTCGACCAGCGGATGGCCGAGGAACTGCACCGGCACGCCGGCCTCGCGATACAGCGCTTCTTCGAACGGGAAGATCGGCAGCGCGAGCGCGACGTGGCGCTGCATCGTGGTCATCCGGCCCTTGCGCCACGCCCACAGCTGCGGCGTCACGTAGTAGACGACGGGAATGCCGCGAGGCGCGAGCCGCTTGAGCAGCTGGAAGTTGAAGTCGGGATAGTCGACGACGACGAGGGCGTCGGGCCGCGTGCGGGCGGCAGCCTCGGCCAGGCGGCGCAGCATGGCGAACGTCGCCGGCAGGACGCGCAACGCCTCGGTCAGCCCCGTGACCGAGAGCCCGGTGTAGTCCCCCACCAGGCGCACACCGGCTTCACGGGAGTGGGGCCCGCCGAACCCGAAAAGGTCGATCCCAGGCGCCCGCGACGCGAGCGCGCTGGCCAGCCCGCCGGCGTAGACATCGCCGGATGGCTCGCCGCACGAGACCATCACCCGCAGCATGCGTGCGGTGCCGGACGCCCGGCTCAGCGAGCGCCGCGGGCCGGGCGGCGCAGGTCGGCGGCGGTGAGGTCGAGGTCTTCGATCGGCACGCGCTCGACGTTGGTGAAGCCGGCGCCGGCCAGGTCCTTCAGGAACCTGCTGGCGTCGCCGACGAGCACGAGCGACAGCTGCGTCGGTTTCAGCCACTGCTTCGCGACCCGCTGCACGTCGTCGACCGTGACCGAGCGCACGCGTTCCGGATACGCCGGGAGGTCCTCGAGCGGCAGGCCGTAGAAGAGCTGATTGAGCACGCGCGTCGCGATCGCGTCAGGGGACTCGATCGACAGCGGGAAGCTGCCGGCCAAAAAGTCCTGCGCGCCCTCGAGCTCGCCTTCGTAGACGCGCTCGCGCTGCAGGCGGAAGAACTCGTCGACCACGGTGCGCACGGCTTCGATCGTGCCGTCGGTGCGCGTGTCGGTCTCGGCGATCACGGCGCCAGCGAGCTTGTAGGCATCGAGGTCGGCCGACGCGCCGTAGGTCAGGGCCTTCTGCGTGCGCAGCACCTGCTGCAGCCGGTTGCCGCCCTCGCCGCCCAGGATCTTCACCACCTGGTCCATCACCAGGTGATCGGTGTGGGTGCGCGGGAACGCCAGGTGCCCGGCGCGGATCTCGGTCTGCACGGCCCCCGGCTTGTCGACGACGATCACCCGCCGCACCGGTGGCGGTGGATCGGCCGGCGCGAACGCCGGCACGTCGCCCTTGGCCCAATCGCCGAACACGCGCGCCACTTCCTTGTAGGCGGCGTCGGGGGTGACGTCGCCGACGATGGCGATGAGCGCGTTGTTCGGCACGAACCACGACTTGTGGAACGCAACGAAGTCCTGCCGCGTGAGACTGGCGAGCGAGGTGGCGGTCCCGCCCGACGGCATGCCGTAGGGGTGGAACCCGAACACGAGGCGGTCGATGACCTGCGACGCCACCGTGTCGGGATCCTCCGCCGCCACGGTGAGCGACGACAGGGCCTGCTGGCGCTGCCGTTCGATCTCGGCGTCGGCGAACGCCGGACGCCGCGCCACGTCGCTCATCAGGTCCAGCGCCTCGCCCAGGCCGTCACTCATGCTGACGGTGTTCACGAAGCTCAGGTCGGTGCCAGCGCCGGTGCCGAGCAGCCCGCCCATGAAGTCGATCTGCTCGGCGATCTGCGCCGAGCTCTTCGAGGTCGTGCCCTGGTCGAGCAGGGCCGACGTCAGCATCGCCAGGCCTTCCTTGCCCCTCGGATCCTGGGCCGCGCCGGCCCGCACCAGCATGCGGGCGCTGACGATCGGCTGCTCGTTCTGGCTGACGAGCACGACCTGCAGGCCATTGGGCAGCGTGCGGATCTCGTAGGGCGGGAAGACGACCTTCTTGGCCGAGAGCGGCCGCGGCGGACGCTCGGTGGGCCAGCGCAGCGCATCGGCGACCGAGGGCACACGGCCCTGCCCGGCGAGACCGACGGCCGTGACCAGCACGGCGATGGACGCCAGCAGCGACGACTGCACGACGTGGAACGCGCGGCGGCTCATGGCCGGGTGCCTCCGTTCTTCGGCGTCACGTGCATGACCAGCCGTGAGGCCGGGGCGAAGTACTTCTTCGCGACGCGCTGCACGTCAGCCTTGGTCATGTTCTGGAAGATGGCGAACTCGCCGTCGGCGGTGGTGATGTCCGCGTGCAGGACCTCGGCGTGGGCGAGGATCTGGGCCTTCTGCTGCACCGTCTCGCGCATCAGGATGTAGTCGCGCGCGAACTGGTTCTTGGCGCGCTGCAGCTCGCGGTCGGTGATGCCCTCGGCGGCGGCCTTGTCGAGCTCCTCGATGAGCGCCTTCTCCACCGCGTCGAGCGACTGGCCCGGGGCGACGATGGCGACCGCGTAGAACAGATTCGGATGCTCGATCAGGTTGGCGCTGCCGAACGCCGCCACCGCGAGGCGTTTCTCGTAGACGAGGTTGCGATAGATACGCGAGCTGTTGCCGTCGGAGAGGACCTTGCCCAGCACGTGCATCGGATACGAGTCGGGATGCCCGTCGTAGGTGATGTGCTGCGCGACCACCACCGCCGGCAGCGGCCACGCCTCCTGGAGGCTGACGCGCTTCTCCTTCGCCTGCGCCGGCTCCTGCACGATGTCCCGCGGCACCTTGCCGGCGCCGGCCGGGACGCGGCCGAAGTAGCGCGTGACGAGATCGGTCGTCTCGGCGACATCGAAGTCGCCGGCGATGATCACCGTGGCGTTGGCCGGGATGTAGTAGGTGTTGAAGAACTCGCGGACGTCGGTGATGGTGGCCGCGTCGAGATCGGCCATGCTGCCGATGACCGGGTTCTTGTACGGGTGCGTCGTGAACGCGTGCTGGTAAAGCAGCTCGTTCAGGTTGCCGAATGGCTGGTTGTCGACGCGCATGCGCCGCTCTTCCTTCACCACTTCCCGTTCGCTGACGAACGTCTGCTCGTCGATGCGGAGCGAGCCCAGGCGGTCCGCCTCCATCCACAGCACCAGCGGCAGATACTGCGACGGCACCGTCTCCCAGTAGACCGTCGTGTCCTCGTTCGTATAGGCATTGGCGCGGCCGCCCACCGACGACACGATCGAGGTGTGCTGCTCGGGCTCGACGTTCTTCGAGCCCTTGA
>CADEDM010000192.1 GCA_902826065.1 uncultured Acidobacteriota bacterium | reverse complement strand
TGGAAGGCAAGGAGTACGTCGTGAAAGACGGCGACGTGCTGCTCTTCAAGTTCAACGTCTAGCCGAGCGTCACTGGGTCACCAGCACCAGCACGTGGGCGAAGTCGTTCGAGTTCCAGTTCGCCCCCTGTCCGGCCAGCGTCTTGTAGCACACGCCCACCTTGTAGACGCCGGGCGACAGGAGTAGTCGCTTCGTGACCGACACGGGCAGACGCGTGTTCTGTGGCATCCGCAGCTTGTAGAAGTACTCGCCCTCGGCATCGGTGATGAAGCCGCCGGCGTTCGGCTGGCTGCAGATCGTGAACTCTTCGAGGATCGCGCCCCCGGCCGCGGTCGTCCCCAGCGCCGCGGTGCCCCAGGCCGTGAGCACCTGCCCCGCACCCACGGAGACGGTGGCCGGCGACGCAATGAACGCGTAGGGGCCGGCATCGGCCAGTACCGAGGGGACCTGCGCCTGCATGAACGTGCGGCCGACGACACCGCTGCCGCCCTGCGGCCCCATCGGACCCGTCGGGCCTGCGGGCCCGGTCGCGCCGCTCGCGCCGGTCATTCCCATGGGCCCTTGTGGGCCTGTGGGACCCGCCGGACCGATCAGCCCGGACGTGAGGTCGTTGTTGCGCACCACGACGCCGTTCGTGAGCGAGAAGCTCGCGAACGCGGGCGTGGGTGACACCGCCGCCTGCAGGTAGTAGCGGTCGAGGGTCGTGCCCCGAAACGGCGGCGTGAAGGCGAACGCGGCCTGACCACTGCCGTCGAGGACGCCAATCGTCAGGATGGCGAAGTCGGTGCCGACGCGGAAGGTGTTGCCGGCGAAGACCAGGCCGGCGTCCACGCTGCTGCCGACGATCGCAAAGCTCTGGCCCGCCGGGCCGCCACTGACCGTCAGCGTGACGCTCGCGCCCGGCGCGACGTTGGCCGCCGACGAGGCGAGCGTTGGCTGGGCCGCCAGCGTCGTAGGACACAGGGCGGTCGTGACCACCACGGCCATGGTGGCGAGACATGCAGGCGCGCGCATCCGTCGTCCTCCTCGTGAGGCTCCGGACGTGCGACCGCCGGACCTCCCTGGGAATCGGCAGACGCGTCGCGAACGTGACTAGGTCAGGGGGTGACGCGCGAGAAGCTGAGCGCCTGGATCTGCGGCGTCGACGTCGGCGCCAGCAGCACCGACCCGCGTACGCGACCGGTGGCGCACGTCCACGTGAACGATCCCGACGCGGCGCCGGTGGGACGAATCGGCGCGTTCGTGTCGCACGCGCCCACCTGCGCCTTGAGCGAGGTCAGCTCGCCCGCCCAGTGCGCGGCGTCGTGGTCCATCAGGAAGTTCATCGCCAGCACCTCCGACACGCCGGTGACGGCGCCGGTCGAGTAGATCCGGCCGGCCGCCGCGTAGGCGGTGGCGAGCGCCGTCGACACCGGCGGCGTGCGCGGCGTGAGCTCGCCGGCGCGCAGCATGGCCACGGCCGCGTCCCACACCGGCGGCGTGGGGCCGGCGTAGGTGCGGTTGGCGAGCGCGAAGATGCCGACGCCGTAGTCGGGCAGCAAGAGCAGATGCGAGCCGTAGCCGGGATAGCCGCCGCCGTGGCTCATCGTGAGACCGAGCTCGCAGTCGGTCGCGACGTTGAAGCCCATGCCGTAGGTGCCGGCCATGCGGCAGGAATCGGGACCGCTGGCTCCGGGTCGCTGCCGCACCACCGGGTAGTTCGCGCCCTGCGCGAGTTCGCGGACGCTGCTGCGCTTCACGGGACCGCTATCCGCGCCGTCGCGCGGCGGCCACGCCGACAGCAGGAACGCCACCCACTTCGCGTAGTCGGTGGCGCTGGTCTGGATGCCGCCCATCGCGCCGAACGCGCCATGCGCCATGGTGGGCTCGAGCTTCCACTGGTCGTCTTCCCAGCGATAGCCGAGCGCCCGGCGTTCCGCCGGCGCCGACGTCACGTGATGGCTCGTGGACGTCATGCCCAGCGGACGCAGCACCGTGCGCTGCACGGCCTCGTCGTAGGCGACGCCCGAGACGTTGGCGATGATGCGTCCGAGCAGCGCGTAGCCGAGGTTCGAGTACTCCATCGCCGTGGCCGGCGGCCGCGTGAACGGCACGCCCGCGGCGAGGAACGCGGTGAACTCGCTCTCCGGCAATGGCGTCTGACGGTCGCCCCACGGGTCGTCGGTGACGAACCCGGCCGTGTGGGTCAGCAGCTCGCGGACGCGGATCCTCGGGGAGTCGTCGGTCGGGTACTTCAACGCCTTCAGCTCGGGCACGTAGGTCTCGGCCGGCGCGTCGAGCTCGAGCTTGCCGTCGTCGCGCAGCTTCAGGATCGTCAGGGCGGTGAACGCCTTGGTCATCGACGCGATCCGGAACAGGCTGTCGGCGGTGACCGGCCGCTTCGCGTCGGTGTCCTGCACGCCGACGCCCTTCACGTGCACGAGCTTCCCGTCCTTCACCACGCCCCAGGCCATGCCGGGGATGTGCGCATCGAGACGGTATGCCTCCATGACGCGATCGATGGCGGACACCGTCGATGCGCTCTGGGCCGACGACGAACCAGCGGCCGGCGGCGAGGCCACGGCGAGCGCCGCGACGAGGACGACGAGGGAAAGGCGACAGTGACGCATGTGACGCTCCGGGGATAGTCAGGACGGGCCGTCGAGCGCGCGCAGGCACGCATCGGCGGCGTCGAGCTCGGTCTCGCTGAACACCTGCAGCCCGTGCTGGCGCAGCAACGCCGTGGTCACGCCGGGCAGCGGGACGCGTGTCTTCGAGAACGTGCCGTCGTACGAATACGACGACCCGCACGACGGGCTGCCTTCCTTGAGGACAGCGACGCGGATGCCGTATTCCTGCGCCCGGGTCAGGGCGTGCTCGGCGCCGTGCACGAACTCCGCGGTGACGTCCTGGCCGGTGTTGGCGATGACGCGGGCGCCCCTGAACCACACCGCGCCGCCGCCGGCGCCGCTCTCGATCTCGGCTGGCGGACGCGGCACCGACAGGCCGCCGGCGACTTCAGGGCAGACGGCGACGACGCGGCCGTCGTCGACCCAGCGCTGCAGGATGTCGTCGTCGCGCTTCTTGTCGGTGCCGTCGTAGCGGACGGCATGTCCCAGCAGGCAGGCGCTCACGAGCACGCGATGCATGGCTGGATGCGCCTCAGTCGGCACTGCCGCCGAACGTGAAGATGGTCACCGGCGCCGGCTCGCCGCCGAGCGCACGATAGAAGTCGAGGGCGTGCGTGTCTTCGTTGTCCGCCGGCACCCACACCACGTCGATGCCGTCGGCGGCGGCGGTCTCCCGCAGGGCCTCGACGAGCGCCCGGCCCACGCCCCGGCGCTGCTGCTCTGGCACGACCGCGATGTCGTAGAGGAACAACTCCGATCGCTCGGTCGTGGTCATCGGCAGCACGTGCGCCCTCAGCCCACCGACGACGCGGTCGCCGTCGATCGCGGCCAGCGCGCACACGTCCGGGCGCGCGAGCAGACGATCCAGGTACGTGTCGCCGAGCGGCTCCGCGGGCACCTCGAAGACGCCGGCCATTGTAAGGAACAGCTCGCGGGCCAGCGTGCGATCGCCGGGGACGAGGCGTCGCACGGTCACGACTGCGGCCCCCGATCGAGCACCGGCAGATAGGCGCGCCACGGTCCCACGGCGTCGCGGTAGCGCTTCGCCATCACGCGCGACGTCTGTGCCACGTGGCCCAGGTCGTGGGCCACCCAGGTGGCAAGCAACTGCCGCAGGCTCACGGTGCCCAGCGCCGGATGCTCGGCCTGCAAGGCGAGCTGCGCGTCGGTGAGCTGCCAGCCGCGCAGCGTGGCGAGGTTCCCGAAACGCAGGGCCTCGAACTCGCTGAGCAGCTGCGCCAGGGTCTTGCCGGCGCTCTCGCGGACCTGGGCGAAACGATCGTACGGCTCGAAGGTGCGGTTGACGCCCTGCGCCAGGATGAGGCGGGCGCGCGGAATCCAGTCCGTCCGCTCACCGTGAATCAGATGGCCGACGTTGTCGAAGGCACTGAACGTCTCCGGACCCTCGGTGGCGACGATCCACGGCTCGGGCAGCCCCGAGAGCAACGCCCGCAGCGCGGCCGGCGTGCGCTCGAGGATGGCGATCCCCTCGGCGAGATCGAAGGCGGCGTCCATCATCCCTGCACCAGCGCGCCGCCCCACGACGCGGGATCCACGTCGTCGACCGATTCCGAGAACGTCCAGGCATGGCCCCCGGGATCGACGGCCGTGTACTGGCGTTCGCCGTAGGGATACGTCGTCGGTTCGTTCACGATGCGCGCCCCGGCGGCCCGGGCCCGGGTGCAGTGCGCGTCGGCGTCCGCGATCCGCACCATCACCGAGGTGCCCGATGGCGGCGCGCCGGCACCCGACGCGACCACGACGGCGCCTGCGCCGGCCAGCATCTGCACGCGATGGTCGCCGATCCGCAGCCGCTCGGTGAATCCGAAGGCGCGCGTGAGCCACGCGGCGGCGGCGGTGACGTCTGCGTAGGTCAGCACCGGGATGACATCGACCTCGGGGATCGACCGGTTGGAGCGCAGGGACATCTTCCGGAGCTTACATCGACTGGCCGCGCGGGCCAGATGGCGCATGGCTGCATCATCTGCGCTCTCAGCCGCTCAGCGCGGCGGCGGCGGCCCACCCGCCAGGAAGTCATCGGCAGGTGACGGGCCGGTGAACGGCCGGCAGCCCGGGCGCTGCGCCGGGGACATGGGTGGCACGGGAAAGGACTCGGCATCGGCAGCCGTCAGTCGCACCGGATCGCTGAGGTCGTAGAGCTCGAGCCCCACGGCCGGGCGCGTCAGCGATGAGAAAATCAGCGCGTCTCGACGCACCCCGATCGTCGACAGGTACGTGCGGGCCGTCGTGCGCGCCGCGGCGAACGCGCCGTTCTCGGCCGAGAGCAGCCACAGGCGTCGCACGCCACGAAACTGATCCATGTCGCGCACGTAGTTGCGGGTGTCATCGCGGTCGCAGCGCACCGTCGTGAAGTCCCCAGGCTCGAGACCGAACCGCCTGGCGTAGTAGAGCAGGGGAAGGCGCGACAGCGGAAACGCGTGGATGCGATCCTCCGGCTGCCGCCGTTCCTGCAGGAACGCCATCACGACGCGTTGGTACTCGATGTCGTACGGAGGTGGCGTCGTCACGATCGCGCCGATCGGCGGCACCAGCAGCATCGCCGTCGCGAGGTATCCCGCGGCGGGATGCAGGCGGCCGAGCACGGTGCGCGCGGCCTCGACACCGGCGCCGATCGCCAGGAGCAGCACCGGGATCAGATAGAACATGAGCCGGCTGCGCAACGGATACTGCTGTGCCGCCGCTGCGGCAATCGCCACCGCCACGATGGCGACGAGCAGCGATGCCTCGAACCCGCGGCGACGGGCAATGGCGACGATGCCGATCGCGGAGATCGCGAGGTAGGCGGACGGCATGGGATAGCTCAGCAACGTCGGATCGGTGAACACCGACACGAACTGCTCGAGGAGCCATCGCCCAGCGACCAGCGGCTGGAACGGCAGGGGCATGAAGCCTCGCACCCAGAAGTCCTGCATGAACCGGGCGGTCGAGGGCGTCATGGCCTGGCGGCCGGCCACGACGGCGAGCACACACCCCACCGCCCAGATGGGCACGGTGACACCCACGACCCTGCGAAGCCTTGGCTCGCGTGAACGAAGCCACGCGAGGGTGATTGTTGCCCCCGCGCCACCCAGCACGAGCACCGACGCCTGCGAGAACCAGACGACCACGAACCCGGCGAGCCCGGCCAGCACCAGCCGTCGCGTCGAGTGATCCTGCCGCGCCAGATCGATCGACCAGAGCAACACGAGGATGGTCGCCAGGGCGTCGCCCTCGTACTGCTTCACTTCGGCGCCGTACTTGATGAGCGGAATGCCGATCGCGAACAGCGCCACGGCGACGGGCACGGCGAGCCCGTCGAGCATCCGCACCGCGAGACGGCGGAACGCGACCATCGCGGCAATCGCGGCGAGGAACGCCGGGAGCCTCAGCGCGAGCTCGGATGCGCCGAACGTCAGGATCGAGAGCTTTGCGAGCCCCAGGTAGCCCCGCGGCGCGACCTGGTCCAGGTACAGCGGCTCGGTCAGCAGCGCACGCAGCCCCAGCGCCTCGATGTTGCGGGCCAGCAGCACCTCGTCGAGCCACAGGGACGTGCCCGGCAGGTACGCCCAGGCGCGCAGCACCAGCCCGACGACCACCATGATCGTCAGACAGCGCGGGCTGCGCAGCAGTTGGTCGATGCGGGTCATGCGACGGCGGGGCGAGGCGTCCCATCGGCGGGCCGCACCGTTGGGGAGACGGCGACCCGAGCGCAGGATACGTCGCCTTGGCGCTTTCCGATCACGCCGGCGCCGTATGCCGTTACATTGGCGAGATGCGCTTCCGGTCTTCGTTCTCCATCATCGCCGTCGTACTGGCCGCCGCCTGTGGCGGCAACTCGCCGTCGCAGCCGGCCCCACCCGCCAACCCCGCGGACCTCGTGATCGTCAACGGCCGCGTCCACGTCGCCGACGAGGCCCACACCGTGGCGCAGGCCGTGGCCGTGAAAGGCCGCTCGATCCTCAAGGTCGGCACGACCGAGGAGATCCGCGCGCTGGCCGGCCCGGCCACGCGCGTCATCGACGCCCAGGGCGCCACGGTGGCGCCGGGATTCATCGACTCGCACGTGCACTTCATCGAAGGCGGGTTCGCGTTGTCGCAGGTCGACCTCGCCGGCCTGACCACGTTGGATCAGGTGCAGGCCGCCATCCGTGACTTCGCCGCGAAGCAGCCGGCTGGCGCCTGGATTCGCGGGCGCGGCTGGCTCTACACGCCGTTCCCCGGCGCCAGCCCGACGGCCGCGCAGCTCGACGCCGTCGTGCCCGATCGCCCGGCGCTGATGGAGTGCTACGACGGTCACAGCGTCTGGGTGAACACTCAGGCCCTGAAGCTCGCCGGCATCACCAAGGCCACGAAAGACCCGGTGAACGGCGTGATCGTGCGCGATCCGAAGACCGGCGAGCCGACGGGGCACTTGAAAGAGGCCGCGCAGGGCCTGGTCGACGCCATCCTGCCGAAGCAGACGGCCGAGGATCGCCGCGCAGCGCTGAAGGCGGCGGTGGCCGAGGCCAACCGCTTCGGCGTGACCAGCGTGCACAACGCCGGCACCAGCCTCGACGACATGGCCCTCTACGCGCAGGCGAAGGACGCCGGCGAGCTGACCGTGCGCGCCTACCTCGCCACCCGCGGCGTGCCCGGCACCAGCGAGGCCGACGCCGACGCGATGGACGTCGCATGGAAACGGTACGGCGATGACCCCACGGTGCGCACCGGCATCGTCAAGATGTTCGCCGACGGCGTCATCGAGGCGAAGACCGCGGCGATGCTGGCGCCCTACACCGGCAGCCGCGCCGCCGGCGCGCCGAACATGTCGGCGCCGGAGATGAACCGCATCGTCGCGATGTTCGACAAGCGCGGCTGGCAAATCCAGATCCACGCCATCGGCGATCGCGCCATCCGCATGTCACTCGACGCGCTGGAGCTGGCGGCGAAGGCCAATCCGGCGCCGGCACGTGGACGGCGTCATCGCCTCGAGCACATCGAGGCCATTGCCGCCCAGGACATCGCGCGCTTCGGCCCGCTCGGCGTCATCGCCTCGCAGCAGCCGATGCACGTGGCGCTCGGCGACGCCAACCAGGCGGTGCCGAAGGGCCCGTGGCCCGATGCCATCGGGCCTGAACGTGCCGCGCGCGCGTGGGTGTGGCGCAGCATCCAGCAGGGCGGCGGCCGTCTCACGTTCGGCAGCGACTGGCCGGTGGCGCCGCTCGAGGCTGGCCAGGGCATCTGGCTCGCGTCCACGCGCGTCAAGGCCGATGGCGCCGACGACCAGCGGCTGTCGATCGACGAGGCCCTCGACGGCTACACGCGCTGGGGCGCGTACGCGTCGTTCGACGAACAGCGCAAGGGCACGCTCGAGCCAGGCAAGCTGGCCGACATCGTCGTCCTGACGCGCGACATCACGGCGGCGCCGATTCCGTCGAAAGCCGACGTGGTGGTCGCGGCGACAATCTTCGATGGCAAGGTGGTTTACCAGAAGTAGACCCTGCTCGAGCGGGCGCAGGCGGCGTTCGCTGGTCGGGCCGTGAGTTCCCGCCACGGCAAAGGTCGCGCGTATCTCCCTATTCTGGGTAGCCCAGGGAGCGGTATAGCCACGCCACGAACGCGACCATCGAAAGGCAGCCGCCGAGCCCGAAGGCTATGACGTACCCCCCGATTCGGCGCGCGGGCCACGTCGCCACGAGCGCGACCCCGCCAATCGCAACTCCAAGATCCACCAGGAAGGCGTAGATAGGAGCGATCGGGGCAGTCACGCTTCCGGTAACTGACGACTGCTGCATCAAGCCAGACCATGCCGCCCAAGAGGACAGGATGGCGCCGAGGGCAACACAACCGAAGCGCCACAGCCACGCGGCGTTCCGCTCAGCGAACGATTGTGTGTCTGACTCCGCGCCGATTGGCATGGTCGAGACCGGCGCTCCGGGCTGCTCGCGGCTTCCGACGCCGCAGCTGCGGCATCTCGCAGGGTGGTCGCCGCAGCGTCAGTCGTGCGAGCGACGGCGCGCCAGCATGCGCACGCCAACGATGAGCAGCAGCGGCACGACGATCAGCAGGAACTCGGTTGCGCCCGACCCGTTGTCGGGAGACACCCCAAACAAGCGCTCGATGAAGTCCATTCGGCCGTCCTCCGTTCGATCGACGCTGCCGGTCTGAGGGGGGAGGACGCGAGCTTACCTCAAGCCGCGCGGGAGCAGAGGCGTCAGTCGGCACGACGCCGGTTGGTGCCGCAAGTGTCGAGCTGGCCCCCGGCTCGCTAGCGATCGCTATCGAGGCAGAATCTGCGGAGGCGCGTGGCGACCGAGACTCTCGACGGCACGAGACCATTGCGCCACGTAGCGCCCGCGCGCCCATTCGACCATCACGGGCGCCGTGCCCCGCTTCGCTCCCCACCACGATGTGTCACCGGCGTCGTCGAATCGACCGAGCGGCACGCGAAGCGCCGGAACACCAAGCGGAGGTGCACTGCGCGCAAAGGCCAGCACCTCATCGGACGTCACGACGACGAAAAGGTCACCAATCGGGGATCGAAAGGCGTCGGTCGCATCAGGAACGGCTGTGGTCACGGCCGTCCACGCGAACGCGCGCGAGTGCCTCCCGAACGTCGGGGGCGAGGGCCTGAGGGGCAACTCTTCCTTGAACACGTCCTCGCCAAAGCGGCGGGCATATCCGAACACGGTCAAGACCCCATTCTTCCGCGCCAGGCCCCACTCGGCTCGCAGAGGCTCAACTTCTTGACTCATTTCGGGATCAATGCCCATCTCGACATTGGCATCTCTGATCTGTTTCTTCATGCGCTGAAACGCGTCCTGAAGCGCTACCGACCCTCGCGGCCCAAACGGCTCCCAGATCTCCACCCAGTCTGCGCCAGCACTGAACGCCTGCCCCTGAAGTTCCGCCAGCCTGCCGACGTACGGACTGAACCAGTCGTTGTCCTTGTCGCCACAATTGCTTTTCGACCCGGAGGCGTAAGCCAGGTAGTCGCCGGAAATGAACTCGACTTGAGTGAACGAACGGCCGCGACACCCCGGTGCCTCTAGGTCGCTGGCGTGCACTGGCACGCCTGGCTGCGTGCTGACCCACGGCCACTCTTCGCTGTACGACTCCGACTGCTTGAGCTCGGTGCTTCCGATCCGCCAAAAGCCTGATGGGCGAGGCACGACGAGGACATTCGCCGATGCCTCGAGGCGTACGCCGCGTCCGGACTTGACGATCCAGAGTGTGCGATAGCGATGCGCCACCGGATACTCGCTCGGGTCGTCGCTCGACGCCCCGAGACGCATGCCGAGCAGGACCCCCACGGGCTCTTCGGCGGCATAGCCCAGAGGACGCGTGAGCACGCACGCTGCGAGAGCGCCGACGACGAGACACGCGAGTCGCACTGCCACCACCTCCTGTTTCGCACACGGCCAGGTCGCCGTCGAGAGGCCTAGTTAGTATTCGGCCGGACACGGCGCCAGGACTACGGAGCCATCCGTCAGCCCTCTCACGATGGGCGCCGAGGCGCTGTCAGGTCCTCTTCAACACCCGCATAC
>CADEDM010000191.1 GCA_902826065.1 uncultured Acidobacteriota bacterium | reverse complement strand
GTCGAAGAACGGCGGCTGCAGGATGGCGGCGGGGAAGACGATCTCGTTGCGGATCGGGTTGTAGTAGGCGTTGATGGTCTGGGGCGTCATGCCCCACTCCTCGGGATCGACCGGCTTGCCGACCTTGCCGAGCTGGAACGCCGCATCCGCCTCGATGGCGCGGACCATGTTGCCGACCAGATCGTCCTTGCGGATCTCGACGGTCGAGTAGTCGCGCCACTTCGACGGGTAGCCGATCTTCGGGCGGAACGCCGCCAGCTTGGCCTGTGCTTCCTTCGTCGTGTCGGGGCCCATCCACTCAAGGCCGTCGATGCCGTCCTTGAACGCGGCGCGGAGGTTGTCGACCAGGTGGTCCATGCGCGCCTTGGCCGCAGGCGTGAAGTGCTTCTCGACGTAGACGCGGCCCAGCAGCTCACCGAGCGCCGTGTCCATGTTGTTGATCGCCCGCTTCCAGCGCGGCTGGATTTCCTGGATGCCCTGCAGCGTCTTGCCGCGGAAGTCGAAGCGGGTGTTCACGAGCGACGGGCTCAAGTACGGCGCAAACCGATCGATGGTGTGGAACTTGAGGTGCGCCTTCCACTGCGCCACCGGCGTTGCGGTCACGGTCTTCGCCAGCGCCGCGAAGAAGCTGGGCTGCGACACGATGACGTGCGGCGCCGTCTGCACGCCGAGGCCGGTCGTGTAGGCGCCCCAGTCGAGGCCTGGGAAGCGCCTGGCAAGCTCCTGGACCGGCACCTTGTTGTAGGACTTCACGGCGTCGCGGTTCTCGACGTTGGTCCAGTGCGCGCGGGCCAGCGTGGTCTCGAGGGCCATCACGCCGGCGGCGGCGGCCCTGGCGTCGGGCACGTTGGCCGCGGTCAACATGGCCGTGACGTAGTCCACGTACTTGGCGCGGATCTCCTTCGTCTTGGCATCAGTCTTCGTGTAGTAGTCGCGATCGGGCAACCCGAGGCCGCCTTGCGCCAGGTAGAGCACCGACGTCGTCGGATCCTGCGCGTCGCCCTCCACACCGCCCTGGAGCACGGCGCCGCCGACCCCGAGCTTCAACTGCCGCGCGAAGTAGCCGGCCAGCTCGCCTTTCGTCTGCAGCGCGTCGATGCGGGCGAACTCCGCGGCGAGCGGACTGATGCCGAGCGACTCGGCCTTGGCGTCGTCCATGAACGCGGCGTAGAAATCGCCGATCTGCTGCTGCGGAGAGCCCGTCACGCCGGGCGTCGCCGCCGCGGCCTCGACCAGCGCCTTGAGCTGATCCTGCGTCCGGTCGAAGGCCTCGACGAAGCCGCCGTAGACCGCCTTGTCGGCGGGAATCTCGGTGCGGGCCAGCCAGCCGCCGTTCACGTAGCGGAAGAGATCGTCCTGCGGACGGACGGCGCGATCGAACGTCGAGGCGTCGAGGCCCGACGTCAGCGGCGGCGGGGCGGGCGTCTGTTCCGCGGCCGGGGTCGTGGAACGGGAACACGCCGCGGCACATCCGAGGGCGGCGGCCACGGCGACGAGTCTGCGCATCTCGGGGACGGTGAACATGGCGCCATCATACCGGGCGAGTCCGGGCCGGCTGCGCGACCAGCGCAGCGGGCGCGATGAGCGTGGGGACGAATCGCGGAAAGGCGTGCACTACACTGGCCGGATGGCGCGGACGATCGACCTGCATTTCCTCGGCACGCCCGGCGTGATCGCGACGGCGGTCGTGCCCTGCGACGGCGGCGTGCTGCTCGTGGATCCCGGGCCGAGCTCGTGTCTGCCTGCCTTGACCGAGGGCCTGCGCGGCATCGGCCTGGCGTGGCCGGACGTCCGCGGGCTGCTGCTCACGCACATCCATCTGGATCACGCCGGCGCCTCCGGTACGCTGGCGCAACGCTGGCCGGGAATGCCGGTGTACGTGCACGCCATCGGCGCCCGTCACCTGGCCCAGCCGGAGCGGCTGGTCGCGAGCGCGACGCGGCTCTACGGCGACGACATGGCGCGGCTGTGGGGTGAGTTCCTGGCCGTGCCTGCCGACGCCCTGCGCCCGCTGACAGGCGGGGAGGCGCTGGCGCTGCACGGCCGTGCCATCGACGTCGCCTATACCCCGGGCCACGCCGTGCATCACGTGAGCTACTTCGATCGCACGACCCGCACGGCGTTCGTGGGGGACACGGCCGGCGTGCGCGTCGAGGGGGCGCCGGTGTTCGCGGCGACGCCGCCTCCGGACATCGACATCGCGGCGTGGCTCGCCAGTCTCGACACGATCGCCGCGTGGGGGCCGTCGTCGCTGTTCCTGACGCACTTCGGCGCCTACGACGACCCCGACCGGCACGTCGCGCAGTTCCGCGACACGCTCGTGCAGGCGGCGACGGCAGCCAGGGATCTGCTGCGCACCGGCGGTGACGACGCCTCCCTCGTCACGCAATGGCAGGCCTGGCAGCGCGACGACCTGCGCGCACGCGGCGGGTTGGACGCGGCCATCCGCTCGGCCGAGTCTGCGGCGCCGTTCGATCAGATCTGGCAGGGGCTGGCGCGCTACTGGCGCAAGCGCGTCGAGAAGGACGGTCCTGGCGTGCTGCACACGCCGCCGGCCTAGACACCGGCTGGACGGTGCCGCCGGTTGCGGCCGAGGGGAATTCGCGGGTCGTCGCTGGGTCGCTGACTAGCAGGCCGCCGCCATGTCGGGCACTGCGAAGCGGGGCATCGCGGTCGCGGCTGCCTGAGTCGGGTCGAGCATGAAGCGCAGCGCATAGCCCTGCGCCGGGCCGGCGCCCTTGGCGCGCTCGACGCGCCACACCGCTGCCAGCACGCGGCCGGCCGCCAGCGGGTGGTCGGCGCCCGCGGCCGCCTGCTCGAGCTGCAGGTGCACGAGCCGGAACAGGGGCAGCGGCGCCGTGCCGGCGCACTCGACGAACGCGCCCGTGTCACTCAAGTCCCGCGTCGTCACCGACGCAAAGCGCACCGCGCCACCCTGGTCCTTCCAGGTCAGACGGGCGGGCAGGGCCACGCGCTGACGGGAATTGGTGCGCTGGGTGGCGCTGGCGGTGGACGCGAGAGTCGAGTTGGCCACGGAATCCCCCAAGAGTGCAGTCGGTTGCAGAACCTGCAACGCCAACCCTCACTCCAAGATCCGCGCCCATCCGTGCTAACGACGAACTATGAACGAATGTATATGACTTTAGACGACAATTAAGAGAATTAACGACAGCTTGGCGTGGCTATGTCACTGGCCTATGCGAATACTTGGTATCCATGGCACTCTCGAAATGGATACCGAATACTCAAATCTGTGGGGCGACGGATTCGAGTCCGAGGCGCTTCAGCTTCAGATACAGGCCGCGTCTCGTCAGACCCAGGGTGCGCGCGGTCTCCGCGATGTTGCCCCCCGCGCGTTCCAGGGACTCTGCGATGAGCCCCCGTTCCACCTCGTCCACGAGATCCGCCAGCGTCTGACCGGCGCGCAGCCTCGGACCGCCGCCGTTGGTCACGGGCGCGCCGTGCGTGCCTCCGGCCGGCACTTCCGCCATCAGGTCGGGCGACAGGTGCTCGGGCACGACGGTGCTGCCCGGAGCCGCCAGGGCGACCGCCCGCTGCACCTCGTTGCGAAGCTGGCGGACGTTGCCCGGCCACCAGTACGACGCGAACAAAGCCAGCACCTCCGGGCTGAGCCCGACGTCCGGCTTGCCCAGGCGGTCGGCGCTCTCGCGGAGGAAGAACGTGGCGAGGTGCGGGATCTCGTCGCGGCGCTGGCGCAGCGGCGGGATGTGGATGCGGATGACGCTGAGGCGGTAGTACAGGTCCTCGCGGAACTTGCCCTCGCTCACGCGCTGCTCGAGATCGGCGTTGGTCGCCGCCAGCACGCGGACGTCCACGTGCTGGGGCTTGGTATCGCCCACCGGCAGGATCTCGCTCTGCTCGAGAAAGCGCAGCAGCTTCGGTTGCACGTCGAACGGCAGGTCGCCGACCTCGTCGAGGAAGAGCGTGCCGGCGGCGGCGGCGCGAATCAGGCCCGGCTGGTCGTTGACCGCGCCGGTGAACGCGCCGCGGCGGTGCCCGAAGAGCTGCGAGTCGGCGAGCTCGCGGGTGGTCGTCGTGCAGTTGTAGGGGAGGAAGGTGGCGGCGCTGCGCAGCGAGCCCACGTGGATCGCCCGCGCGACCAGTTCCTTGCCCGTGCCGCTCTCGCCGGTGATGAGCACGGTCAGGTCGTTGCCCTGCAGCCGCTGCACCTGTTCGACGACGCGCTGCATCGACGGCGACGCACAGATGAACCCGGTCAGCAACGGCTCCAGCGGCCGCTCGGTGCTGGGCATGCGGGCCGCCACCGGCCGTTCGCGCGCGCCACACAGCTCGAAGCCCTGACGTGCCACCGCGGCCATCATCCGCGTACGCCGCATGGCCAGGTCGCTCCACGGCCGCGACGACGCCACGACGAGCCAGCGCGGTCCGTCGGGATCGGCGCCCAGCGGCCGCACGACCACGGGATGCCCGGCGAACGTCCCGCCGCCGACCGCGGCCGCCGCCAGTGTGCGGGCCGCCGCGGTGTCGCCGCCGGCCGCCGCGACGACGCGGACATCGCCGCCGTGCGGCGCCACGTAGACGACCGCCAGATCGGCGAGCACGGCCTCGCGCGCCGTCATCACGAGCTCGTGCGCCAGCAGGTCGGGCAGCACCGAGGCGTTCACGAGCCGCTGCACGATGGCGTCATCGGCGTCGGCCGGCGAGCCCAGGTAGATGCCGCTGCCCGGCGTGGCCGGTTCGGCGAGCGTGCGCTCGAGGTCGTCGAGATCGCGCAGCGAGCCGAGGGCGCGGAACTCCTCGAGGGCGTGCTTCAGGTGCCGGTCGGAGACTGAGCGCGCACCGGCCTGGCGGGCCAGCCGGCCCAGCGCGAAGTGACTCACGGCCGCCTGATAGCGTTCCCCGACGAGATCGAACACGCTCACGCTCTGCGCGATGTCGTGATACGCCTCGTTGGGCCGGTTCTCTGCCGCGTGATGCAGGCCCCGCAGGCGCAGGAACTCGCCCCAGGCGCCGGGAGTCGTGCGCGGATCGATGCGTCCTTCGACGCCCTGCAGGCGCTCGTCGGCGGCCTCGGCCCTGGTCGACAGCAGCAGCGCCTCGGCCGCGATCAGCTCGCCTTCGAGGCGTTCGGCCGGCGGCGCGCCGTCGGCCTGCACCAGCGCGTCGGCCGCGGCGAGGGCGTCATCGGGGCGGCCCTGGCGGTTGGCCAGCCGCGCCGTGATGACCCGCACCGACCACTCGTACCAGCGGCTGGTCTCACGGCCGTAGTGGCCGAAGGCTTCGGCGGCATGGGTGAGATGTCCGGCCGCTGCCTCGTAGTCGCCGCGCATCAACGCGATCTGCGCCAGCGTGTCGTAGACCGCGCCGACGATCTCGTGCACGCGCATGAGCGACGTGCCGCGCGTGAGCGCCAGCGCCCGTCGCAGCGCGTTCTCGGCGGCATCGAGATGACCGAGCTTGACGTTGATCTGCCCCAGCGTCGCCAGCGACGCAGCCAGGCGGTGCGGCTGATCGGCGGCCTCATGCAGCGCCACGGCGCGTTCGGCCAGCGCCACGGCCTGGTCGTAGCGCCGGCGCAACTGCGCCACGCCGGCCTGGTTCACGTAGGCGAGGGCCAGCACGTCGTCGGCGCCGAGGGCCGACGCGAGACGCTCCGCATTGCGCAGCGCCGCCGCGGCGTCCTCGTAGCGGCCCTGCTGCGCGAACATCACGCCCGACGCGGAGTGGACCTCGGCGAGATGCCGGCGGTCGCCGGCCGCGTGCAGCGCCGCGGCCGCCTCGGTGAGGTGCTCGCGGACGATCGTGTGGTCGCCGACCTTGCGGTAGCAGTGCACCAGTTCCAGGTGGGCGAGCCCGATGCCGCGCGAGTCGTGCGCCGCCTCGGCGTGCTTGAGGGCGCGTGCGTGCAGGGCGATGGCTCGCGACTGCTCGCCGCGGGCGGCGGCGATCTGTCCGTGCAGGCGCCACAAGGTCGAGAGCAGGGCCTGTGGCAGGGCCTCGCGAATCTGATCGGGAGGCCGGCCCAGCACCGCGGCGGCCTGCGTCGGATCCCCGCGCAGCAGCCACGCGTCGGCCAGCGCGCCGCGGATCACGAGCTCGTCGATCCGCTTGAGACTGCGCGCCTGGAGGAGCGGTTCCAGCAGCTCGGCGGCGGCCGTGCCGCGCCCCCGGTCGAGCAGCGCGGAGGCGCGAGCCAGCACGGGCTGCAGGGGCGTGCTGATCACTGCAGCGAGTATACACACGGACTCCGACGTTGTCGGCGCGCGGAAACGCCTGTACTCTCGAAGCGTGACGCCGCTTCCGCCCGTCGTGGCCGCCGGTGCGTCCGACACGGGCCCCGTGCGGACGGCAAACGAAGATCACTGGCACATCGATGTCGCCCGCGGGGTGTTCGTCGTCGCCGATGGCATGGGCGGCCATCAGGCCGGTGAGGTGGCGGCGCACCTCGCGGTCGCCGAGGTGCTCGCCGACCTCGAAGCGTCGGCCGCGGCGAGTTTCGCCTGGCCGCATGGCGAAGGCCAGGGCTCGCGGCGCTGTGCGCGGCTGCGGCACGCACTGCTGCGCGCCAACAGCGCCGTCTACGACGCCGGCGCGGCGGATCCCGAGCTGGTGGGCATGGGCACGACGCTCACGGTGCTGCTGGTCGAGGACGGCGAGACGGCCGTAGGCAGCGTGGGCGACAGCCGGGCCTACCTGGTGCGCGGCGACGGCGTGGAGCAGCTCACGCACGATGACACCTGGCTTGCGTCGGTGCTCGGACGCGACGGCGCCCGCGAGGCCGCGGCGCGCGCGCATCCGATGCGTCACGTGCTCACCAGCGTGATCGGCGCCCGGGCGTCGGGGGAGCCCGAAGTCATCGATGTGCCTACGGCGCCCGGCGACATCCTCGTGCTCGCCTCCGACGGGCTGCACAACGTGGTCGACGACGCCCGCATCGGCGCCCTCGTGCGCGGCGTCGCGGCGGCCGTCGGCGCGCAGCAGTTGATCGACGAGGCGCTGGCCAACGGCACCACCGACAACGTGACCGTGGTCGTCATCCACCGCACCTGACGCCGGCGCGTCTGCCGGCGGCCCCACGCGTCGTCACGCCGGCACATGGGCCGGGAACCCGCGCGCGCGGCATCCGTCATAATGGACAGCGATGATGGTCGTGCGCGCCGCGCTGCTGGGATTCTGGGTCGCGACGTCCGTTGCGGCCTGCAGTCCGCCGCCGGCCGCGCCGGCTCGATCCGCGCCGGCTGCGACCGATGCCGCGCCAGTCGCCGCGCCCGCGCCCGCCGCGGCTCCCGTGCGGGCGGAACGCCGCATCGTCGTGCTCGGCGACAGTCTCACCGCTGGCCTGGGGGTGACGCCGGAGCAGGCCTATCCGGCCGTGCTGCAAGCCCGCCTCGAACAGCGGCACGCCGGCTGGACCGTGGCGAATGCCGGGGTCTCGGGTGACACGTCGGCGGGCGGACTGCGACGCCTCGACTGGTCGCTCGACGGTGGCGCCGCCATTCTCGTGGTGGCGCTGGGAGGCAACGACGCGTTGCGCGGGTTGCCCGTCGACGATCTCGAACGCAACCTCGACGCGATTCTTCGCGGCGCCACCGCCGCGGGCGCACGCGTGATTCTCGCCGGTATGGAAGCGCCGCCGAACAATGGCCCCGAGTACACCCGCCGCTTCCACGACGTCTACCCGGTGCTTGCGCAGCGCCACCACGCCACGCTCGTGCCGTTCCTGCTCGACGGCGTCGCCGGCGACGCCGCGCTGAACCAGGCCGACGGCATCCATCCCAATCCCGAGGGCGCCCGTCGCGTCGCTGACACGGTGTGGCGCGCCCTCGAGCCGCTCGTCCGCGAGCTCGAGGCCACCACGTCGCGATGATCACCCTGCGCTCGGTGTCGAAGACGGTCATGAGCGGCGATCGGCCGCTCACGATCCTGCATCCCCTCGATCTGCACGTGCCCGACGGGCAGTTCCTGGCCATCATCGGGCCGTCAGGCAGCGGCAAGACCACGCTGCTCGGACTGATGGCCGGTCTCGACGCGCCCTCCAGCGGCACCATCGCGATCGCCGACATCGACATCACCGCGCTCGATGAAGACCGGCTCGCCAGGCTGCGCGGTGCGCGCATCGGCTTCGTGTTCCAGTTCTTCCACCTGGTCCCGTCGTTGACGGCGCTCGAAAACGTGCTCGTGCCGATGGAACTCCTGGGCCGCAGCGATGCCCGCGCTCGCGCCACGGCGTTGCTCGACGAAGTCGGCCTGGGCGCCCGTGGGCATCACTACCCGTCGCAGCTGTCGGGCGGCGAGCAGCAGCGCGTCGCCATCGCCCGTGCGCTGGCCAACGACCCGCCGCTGATCCTCGCGGACGAACCCACCGGCAACCTCGATGGCGCCAACGGGCGGCACATCCTGGAGCTGTTGCTGTCGGTGCGGCGCACCCGCAAGGCCACGCTCGTCCTGGTCACCCACGACGCCGAGATCGCGGCCCTGGCCGACGCCCGGCTCACGCTGCGCGACGGCCGGCCGGTGCCCGATCTCACGACCGCCGTCGTCGGGGGCGCGGCATGACCTTCGTCGCGGCCATGGCGTGGCGCGAGATGCGCGCGTCGTGGCGGCGCCTGGTGTTCTTCTTCCTCTGCATCGCGCTCGGCGTCGGCGCGATCGTCACGCTGCGCTCCGTGATCCAGAGTGTCCGCGAGGTGTTCGCCGGCCAGGCGCGAGCGCTGCTGGGCGCGGACCTGGTGGTGTCGAGCGGCCGGCCGATCGACGGCGACCTCTCGGGCCGTATCGACGTACGGCTGCAGACCGCTGGCGCCAGCGTCACCCGCATCGCCGAGACGGCCACCATGGCCCGCGTCGATGGCCGCGGCGACGACGGCCCGGCACGCATGGTGGAGCTGAAGGCCGTTGGACCCGGCTTCCCGTACTACGGCACGCTGGAGCTCGAGCAGGGCCTGGCCTACAACCACGCGCTGGTCGCGGGCTTCGGGGCCCTGGTGCGTCCCGAACTCCTGGCCCAGCTCGAGCTCGCCGTCGGCGATCGGCTGTCGATCGGCGGCCGGGCATTCACGATCCGCGGCGTCATCGCCGCCGAACCTGGACGGCGCCTCGGCGCCTTCAGCCTCGGGCCGCGCGTGATCGTCGATCTGACGGACCTCGAGCAGACGTCGCTGATGGCGTTCGGGAGCCGCGTCACCTATCAGCGGCTCGTCAAGGTGCCCGACGCGCAGGTGGCGCCGCTCACGGCGGCGCTGCGCGACGACCTCAAGAACACCTTCGTGCGCGTGCGCGCCTACACCGCCACCGAGGGCGACGTGGGCGAGGACTTCGCGCGGGCGGAGAACTACCTGAGTCTCGTCGGCCTGATCGTCGTGATCCTCGGCGGCGTCGGCGTGTCGAGCGTGACGCGCGTGTTCGTGCAGCAGAAGATCCGCAGCATCGCCATCCTGAAGTGTCTGGGCGCCAGCGGCTGGCAGGTGCTCGCCGTCTACGTCGCGCAGGTGCTGGCACTGGGACTGCTGGGCAGCGTGGTCGGCATCGCGATCGCGGCCGGCGTCGTGGCGTGGATCCCGGCGTGGCTCGGCCCGGCGGTGACCGCCGGCATCGAGGTGA
The DNA here is from genome assembly GCA_902826065.1 of uncultured Acidobacteriota bacterium. Classification (GTDB taxonomy): domain Bacteria; phylum Acidobacteriota; class Vicinamibacteria; order Vicinamibacterales; family UBA2999; genus CADEFD01. Next base: position 589 of record CADEDM010000191.1, on the reverse strand, counting down.
GCTATCGGCTGACGCCCTCGGCGGTTGCCCAGGGCGCCGGCACGGGACTGCTGGTGGCATTGCTGTTCGCGCTCGTGCCGCTGCTCGACGTCCGGCGCGTGAAGCCGTCGGGCCTGCTGCGCGACGAGCCGCCACCGATTGGCCGCGACTGGCTGCGCTGGGCGGCGATCGTCGCGGTGGGCGGTGCGCTCGTCGCCGTGACGATGTGGCAAGCGGGCTCGGCACGCATCGGTGGCATCGTCGCGGCCGGCTTCACCCTGCTGGCCGTGGTGCTCTATGTGGCGGGAGTGGCCCTCATCTCCGGCGTGCGGCCCCTGACCGCTGCGCGCTGGTTCCCGCTGCGCCATGCGGCGCTGCAGCTCACCCGTCCCGGCGGCCAGGTGCACCTGGTGCTGCTCACGGTGGGCCTCGGCACGTTCTTCATCCTCGGCGTGCGGGCGCTGCAGGACACGCTGGTGCGCGAGGTCTCCGTCGACAGCGCCGCGAACGCCCCGGACCTGGTGCTGCTCGACATCCAGCGCGACCAGGTCGACGGCGCGCTGGGCGCCCTGGCGGCCAACCAGCCCGCGGGCAGCCCGGCGCCGCGCGC
>CADEDM010000190.1 GCA_902826065.1 uncultured Acidobacteriota bacterium | reverse complement strand
AGCTCACCGGGCTCTTCAACCGCGGCTTCTTCGACGAGAGCTTCGCCCGCCTGCTGCTCAGCGCGTCGAGCCTGCCGGTGCGCTTCACCGTCGCGCTCATCGATCTCGACGACTTCAAGAGCGTCAACGACCGCTACGGCCACGCCGCCGGCGACGAGGCGCTGCGCTTCGCCTCAGCGCGTCTGCGCGAGGCGTTCCGCGACAACGACATCATCGCCCGCTACGGCGGTGAGGAGTTCGCCGTGCTGCTGCAGACCGACCGCGCCAGTGCCGTGGCCCGCATCGACGCGTGGCGTGCGGCCCTGCACGCCGAGGGACGCATTCCGCGGCTGTCAGCCAGCGTCGGCGTCGCCAGCCTGCCCGAAGACGGCACCACGCGGGCGTTGCTCGACGTGGCCGATCGCCGGCTCTACGCCGCCAAGGCGGCCGGGCGGAATCGCACCGTCGCCGACGGCGGCGAGGCCGCGTGATGCCGGCCCGATCGCCGCGGCTCACGGGCGCGGTGGCCACGATCGCTGTGCTGGCCCTGCTGGCCGGCGCCGAGCGGCTGGCGTCGCAGCTGGCCGCGCAGTCCCCCGCCGCCGCGCCGCGCTTCGAGGTCGACCCGCGGTGGCCCACCCTGCCGGCGCAGTGGACCTTGGGCCAGGTGACGGGCGTTGCCGTCGATGCCGGCGATCACGTCTGGGTGCTCCATCGTCCGTGGTCGCTGACCGACGACGAGAAGGCACAGAACGCCGGCGCGGCGTGCTGCACGGCGGCGCCGCCGGTGCTCGAGTTCGACGCGGCGGGCCAGTACCTGCGTGGCTGGGGCGGCCCTGGCGACGGCTACGAGTGGCCCGAGGACGAGCACGCCATACACGTCGACCACAAGCGCAACGTCTGGATCACCTCCGCCGGTGGGCCGCGGCTCTCCGGCGGCAAGGAGAACATGATCCTGAAGTTCACGAGCGATGGCCGCTTCCTGTTCCAGATCGGGAAGCGCGGCCAGAGCAAGGGCTCGCTCGACACCGCCAACGTCAACAACGCGGCCGACGTCTACGTCGAGCCGGCGACCAACGAGCTCTACGTCGCCGACGGCTACGTGAACCGGCGCGTCATCGTCTACGACGCCGACACCGGCGCCTTCAAGCGGATGTGGGGCGCCTACGGCAAGGCCCCCGACGACGCCGCGCCGAAGACGCTGGTGCTCGACGGCCCGCCGCCGGCGCAGTTCAACCTCGTGCACGGCATCCGCGTGTCACGTGACGGCAAGGTCTACGTCAACGACCGCCGCAACAACCGCATGCAGGTGTTCACCACCGCCGGCGTCTTCGAGCGCGAGATGTTCGTCGAGCGGCCGACACGCCTGCTGGGCACGTCGTTCGCGGTGGCGTTCTCGCCGGATGCCGCGCAGCGGTTCCTGTATCTCGCCGATGCCGGCAATGGCCGCGTCCGCATCTACGACCGCGCGACGCTGTCCGAGGTCGGAGGCGTGGGCCGCATCGGCCGCTACGCCGGACAGTTCATCTTCCTGCACGCGCTCGCGGTCGACTCGCGGGGCGATCTCTATACGGCGGAAGTCGGCACTGGCCGGCGCGTGCAGAAGTTCTTACGCAGATAGACCCACGTCCACCGATCACGAGCTGTGCCGGCCGCAGCCTATCTGCCCGCGGCCGCGCGACCCGCCGTGATCACGGCGTCGTTCGGGACGAGCAGTCCGAGGAAGCCTTCCTTGACGCGCTGCGCCACGTCCTTCTCGTTGGCGGTGATCATGTTGACCAGCTTCACGCGCCTGGTCTCGCCCAGGATTTCCTGATTGAGCTTCTCGGCCGCGACGCGATCGCCTTTCAGCGCGCCGGTGAGACTGCCGATGCCACAGGCCAGCACGCTGTAGCCGCCGATGTCGGCGATGTCTTTGGCGCCCGCCGCCGCCAGCGGATCTTCGAGCATCAGCATCGCCACCACGTTGCCGGTGGGATTGGCGGCCGACCACACGTTGGCGCGGGCGTCGGCGAACAGGCTGATCGCCTGCCGTCCCTGGTCGAGGTTCTCGATGTGCGGCAGCGTCACGCCGTCGGCGCCCATCGCCAGGATCTCCTTGATGCGCACCAGCGTGTCGGCCGGGCCGGCCTCGACCATCGGCGGGATGCGGACCAGCATCAGCTTGCGGCCGGGCGTGCCCTTCTTGCCGAGGCCCTCGCTGATCGCCATGACCGCGTTGCGGTCGTAGTGGCCCTCGAGGTTGAGGAAGACGAAGTCGATGAGCGGGTTGGCGGCCAGCTTGGCGCCGCCGGCCGCGGTGTAGACCGCCGGGCCGCGATTCGGGCCACGCGGCGCGGGATTCTCGTCGGGCACGAACACGCCGAAGGTGGCCTTGCCCGCCGCCCACAAATCGAACGTGGCCGGCCGCGTCGACTGCGCCGACGCCGTCGCACTCCAGGCGCCCGCTGCCACCACACATGCCATCGCCAGCCGCTGCATCCGCATCGTCCGAACCTCCGTGCCGCGGCGATCATACCCCGCCCTCGAAGGCCGGACGTGCGCAGCCGGGCCGGCCCGGCCGCGTCGGGCGCGCTATCATGATCGTGTCGTGCGCCGGACGGCCGCTCTTCTGTGTCTCGCCCTGACGCTCGCCGTCGCGGCCGCGGTCGCCTTTGCGCAGGCGCCCGCGCCGGCGCCGATCACCGTCGTGAGCGCGCAGGGCCGGCGTAACCTCGCCGTGGCCACCGTCAACGGCGGCGACTACCTGGCCCTCGATGACCTCGCCGCTGCGCTCGGGCTGGCACTGCGCGACGATCGCGTCACCGGCACGACCACCGTGAGCGCGTCGGGCCGTTCCGCGGTGCTGACGCCCGAGCGCAACGTCGTCTCGGCGCAGGGCCGGCTCGTCTCGCTGGCGGCGCCGCCGCTGCGCCAGGACGGGCGCCTGGTCGTGACCCCGGAGTTCGTGACCCGGGTCGTCAGCCTGGTCCTCGATCGCCGCGTCGACTTCCGCCGCGGCGGGCGCCTGCTCGTCGTCGGCGACCTGCGCGTGCCGCGGGTCGTGGTGCGCGGTGAGTTCGCCGCCAACGCGGCGCAGGTGACCCTCGAGATCTCGCCGGCCACCGAGACCAGCGTGGCGCAGAGCCCCGGGCAGATCGTCGTGACGATGGCCGCCGACGCGCTCGATGCGGCAGTGCCCAGCGTGCCGGCGCAGGGCCTGCTGCAGGGGATCCGTCCCGGCGACGCGCCGGGAACCCTGGTGATCACCACCGGGCCACGGTTTGCCACCCATCGGGCGACGGTACAGCCGGTCGACGCCGGCACGACGCGCGTCGTCATCGACCTGATGGCGGCCGGCGCCGACGGCCTCTCGGCCACGCCGCCCACGCCGCCGCCGGCGACGCCGGCCGCGCCCACCACGCCGACCGCGCCCGACCCGGCGCCGCCGCTGCTCGATCCCGTGACCGCGGGCTTCCGCACCATCGTGCTCGACCCGGGCCACGGCGGCGACGCCAACGGCACCGAGGGGCCCGGCGGCACGCTCGAGAAGCACATCACGCTGCAGGTCAGCCGGCGGGTGAAGGCGCTGATCGAGAGCCGCCTCGGCCTGCGCGTCATCCTCACGCGCGACGACGACCGCACGCTCGATCAGGACGCGCGCGCCGCCCTCGCCAACAACAACCGCGCCAACCTGTTCGTCAGCATCCACGCCAATGCGGCGGTGCGCGCCTCGGTCAAGGGCGCCGAGGTCTACTACCTCAGCGTCGACCGCGCCAGCCTCGAGTCGCGGCGGGCCGTGCAACAGCCGAATGCGCCGATGCTGCCGCAGCTCGGCGGGGGGGCGCGGGCTCTCGAGCTCATCTTGTGGGAGACGGCGCAGATCCGGCACCTCGAGCAATCGGCGACGTTCGCCACCATGGTCGAGGCCTCACTGCGCTCGAAGGTCGAGATGAGCCCGAGCCCGGTGCAGCAGGCGCCGTTCCGGGTGCTGGTGGGCGCCAACATGCCGGCGGTGCTGGTCGAGATCGGCTACCTCTCGCATCCCGAGGAAGAAAAGGCGCTGGCCAGCGCGGCTCACCAGGACAAAGTGGCGCAGGCGCTGTTCGACGCCATCAGCGCGTTCCGGACCCAGGTCGAGAAGACCACGCCATGACCGGCCGGCGCGTGACGATCATCGCGGTCGTGGCCGCCGCGGCCATCGGCCTCGGCTGGGTCATGTTCACGGCGCTCGGGCGTCAGCTCGCCACGCCGACCCCCGACGCCGAGCCGCCGCCGCCGCGCCCCGCGGCGGGATCCACGGTGGAGCCGCACATCGCGGCGACGTTGTTCTTCGTGGCCGAGGACGGCGTGCGGCTGCAGGGCGCCCCCGCCGACGTCCCGCTGCGCGATACGCCGGCAGCGCAGGCCCGCGCGCTGGTCGAGGCGCAGCTCGCCACCGACGCGCCGGCGCCACTGGTGCGCGCGGTGCCGGCCGGCGCCGCGGTGCGCAGCGTGTTCCTCACCGGCCGCGACGATGCCTACGTCGATCTGGACGGCGCGTTCGTCTCGGGTCTCGGCGGCGGCTCGCACAACGAGCTGCTCGCCACCTACGCGATCGTCTCGGTGATCACGACCAATCTCACGCCGGTGCGCCGCGTGCAGATCCTGATCGACGGCCGCGAGGTCGAGACGCTCACCGGACATGTGGACTTGCGCGAGCCCTTGCGGAAGAATGAAGCGTTGATCCGCACGCCCTGACGCCAGCATCCGCATGACCAGACAATTCGACCGCGCTCCGGGCGACCTGCGCCCCGTCACCTTCACGCCGCACTTCCTCCCGCATGCCGAGGGCTCGGTGCTCATCGAGGTGGGCCACACCAAGGTGATCTGCACGGCGTCGATCGAGGATCGCGTCCCGCCGTTCCTGCGCGGCAGCGGCAAGGGCTGGGTGACGGCGGAATACGGCATGCTGCCGCGCGCCACGAACACGCGCACGACGCGCGAAGCCTCGCAGGGCAAGGTCGGCGGCCGCACGATGGAGATTCAGCGGCTGATCGGCCGGTCGATGCGATCGGTGGTGCGGCTGGAGCGGCTGGGCGAGCGGACGATCTGGCTCGACTGCGACGTCATCCAGGCCGACGGCGGCACCCGCACGGCGTCGATCACCGGCGCCTTCGTCGCGATGGTGCTGGCCTTCGGCAAGCTCAAGCAGACCGAGGCCCTCACCGCCATCCCCGTGAACGACTACGTGGCGGCGACCAGCGTGGGCATCGTCGCCGGCATGCCGCTGCTCGATCTCGCCTACGAGGAAGACTCGAAGGCCGAGGTCGACATGAACGTGGTGAAGACCGGCGACGGCCGCTTCGTCGAGATCCAGGGCACGGCCGAGAGCGAGCCCTTTGACCGCGACGCCCTCACCGGGCTGCTCGATCTGGCCGCCAGCGGCATCGATCGCCTGATCGCGGCGCAACGCGACATCTGCGGGCCGATCCTGGGGCGGTGATGCGCACCCTGCGCCTCGCCACCACCAACCCCAACAAGGTGCGCGAGGTGCGGGAGATCCTGGGCGAGGGCGACGTCCGCGTCGAGCCGCTGGACCTGGCCGGCATCCCGGAGCCCGAGGAGACCGGCACGACCTTCGGCGCCAACGCGCGGCTCAAGGCGCTCTACTACGCCGCGCAGGCCGGCGGCCTCGTGGTGTCGGAGGACTCGGGCCTCGAGATCGACGCGCTCGGGGGCGAGCCCGGGGTGCATTCGGCACGCTATCTCGGCGCCGGCGCCACGTATCCCGCCCGCTTCGCCTCGCTGCTGCAGCGGCTCGAGGCCGTCCCCGAGCCGGCACGCACCGCGCGGTTCGTCTGCGCCCTGGCCGTGGCCGAGGGGCCGCGGATCCTGTTCGAGACACGCGGCACCGTGGAGGGCCGCGTTGCCCCGGCGCCAGCCGGCGACGGGGGCTTCGGCTACGACCCGATTTTCTACTACCCGCCGTTCGCCAGCACTCTGGCGGAAGCCGGGTCGCGGAAGGCCGCGGTCAGCCATCGGGCCGAGGCGGTGCGAGCGCTGGCGCGCTGGCTGCGGGACCTGAAGTAACCTGTCACGGCCCCCGTCCATGCTGCAGGTGGAACGCTCGGAACGCAGTCGCGCGGCGATTCTCGACGCCGCCCTGGAACTCTTCTCGCACCGCGGCTACGGCGCCACGAGCATGCGCGACGTGGCCGGCAAGGCCGGTGTCTCCACCGGCAGCGTCTACCACCACTTCGCCGACAAGGAAGCGATCTTCCTGGCGCTGCTGGAGCAGTTCAAGGCGGTGACGGAGCGACCGGACTTCCCCATCAACGTCGTCCTCGAGCGCGGCGACTTCCTGCACGACTTCAGCGCGCTGGCCGCCGCCGCCCACGAGGTGGTCACGAAATGGCGGCCGCAGATGGCGCTCATCTACGTCGACGCCGTCGAGTTCGACGGCCGCCACATCCAGCGCTTCTACGGCGACCTCGCCACGCGCTTCCAGGCCTTCGTCGACGAGCACCGCGCCCGCCTGCAGCTCGACACGCAGTTCCGCGACGACGTCCCTCCGGCCGCCGCCCTCATCCTGGCGACGCGGGTGTTCATCTACTACTGCACGGTCGAGACGCTGTTCGGCGTCGACCAGCAGATGGGCCTGTCGACCGGCGACGCCACGCGCCTCATCGCCGACATCCTGCGACGCGGGATGTTGCGTCCGTCGGCCTCGGCGTAGGGCGCGTCAGGCGCGCGGCGGCAGGCCGAGCACGCGCATCTCGTGCTCGATGAGATGGCGGAGGCCCTCGTCGAGCGGCCGCGGCGCGAAGCCGAGCTCTTTCGCGGCCTTCGCGCTCGACCCCAGATAGGTCACGCCGCCGACGACGCGCAGCGTCTCGCTCGACATCCCGGGAGGCAACGGCAGCACGCGCTCGACCTGGGCGACGAGGCCGGCCAGCCCCCGCACCAGCGACGGCGGCAGCGCCGCGACGGGAGCGGCGCGGCCACTGTGGCGCGCGGCCAGGCGCAACGCGTCACGCAGCGTATGCGCCGGCCCGGCGATGATGTAGCTCTCGCCCGGCCGGCCGCGCTCCATCGCCTCGATGTGGGCGTGCGCGGTGTCGTCCACGTGGCCCCAGCAGCAGGCGGTCGCCGCCGGCACGAACGGCAGGCGCCGGCGCAGGTGGCTCACGAACAGCGTCCGCAGTGCGCTGGTGTCGCCGGGCCCGTAGACCGCCCCCGGCTGCACGATCACCAGGGGCAGGCCCGCGGCTATCGCCGGCAGCGCCACCTCGTAATGCGCGCGCCACTTGGTCTCGTCGTAGACGCAGAGGTGCGGCCCGTCGTAGCGATAGTGCTCGTTGACGAGCGCGCCGTGGGTGTCGGAGAACACGGCGAGCGTGCTGGTGTAGACCCCTTTGGCGACGCCCACGGTGCGCATCGCGTCGAGCACGTGTCGTGTGCCGTCGACGTTCACCTGCGTGGCGAGCTCGCGGGCGCGCGGCTGGCCGGTGCGGTACCACCCGGCGAGGTGGAAGACACCCTCGGCGCCGGCCATCGCCGCCGCCAGAGTCTCGGGCTCGGTGATGTCGCCGACGTGCAGCTCACAGCCGAGCTTGGCCAGCAGCGACGCCTTCTCCAGCGATCGCACGAGCGCCGTCACGTGATGGCCGCGCGTGCGAAGCTGCTTGGCGACTTCGGCGCCGATGAACCCAGTGGCGCCGGTGACGAAGTAGCGAGCCACGTCAGGATCCGCGCACAGGATAGCGCAGCCGCGCGACGAGCCGGCGCGGGCCCTGCACACGGATCGCGCGGTCTCTCCGGGACGTGACGCCACACGCGTCTGCCTGAGCAGGCGCTACAATGAACGTCGACGGTCGGGGCGTAGCGCAGCCTGGTAGCGCACCTGCCTTGGGCGCAGGGGGTCGCTGGTTCGAATCCAGTCGCCCCGACCAGCACGAGCCGGCGCCGCGACGGCGCCGGCATTCCCTCCGACGCCGGCACGACATGCGTGACCCGTGGCTCCCTGCGATCGCTGCTGCCGAGGACGCACGATAACGGCGCTGTCAAGCAGCCGAAGTCCTAGCCGGCTGTGCCGACGGCCGCCCGCCTCGAACTGCCCTGATCGGCACCTTTCCATGCAACGCGCTGACGAGGCCGCGGCGGATCTTGCTACGATGATCGCTGCCCCTCATGATTCGCTGGCGCTCATCGGTCCAGCTCACCTACTCCGGTGAGCAGTTCGCCGACGTCTTCCGCGCCACCGCGCAGTGGTCGCAACGGTCGCACATCCCCGTCGATGTCACGTCCGCGCAGGAAGCCGTGGACCATTCCGACGGCACGCTCTGGTACGACCTCGAGGTGCTGCTCGCGCTGCACACCGGTGGCACGCGTGAGATCGGCGATCTCGTGAGCTACCTCGCGTCGACGCTCGATGCCGGGTGGACCGTGGCGTCCGAAAGCGATGCCGTGCGCTGCGAGTACGACCTCAGGCGCGCCAAGGCCGCGGTCGAGCCGCTCTCGAACGCGCGACACTGACCTGACGCGGCCGGAGCGGGTCGATGCCGAGGGCGGCGAGGGACGCCGTTCGCGACACGGCGCCCCGACACTCCCGCCTTCTACTGTCCGGGCCAGCGTCCCGGCGTGTACGGCACGCCGGCCGCCTCGATCTCCTGCTCGAACTTGCGGATGTCGCCGTCGAGCGTCCGCAACTGGCCGATGGCAGCCGTCAGGTCGTCGTTGGCGATCGTGTAGTGCTGCTGCTGCGTCGTGGTCGGCGCGCCGGCGAGTCCGCGGGCACCGGCGGTGGCGGCGTTCACGCGTGATTGCACGGTGTTCGGCGATCCCGACTCGAGGCCGCGCAGCGTCTCGTCGCCGCGCAACGATCGCAACACCGTCACGACCCGCCGATCGAGTGCGACGGCGCCGTCGAGCAGCCGCGGCGCGGCCGCGGAGTCGGCCACCGCCCGCCGCATCGCCTGGGTGCGCGTGCGGTACTGATTGGCCTGCTCGAGCGCGCCGGTGAAGGTGCGCTGCAGGCGGAAGACGCGATCCTGGTAGTCGCGCGCCGACGTGATCTGCTGCGGCGTGAGCGTGATGGCCGGATCGGCGGCGATGGCCAGCGTCTGCGGACTGCCCAGCGCGGTGGTCTGGCTGCCGACGCGACGTGACAGCGCCAGCGTGTAGGTGCCGGGGGGCACGTAGCCGCCCAGTGCCTGCTGGCCGAAGAAACTGCCGCCCCCGTCGTCGTCGGGTTGGGTCGGCGGCGGCAACGCCGGCCCGGGACCGCGCAGGTTCCAGGTGAACCGGTGCAAGCCACGGCCGCCCGGCACGACCAGCCGCCGGACGACGGCGCCCTGGGCGTTGGTGACGGTGAGAAAGGTCTGCGGCGCCTCCTCGTCGGCCTCGGCCGTCAGCTCGGCCTGCGACGGATACCGCGCCGCCTCCTTCTTCGCCTCCGCCGCGCGGGCCGCGTCCTGCCGGCGATCCTTCAGCGTCTTCGGCGCCTCCTTGATCCAGTACGTCACCGTGGCGCCCAGCGGGCGATTCTCGCCCATCCAGTGGGCCTCGCCCTGGAAGCCGCGCGCCCGCCCGGTCTCGGGCGCTTCCACGACTGCCGGCTTGGTCGGATAGATCTGCGCGTCGCGATCGAAGCCGGCTGCCGAGGCCTGACGCAGCGGCGAGTAGTCGTCGAGCACGTAGAACCCACGGCCGAACGTCGCCGCCACGAGGTCCACCTCGCGCTCCTGGATGGCGAGGTCACGCACGGCGATGGTGGGCATCGTGGTGAACTTGATCCACTTCCGGCCGCCGTCGATCGTGAAGAAGAGCCCGAACTCGGTGCCCACGAAGAGCAGATCGGGGTTCACCGGGTCTTCGGCGAACGACAGCGCCGGCCCGTTGGCCGGCAGGTCGCCGGCGATGTTCGTCCACGAGCCGCCGCGGGTCGTGCTCTTGAACACGTAGGGCCTGAAGTCGCCGTTCTTGGTGTTGTCGAAGAGCGCGTAGACGGTGGCCTCGTCGGACTTCCCGGCGAACAGCCGCTGCACGTAGACGCCGTACGAGCCGTAGTCGGGCAGGCCCTGGATGCGCTCCACGCGCTGCCAGTTCGCGCCGCCGTTCAGCGACACCTGCACCAGGCCGTCGTCGGTGCCCACGTAGAGCAGGCCGTCGCGCCGCCGCGACTCGGCCAGCGCCGAGATGTTGCCCCACGTTGCCGTGGATTGATGCTGCGCCACGGCCTCGGGCGGCCACACGCGGCCCATCACCGGCAGCATGTTGC
>CADEDM010000189.1 GCA_902826065.1 uncultured Acidobacteriota bacterium | reverse complement strand
GGCGGGCCGGCCGCAAGCCTGCACGAAGCTGCTGCGCATCGAGGGCAGCTACTGCACCGACAACGCCGGCTGGGCCTGCAACGAACTCGGCCGCCACTTCGCCGCCGGGCGGCTGGTGCCGGCGGACGAAGGACGCGCGCTTGCCTACTTCGCCCGCGCCTGCGAAGGGCGTTTCCAGGCCGGCTGCGTGAACCTGCTCGAGCCCTCCGTGCCGGTCGGCGCCGAGCCTCGCGTGCTCGACCTGCGCCTGCTCGTGCGCGAAGGCGGCCTGAACCTCGTCGACATGCCGGAGCCAGACCTGTACGCGCGGGCCTGCCGCCATGGCTGGTCGTTCGCGTGCAGCAAGGCGTCGGCGGCGCGATGATGCGCGTCGCGTTCACGGCCGCGGCGCGCGCGGTTCGTCGTCCCGGCGGTGGCGCCCGGGTGGGCGTCGCGATGCTGTCGATGGTCGGCGCCCTGGCCGCCGCCGCGGCCGGGCTTGCCCAGTCTGCCGCGCCGCCCGCCCCGGACCTCGGCGGCTTCGTCGAGATTCCCGGCGGTCCGTTCACGATGGGCGCCGGCCCGTCGCGCACGCTCGAGGCCTTCGACAACGAGCGCTGGTCGCCCACCTCCGAGGCCGGCACCGTCGACGTGCCCACGTTCTACCTGGCCCGGCGGGAGGTCACGGTCGGCGAGTTCGCGGCGTTCGCGCATGCCACCGGGTGGTCCGCCGACCCGCGGGCACTCGCCGCGGCCGCCGATCTCCCCGTGGTCTTCGTGGGCTGGACCGACGCCGTGCGCTATGCGCGCTGGCTGAGCACCGCGCTCGCGGCCGCCCCGTCGACGCCGGCCGAGGTGCGACGCCTGCTCGCCGCCGGATGGCGCGTCGCGCTGCCCACCGAAGCGCAGTGGGAGAAAGCGGCACGCGGCACCGACGGACGCCTCTATCCCTGGGGCGACCGCCTGCGCCGCGATCGCGCCGTGTTCGAGGCCGCGGCCCCTCGTGCGGCGGGCGCCGTCGCCTGTCCCGAGTGCGCGCACGGCCTCACCGACATGGCCGGCAACGTCTGGGAGTGGACGCGCAGCCCCTACCAGCCCTACCCGTACGACGAGGCCGACGACCGGGGCGGACTCGAAGCCGACGCGCTGTGGGTGATGCGCGGCGGCGGATTCGCCGATCCCGCGCGCCTCGTCCGCACCACTGCCCGTGGCGCTGCGGAGCCGGGCGCCCGACGCCCCTTCATCGGCGTGCGCGTCGCCCTCGTGCCACCTTCGGCGCGGTAGCCGCCGCGGCCGCGCCGTGACGGACGGCATAGAGCACCAGCACGCATCCGCCGTCGAGCTGCCGGCACTGCGTGAGCTCCAGCGAGACGCGCCGTCCGGGGTTCAGCAACGCCGGCACGCCGGCGCCGAGCAGCAGCGGGTGGATGTTGAAGCCGACCTCGTCGATCAGCTCGGCCGCGAACAGCGAGCGGGCCAGGTTGCCGCCGCTCATCAGCACGATGTCCTTCCCGGCCTGCGTCTTGAGCGCGCGCACGAAGTCCGCGGCGTCCCCGGTGACGAGCGTCGGCGCTCCGTCGGGCACCGCCGTCAACGTCCGCGAGCACAGGAAGGCGCTGACACCGGGCATCGAGCCGCCGCTGGCTCCGCCGCTTCGCGCCACCGCGTCCTCCCACGTCTTCCGCCCGAAGATCAGCGTGTCGACGGTCGCCCAGCGCGACTGCATCTCCGCCGCGACGTCCGTGCTGAAGTGCAGCCAGTCGAGCTCTCCGGCCGGACCGGCCAGGAACCCGTCGAGACTGCACGCCCCGCCGTAGACGACCTTGCGCATCGCCGCCTCCCTGGATACTAAACGATGATTTAGCGTGTGCCGCGCACGTTATACTAAACGCCCGTTTATGATCAAGTCCCTATGAGCCCACGGCGGCCTTCGGTCACCGACGATGACATCTTCGCGGCGGTCCAGCGCGCCATGGAGTCGCGCGGCCCGCACGAACTGACCCTGGCCGACATCGCCGCCGAGGCCGGCGTGACGGCGGGCCGCCTGGTGCAGCGGTTCGGCGGCAAGCGCGACCTGCTGCTGGCGTTGTCCAGCCGCTTCGCCGGCAGCGCGCCGACACTCTTTGCCGCGCTGCGCGACGCGCACCACTCGCCCCTCGCCGCGATTCATGCCTACGCCGCGTGCATGGCGGGCCTGGCGCGCTCGGCGCCGGCGCTGGCGCGCAACCTCGCCTATCTGCACGTCGACCTCACCGACGACGACTTCCGCCGGCCGCTCGTGCAGAACGCCCGCGACACCCGCCGCGAGCTCGAACGCCTCGTGCGCGCTGCCGTCGCCGCCGGCGAACTGGCCCGGGGCACACCGCCGGGGCGACTGGCGCGGGCCATCGAGACCGCCGTCAGCGGGTCGCTGATGACGTGGGCCTGCTATCAGGCGGGATCCGCCGCCGCGTGGGTCCGGCACGACGTCGCGACCGTGCTGGCCCCGTACGTGACACCGCGCCTGCGCCGTTCTGCACGACGGCCCTGAACCCGCCGCGCCGGCGGCCGATTCCGGGGACATGCGGCATGTGTTCCTGTGGGTCTCGGGTGCCACGCTGGCGCTGATCGCTGGCGTCGCCGTGGTGTGGCCGCCGGTGTTGTGGTCGCTGGTCGTCGTCGGCCCGCTCATCATGCAGGGCGTCGTCGACATGACGCAGACGCGCCAGGCCGTGCGCCGCAACTTCCCGCTCATCGGCCACGGCCGCTACCTGCTCGAGCAGATCCGCCCGGAGATCAACCAGTACTTCGTCGAGAGCAACAGCGACGGCCGGCCCTTCAGCCGCAACGACCGCTCGGTCGTCTACCAGCGCGCCAAGGGCGAGCTCGACACGCTGCCGTTCGGCACCCAACGCGACGTCTACGCCGCCGGCTACGAGTGGATCAACCACTCGCTGGCGCCGCTCGAACCCGATCACGCGTGGAGCCGGGTCGTCGTCGGCGGTCCGGCCTGCACGCAGCCCTACGCCGCGTCGATCTTCAACGTCTCGGCCATGAGCTACGGCTCGCTGAGCCGCAACGCGATCCTGGCGCTCAACACCGGCGCGAAGCTCGGCGGCTTCGCGCACAACACCGGCGAGGGCGGCCTCAGCCCGTACCACCTCGAGCCGGGCGGCGACATCATCTGGCAAATCGGCACCGGCTACTTCGGCTGTCGCGCTAGGGACGGGTCGTTCAGCGTGGACGAGTTCGCCAGGCGCGCCACCCTGCCAGCCGTGAAGATGATCGAAGTCAAGTTGTCGCAGGGCGCCAAGCCGGGACATGGCGGCATCCTGCCGGCGGCGAAGCTCACGCCCGAGATCGCGGACATTCGCGGCGTGGAGCTGGGCCACGACGTGGTGTCACCGCCGGCGCACAAGGCCTTCTCGACGCCGCTCGGCCTCCTGCAGTTCCTGCAGACGCTGCGCGAGTCGTCGGGCGGCAAGCCGGTCGGCTTCAAGTTGTGCGTGGGCAAGCGCCACGAGTTCTTCGGCATCGTCAAGGCGATGCGCGAGTCCGGGATCCGGCCCGACTTCATCACCGTCGACGGCGCCGAGGGTGGCACCGGCGCCGCGCCGCTCGAGTTCTCGGACTCGGTGGGCACGCCGCTCAACGACGGCCTCTCGTTCGTCCACAACGCGCTGGTCGGCGCCGGGATGCGCGACGGCATCCGCCTCATCGCCTCGGGCAAGGTCAACACCGGCTTCCAGATCGCGACCAAGGTGGCCCTGGGCGCCGACATGTGCAACGCGGCGCGCGCCATGATGTTCGCGCTGGGCTGCATCCAGGCGTTGAAGTGCAACACCAACGCGTGTCCGACCGGCGTCGCGACGCAGGATCCGCAGCTCGTGCAGGGCCTGCACGTCGGCGACAAGTCGCACCGCGTCGCCCGCTTCCACCGCGAGACGGTGAAGAGCTTCTTCGAGGTGCTCGGCGCCGCCGGCTTCCAGCAGCCCGGCGACCTGAAGCCGTGGTTCGTGATGCGGCGGGTCAGCTCCGGCGAGATCCGGAGCTACCACGAGATCTACCCGACCGTGGAGCCAGGGGCGCTGCTGACCGGCACGGTCAACGGCAGCCTCGGCCGCGCCTGGGACACCGCCCGCGCCGACCGCTTCTGAGCCGCTGACCCGCGGCGCCAGGCACGCCGCGGCTGCGGTGCCGGACAACTCCACTTGACAGCCAAGTGAAGACCGGCGCAGACTCCACTGGCATGTCTGGTGGAGATCGCATCGCCCTGCTGCAGGGCACGCTCGATCTGATCGTCCTGCGCGCCCTCGACACGATGGGCCCGCTGCACGCCTACGCGCTGGCGGCGCGCCTGGCGCAGGTCGCCGACGCGCAGCTCACGCTGAATCAGGGCACGCTGTACCCGGCGCTCGTCCGCCTCGAGCAGAAGGGGTGGATCGCCGGCCGTTGGGGCACCACCGAACACGGCCGCGAAGCGCGCTACTACGCGTTGACGGCAGCCGGGCGGCGGGCGCTCAAGGGCGAAACGGCCCGCTGGCGCCGCCTGGCCGGCCTGGTCGAGCGGCTGCTCGGGGACGAGGCCTGAGATGGCGCGGCTGCGCGCGCTCGTGTCGCGTCTCCGCGCGTTCGCGCGTCGCGACCGTGAGGAGGCGGCGCTCACGCGCGAGCTCGCCGCCCACCTCCAGTTGATCGAAGACGACCTCATCCGCCGTGGCCAGACGCGTGAGGATGCCGCCCGCGCCGCGCGTGTGGCGATCGGCGGCGTCGACCAGGTGCGCGAGGCGCATCGCGACGCGCGCTCGATCGGCTGGCTCGAGGACCTGCGGGTCGACGTCGTCTACGGCGTGCGGTCGTTCTCGAAGTCGCGCGGACTCACGCTGGCCGCCGTGGCGACGCTGGCGCTCGGCATCGGCGCCACGAGTGCGATCTTCAGCGTCGTCTACACCGTGCTGCTGAAGCCGCTCCCTTACGCCCACGACGCCAACTCGCTGGTGCGGCTCGTGGCGATCATGCCGTCGACCAATCCGGCCGGCGGCCCGCCTCGCCGTCTCGACCTCGGTTTCTCGGCCGACGAGGCGCGGACCCTCCGCGCATCGGCGCGCTCGTTGACCGGCGTGAGCACGGTGGCGTCGAGCCTCCTGACCCTGCGCGGGGTCGACGCGGCGGGCCACGTCACCATCGGCATCGTCTCCCCCGAGGTGCTTGGCCTGCTCGGGGCCCGGCCGGCGCTCGGCCGACTGCTGTCGAGCGACCCGGACCAGGGCGCGCACGAGATCCTGCTGAGCCACGCGGGGTGGCTGCGCTACTTTGGCGCCGATCCTGCCGTCGTTGGACGCACCGTGACCCTCGACACGGTGCTGGGCCGCCGCGTCGGCCGTGACCTCGCCGTCGTCGGCGTCATGCCGCCGGCCTTCACGTTCCCACGCGTGGAGACCTCCGGCTGGACGCTGCCGCTGCCACCGACCGGTGCGACGACGGGGGTGTTCCGCGGGCGCCTGCTGGCGCGGCTCGCGCCAGGGGTCTCGCTCGAGGCCGCCCGCGCCGAGCTCACGCCGATCGTCCGCGACCTCCGTCAGCACGGGCCCGAGGTGACCTACGAGCTGGTGCGCGAGCAGGACGAGCTCGTCGGCCCGGTGCGCCCGGCGATGCTCGTCGTCGGCGCGACCGTCGCGGTGCTGCTGTTGATCGCCTGCCTTAACGTCACCAACCTGCTGCTCGCCCGGGCGCTGTCGCGGGCCCGCGAGCTGGCGGTGCGGGCCGCGCTGGGCGCCAGCCGCAGCCGCCTCGCGCGTCAGGCGCTGACCGACGGCGCGTTGCTCGGACTGGTCGGCGGCGCCGGCGGCCTGGCCGTCGCGGCCGCGGCCCTGGCGCTCTTCCGCATCCTCGCCACGGCGCTGCCGCGGCTCGACCTCACCAGCTCGGGACCAGGCTGGGGCGGCGCCTCCTTCCCGCGCCTCGAGGAGATCGCGCTCGACGGCACGGTGCTGACGTTCATGGCCACACTCGCGATCGGCGCCGGCCTCGTGGTCGGCCTGGCGTCGGCGATCCGCGCCTCGCGCACCGACCCCTTCGGCGCCATGCGCGCCACCGGCACGGCCGCGCGCGGCGGCGCCGGCGCCTCGTCCGCGCGACGTCTCCTGGTCGTGGCCCAGGTCGCGTCGGCCATGACGCTGCTGGTCGGCGCGCTGCTACTCTCACGCAGCCTGCAGCACCTGCTGTCGACCGACACCGGCTACCAGACCGATGGCGTGACCACGTTCCAGGTGGCGCTGCCGGCGGCCACCTATCCCGACGCGCGCCTGCTGACCTTTGCCGACATCCTCATCTCGCGGCTGCGAAGCCTGCCCGGCGTGCAGTCCGCGGCGTACGCGAACCAGGTACCGATGGTGCAGTTGCGCGACACGGCCGGCGGCCTCTGGACCACGCCCGACCCGACGCGCAAGCCGCAACCCGACGGCGGTGACGCGCGGTACGTGAGCCGCGACTACCTGCCGACGCTCGGCATCCGCGTGATCGCCGGGCGGGACTTCGACGAGCGCGACGGCCCCGGCCAGCCGCGCGTGTTGCTGGTCAACCAGGCGCTGGCCCGGCGGCAGTTCCCGGATCGCGATCCGCTCGGCGTGCAGGTGTTCCTCGGCCGCGACACGGAGCCGTGGACGATCGTCGGCGTCGTCGCCGACGTCCGCCAATTCGGCCTGGATGCCGCTCCGGAACCGCAGTTCTTCATCGACGGGCGGCAATGGAGCCGCGGCATGCCGATCTTTCCTGCCGGCCCCTACTTCGTGATGAAGGCGACACGCCCGACCGCGAGCCTGGTGGCGGATCTGCGGGCCCTCGTGCAGGACCTCGACCCCGAGGCCGCGCTCTTCAACGTGATGCCGATGGCCACCATCGTCGCGTCGTCGGTGGCGCGGCCGCGGCTCTACGCCAGCCTCGTGGGAGCCTTCGCGGTGGTCGGCGCGGTGCTGGCCGCCATCGGCCTCTACGGCGTGCTCGCGTTCCTCGTGCAGGAGCGGACGCCGGAAATCGGCGTGCGCATGGCGCTCGGCGCGTCACGCGCCGACGTGGTCCGGATGGTGGCGCGCCAGGGCGGCGGCCTCGTGGGCGCCGGTCTCCTGCTGGGCGTGGTCGGCGCCGTCGTGCTCGCGCGCGCCGCCGCCGGTTTGCTCTACGGCATCCGCCCGCTCGACCCGGCGACCTACGTGATCGCCGTCGTCGCGTTCGCGGCGGTGGCGGCCGTGGCCATCGTCGTGCCGGCGCGGCGCGCGAGCCGCGTCGACCCGCTCACGTCGCTGCGCTGCGAGTAGCCCCGCCGCGCCTCCGACGCCGCCGGAGACGCCGCAACGGACGCCCTCACCGCCTGGACTCGCCGAGCGCGTTCTGGACGACGACGAAGCGGTCGCCGTCATCGCCGTCCGCGGCCCCGGCGGTGATCATCAGGAACCGCCGGCCGTCGGCCGTGACGTCGTATTGCGGCCGCGGCGAGCCGGTGGGCGCCACGTAATAGCGGCCGGCGAACCGTGCTTCGGGCCTGCCGACCGTCATCGTCGGGGTGGCACGCGTCGTCACGCTGAACATCCGATCGCCGGCCGGGTTGCGGTAGAACACTTCGCCGCTGGGTGCCCAGAGCGGCTCGACGCCGCCGTTCACCGACACGGTGAGGCGGCCGCCTGGCCCGGGAAACGGGCGAATGAAGATCTCGCGGGCGCCCGGATCCATCGAGAGGTACGCGACGTGGCGGCCGTCGCGCGCGAAGGTCGCCCCCTCCGCCGCCGCCTCGCCGGCGGCAAAGGGCGTCGCCGCAAGGCCAGGATCGTCGACCGCGATCAGCAGGATGCCCGCGCCGGCGAGCGAGTGGCGATGCACGGCGACGAACCGGCCGTCCGGTGACCAGGAGTCGACGTGCACGATGCCGCCTTGCGTGGTGAGCTGCCGCGGCGTGCCGCTGCCATCTGCCGACGCGACCCACGCCTCGGTCCCGCCCTTGCCGGCCACCGAATACGCGATGCGGGTGCCGGTCGGATCCCAGGCGCCCATCTGGCTGCCGCCGTCCCTGGTCACACGGTTGGCGCGTCCCGAGGCCAGGTCGTAGGTCCAGATGTCGCCATCCCGCGTGAGCAGCACCCGCGAGCCATCGGGAGACAACCGCGGGTCCTCGATCGGCCCGATAGGCACGGTCGTCACCGGTTCGCGCGATCGCCCGTCGCGGTCGACCCAGTACAGCGAGCGCTGCAGCGCCGTCGCGCTGACATACGCGACCGTGCCATTCGCCGAGACCGCATAGTGCGTGCCGCCGGCAAAGATGCCGATCGGCCGTCGCACATCCTCCGCGACCGGCACGGCGGCGCCGGTGACGGTGAGCTGACGCACATCGAACTTGACTGCCATCAGGGCGTTGCGCGCGCCGTAGATCAAGTGGCCCGGCTCGACGTAGCGGGCGTCGCTGGCCCCCTGCGCGATGATCGTGCGCTGGCCCGAAGTCAACGAGTGGACGGCGATCTCTCCATCGCGCACGGCGCCCGCCCCGCCTCGCAGGACGGTGAAGAGCACGGCGTCGCCGCCCGGCAGGAGCTGCGGCGCCCACAGCGTCTCGCCGCGGGCGGCCGGCACGATGAGCTCGGGGGTGCCGCCGTCGGCGGACACCCGCATGATGCCGGGCATGTGTCCGAAGAGGATCGTGCCGTCTCCGGTCCAGGTGGCGCCGAACGACCTCACGCCGAACGTCCGATCCGCCGTCGTCGCACCGACCAGGGTCACCGGTGTCCCGCCGCCGACGGCGATCTTCTTCAGGCCGTCGTCGGCGAAGTAGCCGATCCACTGCCCGTCGGGCGAGAAGAACGGCGCGGTGAATGGTCCCGTGACCGGCTCGCCCGAGGTGCCAGGCACCAGCCGCGACTGCAGCTGGTCGAGCGTCCGGACACGGATGCCGTCGTGGGCGCGATACGCGACCGACCGGCCGTCCGCACTGATCGCGAGCACCGGGCGCTGGGGGTTCTGGAGGCTCTGACTGCCGGGCAGCCGGATTTCGAAGCTCGACGCCGCCACGCGCGCCGACTCCCGGGTTCCTGGCGTGGACAACAGGTAGGTCGCCAACGCCACCAGCCATCCGGCGACGGCAACGATCGGCCACAGCCGCGCCCACGGCGACCGGACCGTCGCCGCACCGGTGGTGGAGGGCGGTACATCGAAGGCGCCGTCGAGTGCCAGCCGCACGTCGCCGATGTCGCACACGCGCTGGCGCACGTCCTTCTCGACGCAGCGCTGGAGATATCGCAACAGCGTCGGCGGGACGCCGGCCGGCATCTGGGTCCAGTCGGGCTGACGCGCCAGCACCGATGCCAGGGTCTCGGAGACGTCGTCTCCGGGAAATGCCCGGCGGCCGGTGAGCATCTCGAAGACGACGACGCCGAAGGCCCAGATGTCGGCGCGAGTGTCGACCGGCCGGCCACGCGCCTGTTCCGGCGACATGTAGGCGGCCGTGCCGAGGATGGCGCCGTGCATCGTCATCGCCGGCGAGGTGTGCGTCGGCAGGCCGGCGTGGTCGTGCGTCGCCGGCGGCTCGATCGCCTTGGCGAGACCGAAATCGAGCACTTTCACCAGGCCGTCGGCGCGCACCTTGATGTTGGCCGGCTTCAGATCGCGGTGCACGATGCCGGCGGCGTGGGCGGCTTCCAGGGCATCGGCGATCTGCCTCGCGATCGGCAGCGCCTCGTCGAGGGGCAGTGGGCCACGCGCGATCCGCTGGGCCAGATCCTCGCCCTCGACCAGCTCCATGATCAACGCGGCGTCTTCCCGGCCGTAGACGTGGGCGATGTGCGGATGATTCAGCGACGCCAGGACTTCGGCTTCCCGCTGGAACCGCGCCATCCGCTCGGGATCACCGGCGACGCTCGCGGGCAGGACCTTGATCGCGACATCGCGCTTCAGCCCCGCGTCGTACGCGCGGTAGACCTCGCCCATCCCGCCGACGCCGAGCAGGGCCGAAATCTCGTAGGCGCCGACGCGCGTGCCGGGAGTGAGAGCCACCAGTGAGGTGGGCGGATTATAGTCGGCGCCGGGGCGCGATCAGTCGTCGGCCTTCTTCGGCCGCATGTTCGACGCCAGTACCTTCTTGCGCAGGCGAATCGTCTTCGGCGTGATCTCGACCAGCTCGTCGTCGTTGATGAACTCGATCGCCTGCTCGAGGCCCATCAGGCGCGGCGGCACGATGCGGATCGCCTCGTCCGCCGACGACGCCCGCATGTTGGTCTGCTTCTTTTCCTTGGTGATGTTGACGTCGAGATCGTT